>NZ_JABAIL010000013.1 GCF_012641475.1 Flammeovirga agarivorans | reverse complement strand
TGTAACGTTGTGTAACATCAACTAAACTCCATGTGTCGGGTGACTCACCCTCACACGTAGTTTAGCATATACGTTGTAAGTAATTCTCCCACCTTAGATAAGTTTTCTAAATTTTTAAATTAGACAATATTTAATTTGGTATTCATGTAATAAAAAGTTCAAAATCAAAATGCTTGAATTCAATACAGCAACAAAAGAGAAACTTATTAACTCCAAAATTAAAAATGAAGAGAAACTCTACCTCATATCAAGGTATATTGAAGAAAAATACTGCTTTCAAATTCAACCTAACCATTGGGATGACAAATTTGACAACCTTTTGGAAGTAGAACGAATTTATTACAGAACTTGGCTTTGGTTATGTTATGCTGAATGGGAGAACCTTGTAGTTCCTGTACCAGAATTTGAAGTAATTTATGGATCAGTACAAATGTCTAACTTAACCAAATATATTAAGTCGAATAAGGATAATCAGGAAATCGATAAAATATATAGTTTAGACGGAAAAGCAGGGATTGTACTCCTCGAATGGGGATTAGAAAATTTACAAACTATTTACAACATTAGCTAATCTCCATCCATCGGTCGACACGCCCGCTGGTCGTAGTTTAGCCATTACGTTGTGCACAAGTTTAAGAGAATCATCATATATAAAATACTAAACAATAAAAATTTATACTTGATGATATTATAAAGCTACTTACTTAACCTTTTGTATGTAAGTAGTTAATACAAAATTTAGAAACATACAGATTTAAAACTTAAGGGATTTAAGAAATAATATTTGATTTTATGAAAGTCCAATACATAATACTAGTATTCATATTTGCATTTCTGTTTCAAACAAATTGTTTTAGTCAGCGAAAGATTGAGGGTACATACTGTAATATTTTTGGAGAAAAAATTGAATTTCTTAGAGATTCAACATTTAAACATACTTGGTGTATTGATTTAGCAAGCAGTTGGACAATTGGCAAATGGAAAATTTATAGAGATACAATTTATCTAACATCTTCATTAATTATGGACACATTGACAATTTTAAATTCAGAAAATACTTTTTTAAAGGATTCACTTGTATTGTCAACTGATGAGAAAATAGATAGAATATAAATTTAGAGTATGTAACGTCATCAATTTCCGGCGGTGGACAGAATAGGAAACAACCTCTGACAATATTATATTTTAAAAATGGAAAGTTATATAGACTCTTAAATAATAAATTAGACAGTAGAAAGTACAGGGCAAAACTAACAAGTAAGAAATATAAATCTTATTATCAACCTATTAGTAAAAAATAACCAGTGCACAACAACAGCTAAAACTCCATGTGTCGGGTGACACATCCTCACACGTAGTTTAGCCATTACGTTGTAGGCAATTAAAGAAACTAAGAAGTGAAAACTGGAATGATAAATACAAAAATTTCTAATAAAGAAGTTGTGGCCATTATTTCATCAATAGGATTAATTGCTTGGATTGTGTCTGATTTTTTTGGTGGTATATTTATTTGGATGCTTTCGTACGGATTAATTATAATACCAATATTACTTCTATATAGTTTTTCAATTTTTGACACAATTTTTGAATTAATAAGGAAAGGTAATCAAACTAGTAAAATCAAGTTGATTGCACATGGTACAATACTATTTTCAATTCTGACAATTAATCTTTGTCACTCTGAAATTTTCAAATCGGAGTCAATTATGACCGCTGTCCTGAAACATGATCTTTATTATTATCGTCTTATTTTTAGAAAAGATAATACAGTAGAAAATCAAATAAATGGGTTTATGGGATATTCAGAAACTATATATGGTAAGTATAAAATTGAAAATGATTTAATAATTTTTAATCCAAAACCATACGACAATGACTTTATTCCAGATACGCTACTAATAGATAAAAAACAGAACGTAATCTTTATGGAAAGGGATAAAAATGGAGATTTTAAAACTGAGAAAGAATGGTTAAATCATTTTAAGATCGAAGAATAAAAACAACCCCCAATAACAGCTAAAACAGCAAGTCACGGGTAACGCACCCTTACACGTAGTTTAGTCATGATGTTGTGGGTAATAATATATATTTCATGAAATTAATTTTATCTTTCTTTTTTCTGTATTAATATATCATTCTGTATAGCACAGCATAAAACAAAAATAGAATCAAAAAATATTAATAATACTATTGATATTATATCGTTAGATGAGGCAAAGAATAGATTAAATAATTCTAAAAATAAAAAAGAATATTTGTCTAGCTTAAATGAAAAATAGATGATAGTCAATATAAATCCTTAATTTCATCTCCCTTTAATAGTTCTTCAATATTCACGGAATTAGAAAACCAAAAAGTAGTCAGAAGTCGATACTATTTAGAGAAGTTAGATGAACTAATAAAAATAATGTTAATGAGGTTATTCTTCTCAAAGAAGACTATGACTATATTTGTTTGGGTTGTCTACATATTTAATACAAATTTTTATAAAGAATCAATTCATATCAATCTCACAAAAGGGGAGATCAGCTAAATATTTATCTCAAATGGAATAATAGATGAAAATCATGAAGATATAATTGAACTGAAATATGAAATTTATAATGGTGAAAAGTGAAATATGAAACCAAAAAAATATGGAACGGATGAAGTATTTGATGAAGGGCATACATTATATACTGTTTTCTTGCCAAATGGTAAAATAGAATCTATGTATATGAGATATTAGATACCAAAAATGTTAAGAAAAAATGAATAAACTACCCACAAAATCAGCTAACTTCCATATATCAGGTGACGCACCCGCTGACATAAGTTTAGCATTTACGTCAATGCAATTATGAAAAAATCGACTTTTGGTGTTTTCGATCCCTTTTTGGGAAAAACATCCACTTCATTTAATAATTTCTGATCTATCTGACGATTTCACTAATGATGATGACATGAGTATGGTAAATGCTCTTAGTGTCATCAGGACTATATTAGATAATAATTCATTAATTGATACAACGAAAGGGCTTTTTACAATGTTAAATTCAGGAAATTGGAGAGTTCATGTTTTAGTCGTTGTAATTCTAATTATGGATATTAAATTTAGAACAGAAGAAGTATTTTCTCTTATTAGAGCAAGAATAAGAGTTGGAACATGGGCTAGTCCACAATTATTAGTTGTACTCAATGCATATGACAATCAATTCCCACAAAACATGATGGATGTATTAGATGACTCTTTTGAAATAAGAGGTTATGTCAATCTAGATAACACCTCCAAATTAGGATCCAATGCTTTTATTAAAGAACAAAGCCAAAAAGTAAAATCAGCAATGAAATGGTTAATCAATAATGAATTTGAAGCTGATAATGAAGGAATGAAAATGGCTAAATCATGGTCTATTAGGTTATTACAAATCCAAGAATACTTGGATAAAAAGAACTAAATACAACAACATTAAAAAAAACATAGCTAGCGTGGTTGCAAAACTGTAACTACTTTATTCTAGGTTGAGTACATCAATCCAAAGAATACGATAAGTGCTCAAAAGACTCTATATTGTTTCAAAACTTCTAAAATTTTATATAAAACTTGTATTAACTAAAAGAAAAATCAAATGATCCTTCAAGAGTTAACACCTGCTCAAACACATATGATATTAAATCCTATTAAATCAAAAAATACGGATTTATTAAAATTTGCCTTATTTGATCTATTTTTTAAGGAAATTTTAATGTTAGAACAAGAGTGGAAACTCCCACATCCAAAAAGCTGGCAAGAAAGTTTATTTATCTATGTATCAAGAGGTAAAAAATACGATGAATATATCTATAACATTCATCAAAATATCTTCCTAGAACCATTTAAATTAGAGAATAGAAGAATACAATTAAGGAAATTAATCAAAGAAATATTACCATTATGTGGAAATGGTCAAGGATATAAAGCGATACAACTTAATGAAGAATTTAAATTACTCGATATATTCCATCAAACATTAAGTTTTAAAGACTTTAATATATTTTTTTTAAATTCTAAGGGAAGAAAATTAAAAAGTGAACTCAAACTAAGTTTAAATTATTATAATCAACAATTAATTTCTCCTGATTTTAACGAAAAAGGTATTTATGAAATTCTTAAAGATATAGGCTCAAATATTTTTCTATTAAATAATTTCAATGCAGAATTAATAGAAAAGCTTAATTCAAATTTTTCTACTTTCATTAAAGGTTCAACTATAAAGGATTCTTCAGAATATACTATAGTTTTTGAAATCCTTTATGAGGTTATGACATTGCCTATATTTACTAATATGAATATAATAGATTCATTTACAGGTTCTTTTGATTCAGGCTTTTATTATGAATAAAGTAACCATGATTCTTCAGAAAATGACTAATTTGGCTTTGATGGATTTTTTTTAATTACAGCTAAAACTTCACCTCCAAGTGAGGTATCTTCTCATTAGGTTAATAATTTCGTTTCGGTAACAAAATGATTGACTATATGAGATTGATATAGAAAACAATTATTAATTTTATAAGACAACATTATCCAAAATTCTTAAAAGCTTGTCGAGATCTGAATGGAAAAATACATATAAACCCTTTTGCTGGAATGAGATTTATCTTAAAACATATTTTGTAAATGATAAAGAATGATTAAATCATTTTGAAATCGAAAAATAAAAAACATCATCATATTAGCTGACACATCCTCATTTAATACATCGTTGTGAATAATAAAAAAAGCGAAGTGAATGAATTGAAATCCATAAGAAAATACTATAAACCTATACAGCCAACAGTTTCGGTTGATGATAACGAAATATGTTATCATGAAACCCAGCCCAAAAAAGAAATTGAGGATTTCATTTATTGTTTTTGGCAACTTAAAACGCAGAAATATTTAGAAAACGACTATAATTATCGAGTAGTTTCTGATGGTTGTATTGACATATTTTTTGATCACAAAAAACCAATTGAAAACTTTGTGATGGGATTTTGTAGAAAGTTTGTTCAGTTTCCAATTGGGAAAGAATTTAATTATATCGGTATACGGTTTTTACCTTCTGCATTCACACATTTGTTCGGAGTGGATGCCAAATCTGTAAGCAATCAATCTCAAGAACTAAATAGTATTTTACCTGACTTTTCAAAATGGATTACTTCAGAAATTAAACCAGAGGAATCATTTGGAAATATCACAAAAATCCTGAATGAAAAACTACTTGGACTCTCACAGAAACAATGTATTGTTTACGACCACCGATTTTTAGATGCGTTAAATTTAATATTCAAGTGTCGTGGATTTTTGGATACCGAAAAAGACCTTACTATAGGATTAAGTCCGAGACAACTTCGCAGAATTTTCAACTTTTATATCGGTACAACTCCAAAATCATTTAGTAATGTTGTGCGTTTTCAACATATTCTTAATACAAAACCTACAAAACAAAGCCTAAAAGAAAACAAACTCTACTTTGATGTTGGTTTTTTTGATCAAGCTCATTTCATTAAAAGTTTTAAAACATTTTATGGAGTAACACCTTCCGAAGCTTTCCGTTAAGTTTGTCCGATTTTTACAATTCCTCGGCTTATTGTCAACCTAAATTTGTATCAACAAGATTATAGACAATGAGAGTAATATTAATGACTGTGTTTGTTCTTTCAGTAGGTTGGACAAATGCACAATCAACAAATAAGATGAAACTTAACGCAGGAATAATCACTGAAAAATTACAGGAAACTAAGAAGTTTTATATCGAGGTTTTGGACTTTGGAGTAAGTTTTGAAAACGAATTTTACCTATTGCTTCACACACCCAATCAATCTTCAGAAATCAGTTTCTTACAACCAAATCATCCAAGTCAAAAATACATTTTCCAATCTGAATTCAGTGGGAAAGGAGTATACTTTACGATTGAAGTTGAGAATATAGATGAAGTCTATAATGACCTAAAAAGTAAAGGAGTGCAAATTGAAGTTGAAATACGAGATGAGCCTTGGGGTGACAGGCATTTTGCAATTAAAGACCCCAATGGAATTGGAATCGATATTGTGACTTATACCAAACCTAAAGAATAATAAATGCTTACTGGTATAACAATGGCAACAAAGCGTAGTGAAAAAATTGATGAAAATAATTCTAACATTACTATTTCGAAAGGCTTTTACTACTATTCTCTGTCAAGAGAACCTTATGGGGTTGCTACTTTTTTAAATCTTAATATAAAATGAAAACACTTTTTGTCTTACTTCTTATGCTTGTTTTGGTAATTTTTAGTTGTCAAAACGAGAAATGTCGTCTTTATGATTCTGGCCATTTACAAAAAGCTGAACGTGATATTACTCCGGAACCAGATTTAATATTGAGGCTTAATTCAATGTATGAAATCATTTCTGAAGAAAAGTTGAATGTTCAATTATCAAAAGAAAGATATTTAGCGAATAAATATAATGGGGAGTTCACATCAGAAACAGATTTGATAATTGGAAGGAATAAAATTAATCAGGTAATTTATCTAGAGGAATTTATAGTTGACAGATACTCTGATAAACCTTTTGAAATCATACAGACTTATTTTTTTGACAAATATGGAAGGACATTCGCTATTGAACAACACATGAACTCTGTTTGTAATCATAGTGATGCACATCAGACAATTGTTCGTTTTTATAATTCTGCTTTCGAACTGATTGATATTAAGTATAGTCTCTTGGGAACAGAAGGTGAAGTACTTGATAAAAGGAAATGCGGTAGTGATTTTGATGAAACACTTGGTATTTCGTCTAATTACACCGAATTGCTTAATACTTATAAATTTGTAAAGGAAAAAGAATAGCCACTCAATAATTTCATATTAAATACTTCTTGTCATCTTTTACCATTTGATAGCAATATCGTTGTACACAATTAAACTTATAATGAAAATACTTCACTTAATATTTGTTCTACTTTCTTCTGGATTTATCTATGTTCAGTCTTTTATAACCTTGGATACACTAACTGATTATCCTTAAGAGATAAACACTAAAGTAATAGGGGAAATTGATCAGGTTTATCATGTAGATTTCACAGGAGATTCTAAAAAAGACTATATAATTCAGTCAAAAATGGATAATGTAGGTAAAATCAAAGAAACATGGTTGACATCTGATTTTTTGCTGTTCAATAAAAAATCAAGATTTGTTCAAGATTATTATTTTATGGGTTTTATAAATCTAGACCAGGACGTAAAGCCTAAGTTATATTTAGCAAGTGACTTTTCGGATGGAATAGATTATGCAATCTACAACCTGAATATGAAAACAGGTGAACAAAGATTACTTTTTTATTTTAATCCTATAATCACCCATAATGAAAAACATTATTGGGGGTACCCATGGGATACAAGGAGTATATGTACAAGGACTAAAATAATGATTTAATAATTTACTGCTCAACAGAACATAAAATAATTAGAGATGGTGAGACAACGTACTTGGAAAACCAAAAAATAATGCTTGTGATATTTGTATTAGGAGGCCAAATTCAACCTGGTTTTACAATTGATGAAATCAAAAATAAAGAATGGGTATCAATTGAAGAATTATATAAAACTGTTAATAATAAAAACTAAATTTTAATATACTCAATTGCTTATTCTATCTAGCTTTACTGTTGTGGATAAATGAAAAGATTAATATCATCAGAAGAGGTTTCTAATCATCAAGATTTTTTCGAGAAATGTGCACAAGCATATGGAATACTTAGAGAAAAATTGATCAATAAGTTGACTAGTCCTAAAATAATATTCCAGATTTAGAGGGTTTTCCTTTATCTCAACTTAATGTGTATAATGGTAATACAAATCATAAGCCTAAAGGGAAATTGGGAAATTAGAACTATTTCTTTCATGGTTATCATTGCTTTTTTTAGAATAGGGAAACCAAACAAGAAATAGAAGTTCCATTAATATATGGTGAAGAATTTGGAGAACTTGACCCCTATTTTTTTTCGAGGTTTATTAAAACCTTACCTAGTTTTCAACCTCTTCCCGTTGAGATTTATGATGAGAATAATGACGGTGTAATTATTCTCAATACAATGTTTGAACTTGGGAAATATGAAATGATAAATTCAAACCTTCAGGGGTATAAAGGTTTTATCGTAAAGAAACGTAGAAAAAAGATAGTTAAGGTGTCAGATACTGGAATTAAGTCTATCTTTTTAGAACCTGAAAAGAATAAACCCCCATTCTGGAAACATATTTTAAAAAGGTAGATAATGAAGTTTATACTACTATAAAAATTATAACTCTATACCTATAAATCCTTTCTTTAAGTTTAGAGATTACTTATTGAGTAAAACAAACATCTCAAATAAATGAATAATCAAATACTAATTCTCTTAACCTTTTTAGGTGTGCCTAAATATTTATATTTCAAAAAATAAATTAACTTGTGAGCTGAAACCAAAATTAACTAATGCAAACTATGTATAATTAGATTCAATTTAGATGAATTTATGCAATTGCTAAAAAGACAAACTTAACTTTGACAATTCAATTCATTAAAGCTTACTTTTTACTTCTATTACTTTTACTTTCATCCTTACAGTCGTTTACTCAAGTTTTGGATGATGCTACATTTATTTCAATAAATGCAGATAGAAAGAAATCAATAAGAAGAAAAGTAATTCTACAGATTAATAATAAAGATGAAAATTACCTTTCACATGTAGAAATTAGACATACATCAAAACAAGATTTTAGCTTTGATTATGCTAAGGTTTTGGATCAAGATGGGAAGGTGGTAAGAAAACTCAAAAAGAATGAAGTTTTCAGTAGACATGCACAATCTAATCAGGCTTTCTATCAAGACGATATAATAACGGGTTTTGATTTATTCTGGAATCAATATCCATATACTATAGAATATTCTTATACTCAAGTAGAAAAGGAATATTTGTATTACGCTTTTTGGAGGCCTATTTATGATCAAGAGGCTTTTACAGTCCATAGTTCATTAGAAGTTCATTTACGTTTGAACTTTGATTTTCAAAAAAAGTCATCTGATGAGTTAACTTATTTTCATTCCAAATCACAATCTAATTCTATTTTGAAATGGGATGCTTTTCATGTAAAATACCCAAAACAGAATGAGTTATTATCATCAAGGCCAGTATTTCCTCAAGTCAAATTAATACCAAAAGAATTTATTTATGCTATTCATGGTTCAACTGAGTCATGGTCATCTTTTGGTACTTGGATGGACCAATTAAACAGTGGTTCTACAAATATCACATCTAACGAAAAAGAAAAAATAGAGAACCTGATTAATGGTCTAAATACTAAAGAAGAGATAATTAAAACAATTTATCATTACTTACAAGATCATACAAAGTATATAAATGTTTCTATTGATGCTGGAGGCTTGAAAAGCTATCCGGCTTCTTATGTTTGTGAAAAGAAGTATGGAGATTGTAAAGCATTAACGACTTATATGAAAGGTATGCTTCAATCTGTTGGTATAGAATCTTTTTATACACTTGTTAAGGCAGGAGTACAGAAAAAACCAATTGATATTAATTTACCAAGTCAACAGTTTAATCATGTTATCCTTATGGTTCCAATAGAATCTGATACGATTTGGTTAGAAAATACATCGAATTGTCTTCCTTTCAATTATATAGGAACATTTACTCAAGACCGGAAAGCATTAGTAGTTGATGGAGAAGATAGCCATTTAGTTCACCTTCCAAAATTAACTATTAATGATGTTTTAGTAGAAAAGAACTTTGATTATATGATCTCTGAAAATGATTCTTCAAATATTAAAGTGAATATCACACTTAGAGGAGAAAAGTTTGAGAAGAGTAGGTATTCAATATTCAAAGATGGAGGTAATTTTATAGAAGAAATGGCTAGGAATCATGTTGACATGAAGGATTTTATAATAAAAAATCAAGTGATTATTGATAACAATAGAGACAGTACTTTTTTAAAAGTAAGTCTTACTGGAATATCTACTTCAGTAATTAGAAAAATAGGAAACCTTCAAGTAATTCAACCTTTAAAGCTGACCATTCCGGATTTTGAAAAACCAAGCTTCAGAGAAACTAATGTTTCAATAAACTATCCCATAAATGAACAACATATAAGTGAATTATATTTCAATTTTTCTGAGAAGAAAGAAATTACTATTCCTAAAAATATAATTATAGAAAATAACTTTGGGATATATAAAGCCAAGTTTCTTTTAAACGAAGGTCACCTCACTATTACAGAAAAGCTACTTTTCTATGACAATAAGATCAATCTTGAAGAATACTCTGAATTCTATAAATTCATTTCTCAAATAAAAAACTACAAGAAAAAATCAGCAATTATTTTAAAATGAAATATCTATTTATCATTACGTTACTTTTTACTCAATTTTCATTTGGGCAAACTAAGAAAATTAAATTTGGCGAAATTTCTAAGGAGGAAATTGATATGAAAATTTATCAAAAAGATAAAGATGCAAAAGCTGTTATTCTTTTTGATAAAGGGGAATCCTATTTTTATGACAATCATGGGGGATATGATATCCGTTTTACACGTCATAAAAGACTTAAAATATTTGATAAGACGGATACAAAAAATGCAGAAGTATCTATTTTCTATTATATAAATGATGATGGAAAATCTGAAAAAGTAAAATCCATAAAAGCAGTTACTTACAACTATAATAATGGTATACAAACAAAAAAAGAGTTGGATGCTTCATCAGTTTATGAAGAAAAAATAAATTCTCGTTGGCGATGTAAAAAATTCGTTTTTCCTAATGTACAGGATGGGTCAATTCTGGAATATACTTACAAATTGGAAACACCTTTTAAGTTTAATTTACCTAATTGGGAGTTTCAGAGTAGGATTCCAACGATTTATAGTGAATACAATGTCAGTTTAATTCCATTCTATGAATACGTTTTTCAATTACAAGGTATTTCGAGGTTTGATTATAGAAATTCCGTTAGATCTAGAAAAACGAGAGAATGGGGTGGTGTTGCAAAAGTATATGGGCAAAATGTTAGTGGTGGTTTAGAGTTTTACGATCAATTACATACTTATGTATTAAAAGATGTTCCTGCCTTTGTAGATGAATCTTTTATATCATCTATTAATGATTACCTGATTAAAATTAACTTTCAATTATCTAAGTTTAATCAACCAACAGGTGGATCGATTTCATTTATGACCACATGGACAGAATTGAATGAATTGCTTTTGAAAAATGATAACTTTGGAAAATACATAAAAGGTAGTTCAAAGATTGCAAAAAAGATATTGGCTACTGAATTGAATATAAGCTCTCAATCTGACCGCGATAAGGCAAAAACCATTATAAAGTATGTGAAAAACAATTTTGAATGGAATGGCTATAATGGAAAATATGCTTCTCAATCACCTAAGAGCTTTTATAACCATAAGGAAGGTAATAGTGCTGATATCAATTTATTTATGATTGCTCTACTAAACGAAGCAGGAGTAGAAACTAAACCGTTGATTTTAAGCACAAGACAAAATGGTAAATTAATAAGTAAATATCCATTTGACCATTCAACTAATTATGTCATTGCCTTTTTAAATATTGAATCACCTTTTATGTCAGACGGTACAGATGTTTTATTGCCTTACAACAGGCTTCCTTTAAAATGTATTCATGAAAAAGGTATCATTGTCGATGATAATGAAGAAACAAAATGGGTTAGTTTAGAGAATAATGTTTCTGCTCTAGAGAAGCATATTATTCAATTAAAAATCGATAACTCTTTTAATGGGTCTGGTAATATTTCCATTCTTAATACGGGTTACAATTCTTATCTGACACGTCAATTATTTCAAAACGATGAGGGTAAAATAAAAGAGTTCTTTTCGAAAGAATTGGGTGGAGAAATAATAAATGTAAGAGCATCTGATTATAAAAAGGTGAATATTCCTCATTCAATACACTTAAAGACAAACTTAGAATCGGAGATTGTAGCAAATAATGTTGTAATAAAGCCTTTATTAAACTTACCGATTACCGAGAATTATTTTACTCAAAAGGAAAGAAAGCACCTAGTTGATTTTATTTATAAAAGGAATCAAGAGTTTGAATCGACTTTAGAAATTCCAAGTAATTTATCTTTAGTCGAACTTCCACCGAATTACCAATTTGAAAATTCACTCGTGAATATAAATTTACTTTATACGGTTAAAGATAATATTATTGTAACCAAAGGAAGCTATAGTTTTAAGAAGACAAAATACCAACCAAGCGAATATGCACAAGTAAAAAGATATTTTGATCAGATCATTAAGAAGTTTAATCAGCCTTTAGTTTTTGAAACTATAGAAAAACATCAAAAGTAATTTATAGAGAATAAAATTTGTGTTTGATCGTCTTTGGTATTAGTAGTAATATATTATTAAAATACTAATAATTAGAAAACAGAGATTCTGGGCTAAACTCCAAAATCGCTGTTTTTTTTGTTATGACTTTAAAGACTTATGCATAAATTCAAGTCTAGCGTCACTTATCTAATAATAGGGAGGGTAATTGTAAAATGTAGAAATTTTTTCGAAAAGTATTGATCTTATTAATTAGGAATATATATTTACCGTTATTATTTAACTAGACTCAAAACCAAGAACTTAATTAAAAATGAAAACTATTTCTCCAATTTTATTGCTCTTTCTATTATTATTTTTTTCATGTAATCAAATTAATCCAAGTGGTTCTGATTTAAAGCAAAGAGAATTTGAGAATTGGATTGAAATTCCTATTCCAGATGGGAGAGAGGCATTTGGTATCGCTGGTAGTCTTTCAGATACTTTATTAGTAACTACTTGGACAAATGCATATTATTCGACAGACAGTGGTAATACTTGGATTTTATCAAAGAATTTTCAAGGTCCTATTTATGATTTAGTAGATAGAAATGATACTATTTTTGCAATGCAGCTGACAACTATAAAAGATTATCTTGGACCACCATCAATAAGAAATCAACAATTTTCAAAAAATGGTTATTACTTTACTACAGATTTTGGAAAAACATGGGAGAAAGATGAGACAAGTAATTATTTTGAATTAGAAAGTCCAATTGGCATTGCAACTTCAAAAAATGGAACAGTTTATAGATTAAATCACGATCTAAATTGGATTTCTGCAAACACCTACGAAATCAATTATTCTGATATTGAAAAGCATATTGGATTACATTGGGAATTAGTAGACCTTCCTGTAAAATATGGCTTAAATAATCTATATTTTGATAAAGATAATCATCTTTACGTATCAGCTAAATCCGACAAATATATAGTTGAAATAAATTATCAAGGACCTTATCAAACACAACCTGGATTAATTTATTATTATAAAAAAGAACTATAGTTATTGTAGATAAGTATATAATTCAAAAAATCTGTTTAGGTTATTTTACTCTCTATCTATTGTAAAGGTATTAAGACAACTATCTTCTTTATTTTTAATAAAATATCTTTCTGATTTCATAAAAAGTAATTTATAAATAATTGGTTTTCAATATTACTAAGTTCTAATATTGTTGAAAATAAAACTGACAATAATATTTTTCATCATAGATAAACTTAATAATGTTAATACTATTCCCAAACTCAACTAATAAAGTTTTACTTGTTTTCTTTTTTCTATTTGTTGGACTTAACTCTTCTGTTTTATCACAAGAAGTTCAATCTAAATCAAACAAAATAAATAGAGGGGATTTAATTTCTTATAAATGGATCAACGAGTTAAAAGCAAATGAAATAAATGAACATTTCCCTGAGTTAGAAGAGCGAGAAGGAGATATTACTCACTTACCAAAATATGATATTGATTTATATAAAATAGTCTACAACTCTACCTTTAAAGGTAAGATTATTGAACTTTCTGGATTAGTTATAATACCAAAATTAAGAGGAGCATTAAGGCATTTACAATTTCATCATGGAACAATATTTCCTTATCCTAAAGGAAAAGGTGGAGGAAGCTTGGATGCCCCTTCATTATATGATGGAAAGATGGTTACTGAATATAAAGCACAGTACGGTGCAAGGCTTTTTGGTAACTATTTAGGAAGTTACGGGTACGTCGTTAGTATGCCAGATTATATCGGTTATGGTGTAACATCTGGATACGAACATACATACTCCGTTAACAATAGATTAGCAGAACAATCTGTTGATATGATATTAGCCACACGACAACTTTGTTTAGAATTAAATGTTGAACTTAACGATCAATTGTTTTTATCTGGATGGTCAGAGGGTGGAGCAGCAGCTGTTGCAACTCAAAAGTTAATAGAGAAAGACTATATTGATGATATTAAAGTAACCGCTAATGCTCCATTAGCAGGTTTTTACAATATTTCATATTATTCTAAAAAGTTTATCAAATTGCTCCCTTATGTGAGAAAGGATTGGGGAGGTAGTTTAAATGTAATAATATGGACATTATATTCAATGAATCAATATGCAGATGATTCCCCAATACCAAATGATAAGATATTTAAGTATACTGTCAATGATCAATATGATGTTCTAAATAAAAGACCAAGTAACAGACCTTCAAAAAATTTCAGATTTGTAAGAGGAAAAAATAGAAAATCCCTTTTTAAGAAATTTGAAGAAAATAGTTTACATGATGGTTGGACTCCAAAAGCACCAATATATTTCCATCATGGAACAAAAGATAGGATAGTTTATTATCCAGATAATGTTGAAGTTGCTGTTAATACGTTAAGAGAAAATGGTGGGGAAACTTATCTTAAAAAGTATGAAGGATATGATCATTATTCATTGGTATTTTTATACCTATTAAGTATGGTTGAAGATTTTGATAAATATGTTTTGGCAGACCAAAAACTAAATTAGTTATTATTCGAGAATTGATATATTTACATTGAAATAAACATTTCTTGGCTATAAAATCTACTACTACAATATGTCAATGGAATGTTTCATGTTTAATATATAAATTCAACTATCATTAAATGAAAAGTCTTTTTTCAATTTTAATCATCACTATCTACTCTTCAGTATTATATGGGCAAACTTCTTTAGTATGGGAGTATAAACTCAGTCAGGGAGTATATTCATCACCTGTAATTGATAACAACGTTCTATTTATTGGGAGTAATGATTCTAGCTTTTATGCATTAGATAAATCTAATGGTCAATTGCTTTGGAAATACCGAACTAAAGGAGAACTGAAATCTCAACCTTTAGTTTATAAGGAGTCCGTAATTTTCAACAGTACTGATGGGTTCATTTATTCTGTCAATAAAAAAACAGGACAACTGATTTGGCGATTTGCTACTGAAGGGGAAAAAAGAAAAGACATATGGGATTATTACCTTTCTTCTCCAACTCTATCAGAGGATAAACTATTTATCGGAAGTGGAGATGGTCATCTTTATACCTTAAACCCTAACAATGGGGAATTAATTTGGAAGCATAAAACGGGAGGAATTATTCATGCGAATCCTCTAGTCTATCAGCACAAAGTATTTATAGGAAGCTTTGACGGGTTCTTTTATGCCCTAAATGTAGAGAATGGGGAACTGATCTGGAAGTTTAAAACCATTGGTGATGAATATTTTCCAAACGGTGAAATTCAGAAAGGAGCAACAATTTATAAGAACTCAATCATTTTTGGTAGTAGGGATTATAATATCTATTCTCTAAATATCGAAACTGGCAGGGGAATGTGGAATAGAAAAGAGAAGGGCAGTTGGGTAGTTGCAGAACCTCTGATTGTAGATGATATTGTTTACTTCGGAACTTCAGATTCTCATCGTTTCTGTGGACTAAATGCATCAAATGGTTATGATAAATATTCTTTACCATTAAACATGAGAGTATATGGTAAGGCCATTTTCTATGATGGCGATATTTATTTTGGTTGTTTTAATGGAAAGCTCTATAAGTTTAATATTGGTGACGAAGAATTAAGTCAAGTCTTTCAAACGCATGGTAGTGAAAATAATTACTTTAATGTGTATAACAAAAAAGATGAGTTTGTCGATGGGTTTAACTTATATGACGATAACTATAAAGAAGCAGAAGAGAAAATCCTAAGCTTAGGTGCTATACTTTCTACACCTATAGTAGACAATCAGGTTATCTATTTTGGTGACTCAAATGGGTATATATATGCGTATAAGTTAAAAGAGTTAGAATAAAAAAATAATGCTAAACAGGAAACATGAAAAGTCAACTCATGTTTCCGTTTAGCATTTTATTGAAAACGAAAAACTAATATATGGAACAATAAAAGTTCTGATTTAATGAACATTTTCGAAAGATATTCCGAAATGATTGGTTAGAATATTTTTAATTTTGGTGGCATTTAAAATCTTATTTTCAAGACCGGTCACACAAAAATAGGAGTCAGCCCGAAGGATATCTGAAGGGTTAGAAGAGGTGGTGAGTACTATTATTTTTGTTTGGTCAAACTTCTTATCAAAACCATTTATAATATATCGATCCAAGAAATCCCATCCGTTAACTCTAGGCATATTAATATCAAGTAATATTAAATCAGGTACCTTAATAGAATCAACAGGGTGTGATAGATATTCTAGAGCCTTTTCTGCATCTTCATATATCAAATGGTTTTTGATGACATCCATTTTCATAATAATTGATTCATTATAAAAATTAGTAGCCTCATCATCATCAATACACATTATACAATCTAACACTTCACTCATACTAATTCATTACTTATTGTAAAACAAAACTTACTTCCTTGTGGCTGGTTCTTTTCAACCCATATTTGCCCATCATGTAAATCAATTACTTTTTTACAAATAGATAGGCCTATACCGGCTCCTTCAAATTCATTTTTTTTATGTAGTCTTTGGAAAACATGGAATACTCTTTCAAAATATTCTTCTTCAATACCTATACCGTTATCGATTACCTCAATTTTCCATTTTTCATCTAGTTGTTCTGAGGTAATTTCAATTTTTATTGGTACATCAGGTTGTCTGTATTTTATTGAATTACTGATTAAGTTTTGGAATAATAATCTAAGTTCAGTCTCATAAACATTTAATGTAGGTAGTTCAGGGACAATCACCTCGGCTTCCACTTTCATGATTGATCCAGCTAAATCAGCCAATACGACATCTACAACGGCGTTTAGATCAGACCTTTTTAATTGAAGTTGTTTTCCAATTACATTATAATCCAACATACCCTTCAATAGAACTTGCATTCTTCCCGTAGCTGAATTTATAAATTCCAGGTATTTCTCAGAATTGCCTATGTTATCAAGTTCAGAAAGTTCTTCTTTCAATAACATAGAAAAACTTTGAATAGTATTTAATGGTTCTCTTAAATCATGTGATGTGACATAACCCATTTGTTCTAGCTCATAATTCTTTTGAGCTACTTTTTCCATGGAGTCTTCAAGTTTCTTTGCGTAATTTCTGCTTTCGGTAATATCATGCACACTACCAATAAGCATTTTACAACGATCATTCTGATCAAAAATTGGAGCAATTCTCACTTCACCTATTTTTCTCCCTGTAGGATAAGGTGTAATCTCCTCCCAACTTACACTAGACTTGGTACGAATAGCCGTTTCATAGTGGCCTAATACTAAAGACAAGGAGGGTTCAGGAATTACTTCCTTTACATTTTTTCCAATTACTTGATCCCGATTTAATCCTGTAGCGTTTAAAAAACTTTGGTTTACTGAACTGAAGATGTATTCTCCAGTGGAGTTTACGTTTAGGGCAAAGATAACATCGCCTACCGTATCATAAATTAACGATAGGATTTTGTCTTTCTCTTCCAACATTTGATAGTAGGATTCTGCTTTAAATCCTTCGGTGTTAACAGAAGTCATAAGGTAAAATTAAATGGTAATCTGTTCCAATAATCTAGAACTTAAATACAAACAATAATGGTTGTATGATGCAATTTAGACTGGGTAATATGTGCTTATTAATTTTAATAAATACTTTACTCAAGTATAATATAGTGAACATATGTTAAAATTAAAAACAATATGAATTGCTCTAAGCGACAATTGAACAACTGATATTGATGAATTTAGACATTTTGGTCAATCTATGTGATTTTTAAAAAGAGGCTAACGGATTGTACTATATTTACTTTTTATTGAACTTAGCTAGTTTTAGTATAATAGTGATTAGATTTTGATAGTACATAGATCTAATAATCATCAAACTTATCATGAAATAGTTCAATTCTTATTGAATTGGTTCTATTGTCTCTATGTTATTATTTTTTTCTTTTGAATTGCTTCATTTTTTTTTGTTAACTTCATGAATATATACAGAATACGCTAAAAGCAACTATGTTATAAATTAAATGCTGTATCATATTATAATTGATTAATAAACTAATGAACCGTTATTCGAATGGAAAATGAATACCAAAATCAACTAAAAAAACAAAGACAAAATAAAAGTCTATCAAGAAGAAGAGAACAAGACAAGGTAAGAAGGAATGTCTCGGTTTCTTTAACTGAAAAATGGATGATATTTCTTCTAGGGCCTTTTTCAATTTTCTACCTACATAATTCCTCGATTTTTAAACAAGAAGACCGAAATAGCCTTAACAAACAAGGTTGGAGTTATTTAATACTTAGTATCCTATTTTGGTCTGTAGTATTATTAATTGTAAAACTATTTTTATTTCATAGTTGATTTCATAGTTGAAGACTTTCCCAAAAAAATTACTAAAGTATAACTAACCTATTTTAATAGAACCATGATTTCTAAACTTACTTCAATACTATTGTTTACCGTATGCTCTTTGACGTTACATGCACAGAATATAGCTAGAGTAGAAAACATCAAAATTCAATCAAAAGCCTTAGATCAGGAAAGGGAAATATTAATATATACTCCTTTAGATTATGATTGGAGAATGCATGAATATTTTAATGTGATCTATGTATTCGATGCTCATCATAGAGAATTATTTGATTATACCACTTCAATACTGTCTTTTATATCTGAAAATTCTAAAAACTTTATCGTAGTTGGGATTACATCTCCTTATATTAAAGAGACTGATTATTCTAGAAATAATGATTTACTACCCGTTCTTAATTCTGAAGCTGCCCAAAAAAGATATGGGAAGTATTCGGGCAATGCCGACAATTTCTATGAGTATGTAAAAGATGAAGTAATCCCATATGTTGAAGCCAACTATAGGACTTTAAACAGTGTAGGAATAGGACATTCTTTAAGTGCTTCAT
Source organism: Flammeovirga agarivorans (assembly GCF_012641475.1). Taxonomy (NCBI): domain Bacteria; kingdom Pseudomonadati; phylum Bacteroidota; class Cytophagia; order Cytophagales; family Flammeovirgaceae; genus Flammeovirga; species Flammeovirga agarivorans. The sequence continues at coordinate 112,217 of NZ_JABAIL010000013.1, read as the reverse complement.
TTATACTTTCTTCAATGGTAAAGACACCTACCATATTTGATAATTATATAGCAATATCCCCCAACTTTGCTTATGATAATGAGCGAGTGGCAGAAGAAATATTGCAATTTGATTACTCAAAATTCACCAAACCAACATTAGTATATATAAGCCATGCAGACGAAGGCAATGGATATTGGAAAGAATGGAAACCATCAAGAGAGAAAGTATATTCATTTTTACAAAGTAAAGACAACGACAATCTAATTTTTGAGAAGGGAAACTTCGAGGAGTATAATCATTGGACTACATTTCCTGTTAGTTTAAATAAAGCACTCCCTATATATATTGATAAGACACTTCCTCTACAAGAAAGCATCTTATCTCAAGAAGAGTATGAAGTAACAATTAATGTATCAGTACCAAATAAAAAAGATGTGCTTTACATTACTGGTAATCAGGATAAGTTAGCGAATTGGAATCCTAAGAAAATTAAGATGAAAAAATTATCTGATTACGAAAGAACAATTACATTAAAACTCAAAAGTCCAACACAGTTTAAATTAACCAAAGGAAACTGGGATACAGAAGCGGAAGTAGAAGGTTCTTTTGGTAATATTATTATTAAGCCAGAGACACAATCTACTTTCAACCTAAAAGTATTAAGCTTCTACGATTAATAGATTATAATTTTTACTACATCATTTCAATGCTCAGAAAATTCAAGTTCTTATTGCTGTTATTTGTTGGATTTCCTTTTGTGCTTTTTGGCCAGGAATATTCTTATGTCATTTCCGAAGCAAAGAAAACAGATGACTTACTTTTTATTTTTCCAGGGTTTGGATCGAATGCTGAAAAAACGAAACAAGAATTTACAATACCAGATCATACTTCAAGCAACCTTACTGTAGTATATCTTAACTTTAATCGACGATTATTTTTAACAAAAAATGAAAAAGAGGAATTGATGCATACCATCCTTGAGTTACATTCTAAACAATTCAAAGATGCAAATATCTATTTAGGTGGCTTTTCTAGTGGAGGTACTATTAGCTTATCTCTAGGAGAATATTTCGTTGAAAATAAAGTTTCTAATCTTAAAGGAGTATTTGTGGTCGACTCACCAATTGATTTACAACACTTATACTCTACTAACTTAAAAAATATTGAACGTAATTGTTCAAAAGTATCAGTACAAGAGTCGCGTTATATTAATTCAATTCTTGAAAGTAAGATAGAAGAGAAAACCGTTTACTCCATTAATTCTTTATATGATAGTAAGAGTAAGGACTATTCTAAGTTAGATGATTTGGTAACCAATATTCCAATTTATATTATAACTGAAAAAGATCCTTTATGGTGGAAAGAAAACAGATGTAATAATGAAGACGAAACAAATCAGTATATATTGGAATCATTTTATCATGTTTTAAATGATAATCCTGCTACTAAAGTATCTATTTCTATCACAACAGATAAAGGTTATAGACAAAATGGTTCAAGACATCCTCATTCTTGGAGTATTGTTGATCCTCTAAAACTTATGGATTGGATAAAGGAAACTTCTATTCAACGTCAATCTTATTGATCCTATAATAGGAATATAAAGGTTGAGAAGAGACATTCAATATTTAAAAAAAACAGGAAGAATCAGATAACCAATAGAAGGATTAAGTGTCCCTTTCAATGACAAGATATTGTTGTATACCTTGTTCATTTAGATAAACCTTAGTAACATTATTAAATTATTTAATTCACCTAAAATAAACCCGTAATGAAAGCTTATTCTATTTTCATTTTCATCGCTGTCTTATTGATATCCTGTGGAAATTCTGAAGAAAATTGGAGTAAAGACCAAATTATAGACCATGTCGCACAAGAGAATACTACAGGCACTGGGTATCGAGATTTAGAGGGTAAATTTATTGATTACGAGTATGTTGATTTTGGTAGTTTTCGATTGGCCATCTATAATAATTCCATTAAGTGGAAAGGTTATGGAGGCTATTTTGATGGGATTGTTTCAAAAGTGACACCAAAGATTACTAAAGTTTCAGAAGGGATTTATTTTCTTTCATGGGTATTTGGTGAGAACGGTGGAGATAATGTCGTGGTAAATTTTAATACAAAAAAGGTGTATGCCCATCTTCGTTCTGGAAATGCTGATGAAAATAGTCCGGCAGACTTTGAGATGATCCATGGTAATGTGAAATGTGGTTCTTCTACTTCTTGTACATATCCAGAGGGAGAACCTATTTCAATGATTGAGATGGTTTTTACATTATACCTGAATACTAAGAAGTTTGATTTACCACCCATTTTTGAAACGAAAAAACCATTGATAGAAGAACATTTTACTGCTAGAAAGGAATTAGCAGAAGAGCCTATAATGTATCAGAGTGAAAAAGGAGAAGTCGTTATTCAAGTGGCAGGGGATATCACAAAAGTTAGTATAAATGGCGAGAACCCGAAAGAATACCAAACCAATGTAACGAAGATAAATAATGGTGTATATTTTATTTCTTGGTTGGGCAATGATCAATTCGGTGAGCACATTGTATTTAATAAAAATCAAGGAAAAGTGTATGATCATATGAATTTCTCATTAGAAAGAGAAGAATTGATTTTTCCAGAAATCAAATAGCATGACCAACAGAATTATATCGCTTTATACTTTCAGAAACGAAAATGTATACTTCTTCTGCAAAAATGTTTAAGTCCATTTCTTTGTGTATTGACGTACTTTGTATTCGTTAATAGATTATTAAATCAATAAAATAAAGAAATGACAATTCAAGATATAGCAAATAAGGTAAATTCAAGTTGGGTACATCAAATACGTTGTGGAGAACATAGATTTGTAGATATTACGATCGTTGAAGCTGAAGGAAGGTTCTTTGTTCGACAGTATAAATTTGGAAAAAGAAGTTGGAGAGATGCGTTTCTTGATCATCCTGATGGTGCAATGAAGGTTGGTGATACAGAGGTGCTTATTAAGGGTGTAGTTCCTGAAAATTTAGAAGAAGTCAATAAATTGGTGAATAAGGCTTATTTTAAGAAAATGAATATCATGTATTGGTTAATGAGGTTAACGTATAGTAGAAAAAAGCATGAAGCTTCTACATTAGAATTAATTCCACAGATATAGATCCTTCTATCCAATAGAATGTTATAAAATTGTATCCGATGAAAACTTTAAATTTTAATACAATAGCTGATTTGCATGAATATGGAGGATTACCCGAACCAGAAAATCCTTTATTTAGTGCATCACATACTAATACGGAACAGAATCAGAAAGAAAGCTGTGAAGATAAAGAAGACGTAGAAGTGAGTTTAACTTGTGACTTCTACAATATCAGTCTAAAAAATATCATTTCAGGTGAGTTGGTATACGGTCGAACTAAATACGATTGTACCAATGGAACATTATTATTTACGGCACCTAAACAGACACTCGTTTTTAAGAATCTAGTTTTTAGTGCTGAAGCTTATCATATCTCTTTTCACAAAGATTTTATTAGAGGAACTGCACTCTATAATCAGATTAAAGAATACTCTTTCTTTGAATATAAAGTCAATGAGGCCTTACATTTATCACCGAAGGAAGAAGCATTATTAAAAACGTTATTTAGGAATATTGAATTAGAATATCAAAATAACCAAGATGAGTTTAGTAAGGAAATTATACTTTCTCAGTTGGAAACATTATTAAGATATGCGAACCGATTCTACAAACGTCAGTTCTTAAACAGAAAAGACAACAACAACCATATATTCTCTCAGTTTAAAGCTGTTCTCAATGTATATTTTGAAACGAATCAGTTCGAAGAAAATGGGATACCAACAGTTCATTGGTTGGCAAAACAGATGGGAGTAAGTCATAGGTACATGAGTGATGCGATTAAGACGGAAACTGGAAAAACAGCCGTAGATCAGATAAACCTTTATATTATTGAGGAAGCGAAAAACTTATTATTGTCTCCAAATATTAGTATCTCTGAGACAGCCTATAAACTTGGTTTTGAATATCCTCAATATTTTTCTCGTTTGTTCAAAAAGAAAACGGGCTTAAGTCCAAAAGCATATATAGCTCAGTCTACATTAAATTAATTGTTATCGATTATATTCTTATTTGCCAGTGAAGTTGTTATATGTACCAATAGTATTTTGTGTCCTAAACTTTCCTCTGACGTCTTGCTCAAAGAAAATGCAGGAAAGTACAAACAAAGAGAAAAGTCAAAACCATATACCTAACATAAGTAGACACAAAATTGATACGATTAAAACAACTTTCGCCCCAATAAGAATTACTAGAAAGATCAGAAAGAACAAGGAGGGGAATTTACTAATTACTGCTTTTTCAGACCTTCTTATTTTTGATGGGGAAACATTTAAAGAAATAACTATCCCTACCAATATTGATAGCCTTGATGCTTTTGATTCGATAATAGATAAGGGAGATAATTTATGGATAGGAAGCACTCATTTTGGTGTGTTCAAAATATATAAAGGCGGAACCTCTCAATACCAACAAAAAGATGGACTGTCTGGTGATAGAGTGATAGATCTATTGGAAGATAAGCATGGTGATATTTGGGTAGCGACGAATAATGGAATCAGTATTTTTAAGGGTCAAACCATTACTACTTTAACGACAAAGGATGGACTTCCTAATGATGATGTGAACACTTTATTGGAAGATAAAAATGGAGATATTTGGATCGGGTCAAGAGGAAAAACTGCTATATATAACACTGACCGGAAATCATTTATCGAAGTTACCCAGCATAATGGAGAGGCTATAGAAAATGTTTGGAGTATCATTGAAACATCGGAGGGAGATATTTGGATTGGTGGTAAAGATGGACTCTTTCTATCAAGAAATAATAGTATTGAAAAGGTAGCGAATGACTTTATCAATTGTATTTATGAAGACAATGAAGGAAGTATATGGACAGTTACATCAAGTGGAAAACTAAGTTATCTTTCTAAGAATTCCAGATTATTAAATAACTACCAACCAAGAGAGGTTTTTGATTTAAAAGTGATGTGTTTTACTATCAATCAAGATAAAAATGGAAATCTTCTGATAGGCTCATTAAATGGTATTTATAGGTTTAAGGATAACAAGATGGCTTATTTAAGTCGACAATAATTAATAAAAAAGTTGGTAAACGATAACGCCTACCAACTTTTTGTATCCTTAAAGTTATTTTGATAAAGTAGTTGATGAAGAAGTAATAGAATCCAATTTATGTTGTAATAATTCAACAATTTCAGGATGTTGAGAAGCTATATTTATTCTCTCCTGCAAATCGTTATCTAAATTGAAAAGCTGAGGTTTTCTAGATAATCCTCCTTCTATTTTTTTAGTCTTCTCCATAAAATTTGGAATTCTTCTATCCTTAGGAATGGGTTGTATATATTTCCATTGACCGTTACGAATAGCTAAACTGAAACCTTCTTCCACCATAAAATCTCTGCCTTTATCTGTTTCACCCAAAAGTGGTCGTAACATGTTCTTTGAATCCACGGCAACATTTTTTGGTAACTCTACACCCAATAAATCGGCAAAAGAAGCATAAAAATCTATATGAGAAAAAGTGGCATTATTTACTTGTCCAGCTTCAATTTTATTTGGCCAGTAAGCAATCATTGGCACTCTCGTTCCGCCCTCATAAGAAGAGTATTTACCGCCACTAAATGGACCGTTAGGTTGATGATCTCCTAGGAGTTCGATCGCTTGGTCATCGTAACCATCGGTTAAAACAGCGCCATTATCAGATGTGAAGATCACTAATGTATTTTTATCGATACCCAAATCTTTTAAGGTTTTCATGACAAGTCCAGTGGTATAGTCCATTTGTAATATGACATCACCTCTAAAACCCATTTCAGATTTACCTTTAAATCGATCTGAAGGTAATCTTGGTACATGGATATCATGAAATGCAAAATAGAGGAAGAAAGGTTCATCTTTATGTTTTGTGATAAAATCCGAGGCTTTACCTGCTAACATCTCAGGGAAGTCTTCATCCGTCCATAAAGCTCTTTCTCCACCTTTCATATAACCAATGCGAGAAATACCATTGATGATAGTATTTCCATGTTGTTGATCAGCCCCTTGTCGTAATAACTCTGGGTGATCATTTCCAGTGGGTCGGTCTGAGATATTCTTCTTGTAACTTACCGTAATTGGATCATTTTTATCCAAGTTAACCACATGATGGTTTTCCAAGTAAACCGAAGGAACTCTATCGCCTGTTGAAGGAAGTAGAAAAGAGTAATCAAACCCTATTTCTAAAGGCCCTGGTTTTACTGCCTGATTCCAGTCAACATTTCCATTACCTAATCCTAGATGCCATTTACCGACTACTGCTGTAGCATATCCTTGCTCTTTTAACATGTCTGGCAATGTCTTCTTATTCGGGTTGATCAATAGGGGAGCGTCGCCAGGAAGAATTTGAGCATTTTTTCTGAAAGCATATTCCCCAGTTAGCATAGAATATCTTGAAGGAGTACATGTAGCATGAGGCGAATGAACGTCAGTAAATAATATACCACCTTCTGCTAGCTTATCGATTTCAGGAGTTGCAGCCCCTTGTAAACCATTAACACCGATATCTCCATATCCTAAGTCATCCACATAAAAGATGACAATATTAGGCTTTTCTATTGTATTCTGATCGACCTTTGTTTGCTTGTTGCAACTAATTAAACCGGCAATTGCCAAACATGTTAGTATTTTCTTCATTCTTTTATTCGTTTAATTTTTCAATTTTCCACAAAGCGGAATCGTCTGTTGTATTGCTTAGTATAATGGGAGTATCACTTTGATTTGAACTCGCCTTTAAATATTTTTTTGTTTCCTTATTTTTAATTAGAAAATACCCATCTTCCTGATAAATAAATTCCCATTGTGTCCAACTACCTACATTATCAAGTGGTTTGGTATATAAAACTGCCCCGTTAGTGTTTTCAATGGCTCTTATATATTTTGAAGTACCCTCTGCTTTGATATGATAGTAACTATTATTGGTTACTAACTTCCAATACGTCCAGTCACCTTGTCTTGAATTATCAGTTTGCTGTACTTCTACATTATCACCTTCTCCTACTACTCTGAAATAGTAATTACTTGCTTTATTTCTTAATCGAATAACATCAGTGGTATTTGGAGCTTCATATAAAGGATCTTTCTGCCAAACCCTTACATAATCTACTTCTGCAGTAGATAGATCACCGATGGGTTGAGATATAAAGTCTCCATCACCAAAGCTTGCACCTACAGATAACCATAACCATTCTTCAACTTGAGGTACCCAAATTCCACTATAGGTAACTTTAAGTTCCCCATCATAATAGATTTCCAATTTATCGTCTTCCCATAAAAGACCATAGATATGAAAACCTTCATGAATGTTAGGAGTATCATATTTCTTTGTATTTGCTTTATGATCTTCGGCATATCCATCAATATGGATAACGGACTTGGTAGTTTCAGACAGCCAGGCAGATTCAAAAATATCTATTTCTGCTCCATCATTTCCAGTACCATCAACATTCCCTTGATTTTCTCCTTGTAACCAAAAAGCAGTGTGGTTTCCTTTACTGGTATCAGCGATTTTAATTCTAGCTTCCATATAACCATATTTTGGTTGGTATTTTCCTCTAGAATCAACGCTGCCACAAAACATCTTGTTATCGGATACCTTGGAACTCTTTAGCACTAAATGTCCATTACCGTCTAACCAAACATGGTCTTGGACCCAGAACCAAGAACTTATCCCTAATTCAGGTCGGGGTGCTCTAGATTTAGAACTTACAGTTTTCGTCCATTTTGTTTCATCCAGATTGGTCCCGTCAAATTCATCCGACCATACAGGAATCCATCCTTCACTTTGATCGAATACCCTATTATTGGAGGAGTGGATATAAGGTTGGTGAATTTCGTTTTGTTCTTGGATACTCAAAGTATCTTTTACAGATGTGCAACCAAGAATAGATAGTAATAATGTGAAATTGAGTAGTTTATTGATCATGATTTAAAAATTGAAGTGGAAAAATAGGGAGAACACATTGTATCCTCCCTGATCTATTTATTTTATAAAAATATTATAATGTCTGTTGGGTATGGATAGTAATTGTGGCAGGAGCTAATCCTTGAGAAGAAGCTGTCATTGTGATTTTTCCTTCTTCTTTTGTTGATTGTAAAATTGCCATACACATGCCATTGAAAGCTTTTCTTTTTGGCGCTACAAAAGATTCCAAAGAAGTTGGATCACCATTGCCTACTGCTCTTAAAGTTCCTTGTCCTTCTACATTAAATGTGACTAACTGATCAGCTTTTGGACAAAGTTGTCTATTCTTATCGAGTATAGATACACTTGCATAAATGACTTCTTCACCGTTGGCTTGCACTTCAGATCGATCAACCTCAATTTTTAGTTGATATGGTATTCCTGCGGTTTGTTTAACGACTTCTTCAATAGCCTCATTTTGGTCATTTAATGCAACTACTTTCATCTCACCCGAATGGTAAGTGATATTATCCCATCTTAATCGATAAGTATCGTATAGTGAATTGTTATTTTTGGTTTTAATACCCATACTTTTTCCATTAATAAACAATTCAGCTTTGTTGTAATTAGTGTAAGCGTGTACACTAACTGTTTGTCCTTCTTTCCAGTTCCAATGCGGTAAGACATGTAACACCTTTTCATTAGACCATTTACTTTTATATAGGTAAAAACGATCTTTTGGAATCCCTGCTAAATCAATAATTCCAAAATAAGAGCTCTTGGTTGGCCATTCTTCGTTGTAAGGTGTTGGTTCACCTAAATAATCGTAACCTGTCCAAACAAATTCTCCCATGATAAACTTATGTTTGTCTTGTGCCTTAAATTCTCTATCAGGAGTTTGCGCCCAGTTTGGGAAATCCATATCAAATGAATTAGAGTGTAAACTCGGTCGAATTTTATGCTTTCCTTCTTTGGCAGGGAAGAAGTATTCTCCTCTAGAACTTACAGTTGATGCTGTTTCGCTTCCATACATCTTCCATTTAGGATGTTGTTTATGAATAGCTTCATATTTATTTGGCTTATAATTCCAACCAGGAATATCCACAGCATCTGCCAAACCGTTAGCAATAGCTCCTTTCCAATTATTAAAGCCAGCAGTTGAAGGTCTGCTAGGGTCTTCTCTATGGCAAATGTCTGTTAGGAATTGAGCATTCTTTGCACCATCTTTCTTTGTCTGTTCTCTAATTTCATTTCCTATAGACCACATGATCAAAGAAGGGTGGTTTCTATCTCTATGAATTAAAGCTGCCAAATCTTTTTCTGCCCATTCGTTCCATAAAGTATTGTAGCCATTTTCAGTTTTAGGTACTTCCCATTCATCAAAAGCTTCAGCGATAAATAAGAAACCTAATTCATCTGTTAGTCTTACTAAACTTGGATCTGAGGGGTTATGCGTAGAACGAATCGCATTGGCTCCCATTTCCTTTAGCTTTAATAATCTGTGTCTAAGTGCCGATTCATTATGTGCGGCACCTAATGGACCTAGATCATGATGTAAACACACACCTTTAAATTTTAATTCTTTTCCATTAAGGAAGAACCCATCATTATTTGTAAACTCAATAGTTCTGAACCCAAATTCACTATGGAAAGTGTCAATTATCTCATTATTGACAACAACTTCTGTGATTACTTTATAAAGGTTCGGCGTATCAGGTGACCATAATTTTGGAGAAGGGACATCTATTTTTATTTCAGATGTATTTTCTCCTTTTTGGACATATAAGCTTTGTTCTTCAGAAGCGACTCTTTCGTTATTAAATAAAACGGTCTGAACTAAAGTTACCTTTTGCTCTTTTACAGTCGAATTAGAAATCTTTGTCTCAATATTCACTAAGCCTTCTTCTTCATTGATCACTGGGGTAGTGATATACGTACCCCATTGTTTGACATGAATAGGGTTGGTTTTTACTATTCTTACATTTCTGTAAATCCCCGCACCAGGATACCACCTTGATGATAGTGGTTTATTTTCTAAATGAACTTCCAATAGGTTATAGTCTCCATAATTAATATAAGGAGTGATATCGAATTCGAAAGAAGTGTATCCATATGGCCAACTGCCTACAAACTTTTTGTTTAAATAGACTTTTGCATGGCTCATTGCTCCATCGAATTGTATATATATTTTCTTTCCTTTGTCTTGGTTAGTGAAGTTTAATTCTTTTCTGTAAAAACCTTTTCCAATATGAGGTAATGCTCCAGTTCTACCTGTGCGTAATTTTGGAACAGGATCACCATCTTCAAGTACCATCACTTCTTGCATATCTATAGTTTTATCAAAATCCATAGAGATGGCCCAATCATGTGGTACCGTTACATTTGTCCATTGATCAGATAAAGTATCTTGATATTGGAATTGCCAGTTGTCAGTTAGTCGGATAGTTTCTCGATATTGTCTGTCAATTTTTTCGACTTTTTGACAGCCAATATTCATGGAAAATAATATTCCAATGATATAAATTAAGTAGTGCCTTTTCATATTAAACGGTGAAGTAGGAGGGGAAGAGTTGATCTTCCCCTCTTTAGAATATTATTTTTTTTCAGTTACAGAGACATTGTCAACTAGGAAATAACCACCACTAGTATTCTTCGTTTTGTAGATATTACAAGTAAGACTAGTGTGACCATCAGGTACAGTATATTCGAAAGTTGTTTCAGCCCAATCTGTTGTAGCAGTAATCACCTCTTGAGTTTTAATACTACCATTATTCGATGGCTTAATAGTGAATTTCAAGTTACTACCTGCACCGTCTTCCCATTTAGTATAAAAAGAGAAAACATAAGTCTTACCACTTTCTACTGCAATAGTTTGAATAAGTGATGCTTCATCTTTTTTCAGACGAGCACATTGGTCACCTTCATAAGGAGTAGTTAATGAAGTACCTACAATATCTGTAGAACCAGAACCATATCCTGACCATGGTGAAGAATCTGCTTTTAAAGCACCAAGTTCAACACCTTCAAAACCACCTTCTTGAACTAAGTCGTCATCTTCTACTGGTGGCACTTCAACATCACCAGTTTCAAATAAAAGCACATCATCGATCATAACAGAGTTGTCTTTTTCTCCCCCCGGTTTAATGATAGTGATACGGATTTCTGAAGTCGTTGCTGAAGTTTCAAAAGTAAATGTATCTTTTGTCCATGCAGTTTCTTTAGAGAATTTACCATCTAGTAATGTTACTTTTCCACCATCAGTGACATCAAATACTCTAATAGAACCTTCAGTAGTTGGTACTTGCAACCACTTCGAATGCATATCTAATGTATATACTTTGTTCGCGTTGATAGTAGAGATTACATGGTTAATAAATGCACCATCACCATTATTATCTGTAGCAAGAACTGCATATTGACTACCAGTATGAGCTTCAGCCACATCATTCACAAAGCTACCATCGAAACCATACCAAGATGATGCAGAAGAACTAGGGAATGGACCAGCTGTTACTTGCTCAAATCCTCCATCTACAATAATTCCTGAATCAGGAACTGGATTTGGCTCTGGGTCTGGAGTAGGTTCAGCATCGCCTGTTTTAAATACTGATACTTCATCAATATATAGTGTTGTTAAACCTGCATTTGTTTCATCGTTTGTACCTCCTTTGTAAAACACTAGATATACTTTTGAAGTAGATTCTGTGGTTGTAAAAGAAGCCGATACATCTGTCCATTCTGTTGTTTCAGCAATTGGTTCAATATATAATTGTGGCCATCCACCTTCAGGTTTAGAATCCATTGAACGGTCTTGTACTTGGACCTTTATTGTACCATCAGGTACCTCAGCCCATTTCGTAGAGTAAGAGAAAGAGTAAGTAGTGTTAGGCTCAACTTCAATGGCTTGTAACATAGACCCACCATCGCCATTATTGTCCGGTTGGATTTTACCACTTACGATACCTTTTCTAGCTTCAGTTTCTTCTGTGAATCCGTTGTCATATCCACTCCAAGCTCCATCAGCGTTTCTTAGTTCGAAGCCACCGTCAACAACTAAACCGTAATCACCTGGCTCAGGAATTTCACTATTTCCACCACCAGCTTTTAAGTTAGGATCATGTTCCGAATAAAGAATACCTAAATCTGTAAGAACGTCAGAATTTTGTTCGTAAACCGCAGAAATATGAAGTGCAGCTTGATTTTTCGCTCTACCACCATCAAACCATGCATATCTTTGGATATAATCCGCTTCATCCATCATTGGAAGTAAAGCTTCCATTAAATCGTAGGCTTGTTCCTTTGTTCTTTTATTATTTTCAGGAGTAGTAGCATTCCAATCGGCAAGTCCCATTTCTGTAATCCAAATTGGTAACCCCCATTTTGTATAAGATCCTTGAAAAGCTTCCATCCATTTATTAGGATCAATAGAATCAGTATATCTGTGAATACAGATAAAGTCAACTCTTAGTCCTTTAGCATTCGCTTGAGTCATAAATTCATCTAACCAACCACTATTTAAGCTTGCTGGAGCTGGAGACCCTAAAGGAACACCCACCGACTCAAGTAAAGGCCAAAGTTCAATAGCCTCTTCTACAGACATATGTGATTGATCTTCTTTATCTGGTTCATTAAAACCCAGTAAGTATTTGATCTTACCTTCAGCAGCTAATTGCTTTAACGTCTCAACTTTTTCAGCAACATTATTACGTCCCCAAAGCATAGGGACAAATTCTACATTGTCTGGAAGGCCTTGTGGATAATCTGGTCCCCATGAGTAATGCCAGAAGGGTTGTGATAGAGATACACAATTACTCCAAACATGACTTTTAGTGGTTTGACCAAAACCTTTCTTCCCATAAGAGACATATTCTTCTTCCTCTTCTTCACCAGGAATAGGTCTATTGTTGATCATATCATCCATTTCGCAACCAAAGAATAGTGTGGCTAAGAATGGTATTAATAGAGATAACTTTAAATATTTATTTTTCATTATTATTTCTGTTCAGCATTTGAAAAAATAAGGGGAGAGGCTCCCCTCACATCTAAAAAATGGATTACCAACCAGGGTTTTGAGTCAGGTTTGGATTCCTGTCAATTTCTGTTTGAGGTATTGGCCACCAATAATGTTTTCCTTCGTTAAAGGTTCTTTCATGGAAGATCACTTTATTTTCGAAGTCATTTTTAGCTGTTTCCCATCTTAATTCATCGAAGTATCTTAATCCCTCAAAAGCAAGTTCTACTCTTCTTTCATGACGGATTTCTTCTCTTAAACCAGCTTGATCTAATGATGAATCAAAGTCTGGCATACTCACTCTTCTTCTTACTTGATTAAGTGCAGCAAATACATCTCCCGAAGGACCACTTAATTCATTTTTAGCTTCCGCAAACATTAATAATACATCTGCATATCTTAGTACCATGAAGTTTTTATCACCATCTTCATAAAGGCCCACTTCAGTACGGATATATTTTTGGATACCATATCTTGTTGCTTTTACAACGTTATCCCATTTAGCTTGATCCACCCATGGTTCTCCACCTCTTAAAACAGATACATCTAAGCGAGGGTCTCTATTGTTAAATTCTGCCCAGTAGTCAAAAATGCTTAATCCTTTTTCTTCTAATTGCTCTGCTGTTAATGGAATTCCTTTTTCATCTGACCACTCTGAGAATGGAGTTGCATCTGGATCATCTTCTGGTTTTAAACCATTCTTTGTATAAAAATCATATACTAAGTTTGGCAGTACACCAAAGTGAGATTGAGGTTGTTTTTTGTAAGTACCACTAAACTTCTCACCTGACTTCATGTTCGATACAAATTGTACAGAGAAAATAGACTCCTCACTGTTTTGTCCTTCATTAGAGAATAAGAATGCATAGTCATCTACTAAACTGTATTTCCCTGAGTTAATCACTTCCTCACAGTCTTTTACCGCATTTTCATATTGTTTATTGTATAGATAAACTCTTGCTCTAAGTGCTAATGCGGCATATTTATTAATTCTACCTGGAGTTTCTCCTGAATCAGGTAGTAGTTCTATAGCAGTAGATAAGTCTTCAATGATTTGATTAACGACTTCTTCATTAGAAGACTTCTCGATTTTTGCTTCTTCTGGTGAAACAACCTTTAAGATCAGCGGCACATTTTTGAATAACATAGATAAGTTATTGTAAAATAATGCTCTAAGGAAATAGGCTTCTCCAAGTGAAGTATCTTTAAGGTCTTCGTCAATATTCATTCCTGGAGCATTGTCTAAGATCTCATTCGCTCTTCGAATACCTTTGTAATTATCATTCCAAACCCAGTTGATTCTTTCAACTGCAGGGTTATGTTGACCTACACTGATATCCCAGTATTGCATCCAAGTCCATTCATTGTAGCCATTGTCACTAATGACATCTAAATCTCTATAGCCTCGGCCAAACATTTCTTCGGGAGTAAGGCTCTCGTAGGCTGCAGTGACTGCTAATTCCAAGTGTTCTTCTGTGTTCCAGAATGAATCTTGATTTAATGTATTATTATCTTTAAGCTCTAAGAAGTTGCTACATGACATACATGAAGCAGCGCTTAATAATGTGATTAATGCTTTTTTCATGGTTTGTTGATTAGAATGTGATGTTTGTACCAAAAGTTAGTGTTGTTGTCTGAGGGTATGCTTCGTTTCTAGATTGACTTGCATAACGTTCAGGATCCCAATGCTCTAATTGTGTCCAAGTGATAGGATTGGTTGAATTGGCAAAAATTCTAAAGTTTTGCACTTTCAATTTCTTACAAACATTTTGACTAAATGTATACCCCACTTCAATGTTTTTCAATCTTAGGTAAGAAGCATCTTCTACCCAGAATGAAGAGATTTCTTCATTATTTACATTACCTAATCTTGGTTTTGTAGCATTAGGGTTTTCAGGTGTCCAACGATCCATCCAATCAGTTGTCCAGTTCATTAAGTTATTTCCAGCTCCACTATGGTTACCTGTTGACGATGAGTAGATGTCAACATTTTGTACTCCTTGTAAAAAGACTTTCAAATCGAACCCTTTGTAAGCGATACCTAAGTTGATACCATAAGTGTACTCAGGGTTAGGGTTACCAATAATAGTTCTGTCTTTGTCATCAATTACACCGTCACCATTAATATCTTCATAGATTAAATCACCTAATTGTGGTGTTTGTCCGTCGATATATGGGTAACTTTCTAAGTCTTCTTCAGTTCTGTAAATTCCAGTGTTGTTATATCCATAGAATGAACCGATTGGTGAACCTTCCATATTTACTTGGCGGTTGTTTGGATATTGAGTTTCTCCCTGCATACTGATGATTTCGTTATCGATATGTGTGACGTTGAAACCAATATTGTATTCAATACCAGTATTACCAATAGTATTGTAGTGATTGACTGCTAATTCCCATCCTGTGTTTTTCACTCTACCAGCATTTTGATAAGCAGGTGAAGTAATACCAGTGGCACCCGGAATTGGTAATTTCAATAAGATATCATCCGTATCTTTTACAAAGTAATCTGCAGTTACAGTCAATTTATCATCCCAGAATCCTAAATCTGCACCAATGCCATAAGATGTAGTAGTTTCCCATTTAATATCTGGATTGGCTAAGTCGATTACTGCTAAACCACCGCTGTAAATTTGTGATCCATCAAAAGGATAACCATCAGTAGGAGTGTAAGACTGAGAATAAGGGTAGTAACCGATTTTATCATTTCCTAGCTGTCCCCAGTTGGCTCTAATTTTACCAAATGACAAAAAGTTTTCGCTTTCTAAAAATGCTTCGTTAGAGAAGATCCAACCCGCAGATAACGCTGGGAAGATAGCATAACGATTATTAGAAGGGAACTTTGAAGAACCATCCGTTCTAAGGTTTGCCTCTATTAAGTAGCGATCATCATAACTATATTGTACTCTACCAAATACCGACATTAATCTAGATTCGTTGAATGTACCATCCACAGTTGGATTACTACCAGATCCAATTTCTGTCAAGTCATTACTTGGTAGGTCAGTAACTTTTGCTTTCATCCACTTGTGTTTGTAGGTATTCATAGTTGTACCTGCAAGTAAGTTGATGCTATGTCTATTCAGCTTTTTCTCATAATTAACAGTGTTTTCCCATTGTACAGTTTCATATGTATTTGAGATATCCTGTAATGAATTTTGTTGTCTACCTACATCAGAATCATTACCATCACTATCCGTTAATTGGAAAGTATACTTATGAGTCTTATTAAACGCCTGAGTATATGAATAACTGAAGTTTGTTCTAAACGTAAGCCCTTGTACTGGATTAAACTCTAAATAAGGGTTGATTGTATTTTTATTTGACTTAGTGGTCTTACGTGAAGCTTCAGTGGCATAAAATACAGGGTTCTTAGTATTAATTTCATATGGATTACCAGATGCAGATCCCCATGAACCATCAGGATTGAAAACAGGCACTAAAGGAGAGGAGTTAGCAATTAACCTCATTACACCTTGATCGTCTGTATCACCTGATTCTTCTGCTGTTTTTACTGCACCAAAGAAGTTAGTACCAAAAGTAAAGCCTTTTCCTAACTCACTTTTTAAGTTTATTCTATAGTTTAAACGCTCTGCAGAAGTACCATACATGATACCATTTTGATCTAAGTAACCAAGTGATGCCAAATATTGTGTCTTACCTACTTTTTGTGTTAGTGAAACTTGGTGGTTTTGGAAGAATGCTCCATCCTTAAATGTTTCATCTGCCCAATCAGTATTTCCATATTTATAAGGATCTGTTCCTGCCTTCGCAATGGCAATTTCCTCGTCAGTATAAATTGGAGATCTACCTGCGTTTACACTAGCCTCATTTTTTAATGTCATGTAATCCCAACTATCTAAGAAGTCTGGAAGAACAGTCGCTTTTTGAACACCAGCGTAACCATTATAAGATAATTTGATTTTTTCGTTCTTGCCACCCTTTTTAGTTGTAACTAAGATTACACCATTGGCCGCTCTAGTACCATAGATTGAAGCCGATGCTGCATCCTTTAATACAGACACACTTTCAATATCTGATGGAAGGATATCTTGCATACTACCCGGAATACCATCAATTAAAACTAGGGGACTAGAGTTGTTTAGTGTACCATTACCACGAATAGTAATTTCAGCTCCAGCTCCTGGCTTACCACCTGACTGTGTTAACTGAACACCAGCGATTCTACCTTGTAATAATGTTTCTGTGTTAGTGATAGCTTGGTTACCGATATCTTTATCAGGCGTAACCACACCTACAGCACCAGTTAGATTTTCTTTCTTTTGTGTACCATAACCTACAACTACTATCTCAGAAAGTAATTCAGTTGACTCTTCTAATACAATATCAAAATTTTGATTTGTACCAACTACTACTTCTTGAGCTTCATAACCCATAAAGCTAAATAGAATAGTATTGTCTGATGATACACCCGCTAATGTGAATTCACCATCAAAATTTGTAATTGTACCAGTAGTGGTAGATTTAATTTTAATGTTAACACCAGGAAGTGGTATACCACTTTGGTCTTTAACAACTCCGGAAATAGTCTTGTCTTGAGCCTGAACAGTTAGCCCTAGAAAGATCATACTAAGCACAAGTAGATAGCGAAATGTTTGTGCTTGCTTCAGTGAATAAAAACTTTTCATAAAATAAAAAATACTTTAATTGATGGCTAAAAAACTTCTATTTGTTCTATAGAAATAGAATTGCCGATTCATTTCATTTTAAAGTGTGTTTGTAACGTTTGTACAAATTTGATGAGTTGTTTAATTTTATGTCTGTCCATTTTCGTCAATGGGTGACGAAAATATTTCTTTCTGCTTAAGTAGTTGGAAATAAGTAAAATAACAGTGTTAGTGATTATTCTCGTCAAAGATGAATGACCGATTTGGTCAATTAATTGATGAAATTAGTCAATAACAAATATACATTAAACTCTATTTTTGTGGTGTATTTGTAACGTTTAATATGTTAATCACTATATAATGTTTGTCAATAATGGTTTGGTCAAAGCGATATATTTTCTTTTTTAGTTTACTGTCACTCTTCTCCTGTAAGAGCGAAAAAAGTAAGCATTATAAAACCACCGAGAAGTTACCAAATATTCTTTTTATAATAGCAGATGATTTAGGAGCACATGACTTATCAACAACGGGGTCACAATATTATGAGACACCTAATATAGATGGACTAGCGGCGAAGGGTATACAGTTCGATCAAGGTTATGCTTCTTGCCAAGTTTGTAGTCCTTCAAGAGCAAGTATTATGACAGGGAAGTCACCAGCTAGGCACGGAATAACAGATTGGATCGGTGCACTTGAAGGTGAAAAGTGGCGTAAGAAGAAAAGAAATAATAAACTATTGCCTGCCTATTATCAACATGCATTAGATACTTCTTATGTAACCATGCCGGAAGCTTTTAAAGAACATGGATATACCACTTTCTTTGCTGGTAAATGGCACATAGGTGATGAGGGATCTTTACCTGAAGACCATGGTTTTGATATCAATATTGGAGGGTTTGAAGCTGGTTCGCCTAAAGGAGGTTACTTTTCACCCTATAAAAACCCAAGATTGGAAGATGGACCCAAAGGTGAAAACTTAAGCATGCGTCTAGCCAATGAAACGGTAGCTTTTATGAAGAATAATAAGGACAATCCGTTTTTTGCTTGCCTATCATTTTATGCTGTTCATGGTCCTATTCAGACAACGGAGGAGAAATGGAAAAAATACAGAGATAAAGCAACAACTAAAGAAATAGATCCAACAGGATATAAAATGGGTAAGTTCTTACCAATCCGTCAATATCAAGATAACCCAGTCTATGCAGGCTTAGTTGAATCAATGGATGATGCTGTCGGTAGAGTATTATCTTCTTTAGATGAATTAGGTTTAAGCGAGAATACTATCATTGTCTTTACAGGAGATAACGGTGGTGTATCTGCAGGAGATTCATTCTCTACATCAAACCTTCCATTAAAAGGTGGGAAAGGATATCAATTTGAAGGGGGACTAAGAACACCTTACATTATAAAAGTTCCTGGTAATAAGCATCAAGGAATACATAGTGATGTTCCTGTAACAGGAACAGATTTCTACCCAACCTTATTGGACCTTGCAGGGTTACCACTGTATCCAGAACAACATCAAGATGGAATCAGTGTAGCTCCAATATTTGAGGGAAAAAAAACAGAAGAAAGAGCTATAGTATGGCATTATCCTCATTATGGTAATCAGGGTGGTGAACCTTCTTCAGTGATTCGTTCTGGAAAATGGAAACTGATTCATTATTATGAAGACAATAGAGAAGAGTTATACAATTTGGAGGAAGATGGTGGTGAATTAACTGATTTATCCGCTGACTATCCTTCTATTGTGAAAAACTTAAGTGATGGATTATTTACTTATCTGAATGATTTAGGGGCAAACTATCCTGAAGAAGATAAACTTTGGACAAAGGACAAAGAGGATAAATATCTGAATAAGGTTGGAACAGTAAAAATGAAAAGCTTAGAGAAAAGCCGTATCAATATGTTAGGTGAAACGTACCAACCCAATGCAGATTGGTGGGGAAGCCAACTGATTGTTGATTAATTCTTCTAACGAGAAATAGGCAATAGTTTTAAATATTATAACTATTGTCTATTTTTTTCTAAATATTTCTTAGTGTAAATTTAACGCTAATTAAACTCGGGTTAAATGAATAGACTACTACATTTTTTTGTTCTTTTATTTATTACCAACATTGGCTTAGCCGATTCGAAAGAAGACTATTTATACGAATACCTGAATGTATCTAACGGACTGTCGAATAACTCTGTAACTAGAGTAGTTAAAGATCATTTGGGGCAATTATGGTTTGCAAGTAGTGAAGGTATTGTCAAATTGGATGCACAAGGTTTTGAATATTTCAAACCCTCTAAAAGGTATGACCAATTGATCAGTGAAGATATTGAGACCTTAGAATTAGGGGCAAATAATATATTGTGGGTAGGAACAAAAAGTGGTGGTTTATCTGCTTATGACATTGCAAAAGACCAGTTTACAAGTTATAATCATATATTTGAAAAATATATTCCAAAGAATTCATACCTCAGAATTATCTCTTTGAAAGAAACTTCTTCTGGACATTTATATGTGGGCACTTGGTATCATGGTTTTTTTGTGATTGATTTAAATACGGGAGAACTTATATTTCATCGAAAAGACAAGAAAGTAATACAATCCATTATAGAAGTAAACAACGGGAATATTTGGTATGGTACATCTGGTAGTTTATTTGAATACGATGTTCATGAAAGAAAAGTAAAGAAACATTTTGTAGATAAAGTTCGATGGATAACGAAATTAACCTATGATAAAAATAGAGACCTTATATATTTTGGTTCTAGTACCTCTTTAAATCAGTTTGACCTTAAAACGCATGTCAATAAAAAAATTGGCGGAAAAAATTCTGATAAATTACGATTAATCAATTCATTATTAATTGATAAACAAGGAAGACTTTGGGTAGGAACATGGAAGGATGGACTCTACAGAAGTAACCCAGAGAAAACACACTTCACCAAAATTGATCTATTGCCTGACGCTGAAATCAATAAGAATTATGAAGGGATTACTGATATTCTAATTGATGACCTTGGTATTATTTGGATTACAACTACTCATGGAGGTGTGGTAAGGTTAACCGAAAACAGAGGAATTTATAAAGTAGCGAACTCTCATCGAGAGAATATAGGTTTTACGGACAATAACATCAATAGTATATTTGTCGACTCACATAACAATCAATGGGTAGGAACTAAGAATGGGGGTTTGGTATATAAGAGTGCATCTGATAATAATTATAAGGAAATTACTGTCACTAAAAACCAACTAATTAATGCCTTCCAAGAGATCAATGGTTCTATGTATGTGGGCGCCTCTAATGGTTTGTATATTTTCCCTCTCAATGATCCCAATAAGAAGCATCAGTTGTTTGGATCAACTAGATTTAGAAAAATAAAATCCATTTACCATGATCAATCAACAAAGTCCATCTGGTTCGGTTTACAACAAAGTGGTCTTGCAACAATTAAGAGTGACATAGTATTCTCTCTTGACCAGATTACTTTTTATGCTCCCGATGTGAGAAAAGAGAATAAATTCGTTTCAGATAGAGTTGAACATATCATTGCAGGAAACAATAATTCCATATGGATTGGGTCTTATCATGGCTTGTTCAGATGGAACACAACCACCAACAAATACCAATTTATAGATCTAAAAAGTAATTTCGATTTTCCGTCAAATATCATATTATCACTTTATACAACTCCTAGTTTAGATACTCTTTTTGTGGGAAGTGCGAAAGGGTTATTAGTATTAGATAATACTGGAGAAGAATTACAATTTATCGATTTTTTCGATCAGTCATCTGGTTTAGAAAATGATTGTATCAATGCCATTACTTTAGATCAAAAAGGCTTAGTATGGCTAGGATTATCAAAAGGGATAAGTAGCATTGATTTATCAACCAATACCATTCAGAACTATACAAAAGAAGATGGAGTTAATGTTTCTTCTATAAATATTGATGCAGTATTTAATACGAATGATCTGATTTATTTTGGTGGACAGAAAGGTCTACTTGTTTTCTCTCCACAGTTCCTTGATACAAAGAAAACGATTCCACAATTATACTTTTCTAAAGTATTTATCGATAATAAGAACATAAGTGTAGGAGATAGCTTACATCAAAAAATCATATTAGATAAAATATTGGCCTTTACTAAAGAAATTGATCTTACATATAGAGAGAAGGTCATTCGATTAGACTTTAATACGAATAATTATATCGATCAAAAAAATATCACTTATTATTATAGAGTTAAATCTATATCTGATCAATGGATTAATAATCAGCATACCACAAGTATCACATTTACTCAGCTGCCGGTTGGTGAAAATATTATAGAGATTAAAGGCTGTAAAAATGGTGAATGTGGAGAATCAACTCAACTACAAATAAACATTAGTCCAGCACCTTGGCAAACAACCACTGCTTATGTGATCTATGTAATTGTTGTATTAATTATATTTTATGGAGTGTTCAGTTTCTTTATTAGAAAGGAAAAACTGGAGAACAAAATCAAACTAGTCAATATTGAGAAAGAAAAAGAACACGAAATCACAGAAGCGAAAGTAAGGTTCTTTACCAATATTTCTCATGAGATTAGAACTCCACTCACATTAATCCATTCGCCATTGGAGGAAATATTGGAAGAGGAAGACCTTCCCAATAAATACAGAACAAAACTTCAGATTATAAATAAAAACGCCAATAGCTTATTGGTATTAGTTAATCAATTACTTGATTTTAGGAAGGTTGAAAATAATAAAATCACACTTTCTTATCAATTTGTCTCACTCAAGAAACTAATAGAAAATAAATGTTGGGAGTTTCAGTCACTTATTCAAACTGCTGGTTTAAAGTTAGACTTTCAAACCAAGGTATCAGAAAATCAACTTTATAAACTAGATCAGGAAAAGATTGAAATTGTGATTAATAACTTGATCTCAAATGCTATAAAATTTACACCAAGAGGTAAAAAAATCACAGTCAATTTAGAAATAGACGAGAAAATTAAAATTAGTATTAGAGACGAAGGAGTAGGGATAAAAACAGAAGACCTCGACGCAATCTTCACAAGATATTACCAAGGAAGTACGAAAGAACTTACTGAACAAAGAGGAACTGGAATCGGGCTATCTCTATCTAAGAACATTATCAACCTGCATGATGGTGAAATCTATGTAGAAAGTACAGAAAACGAAGGAAGTACTTTTATCATAGAATTACCTATAATAGAAACCAAAGAATCTGAAGTTGAGAACAAAATTGAAGATCGACCAATAAATAAAAATAATACCTTATTGTTGGTAGATGATAACCATGATATTTTACAATACTTGGAATCAATATTTACAGATCAATACCATATTCTAACTGCGACAAATGGGAAAGAAGGGTTAGAAATAATGAATAAACAAGATGTAGATTGTGTCATATCCGATGTAATGATGCCAGTGATGGATGGTCTCACTTTTTGTAAAGAGGTGAAAGGTAAACCGGAATTACAACATATTCCTTTCTTACTACTTACAGCAAATGCAACGACAGAAAATGAACTAGAAAGTTTAGGATTAGGAGCTAATGATTTCTTAAGAAAACCTTTTAATAGCAA
This sequence comes from Flammeovirga agarivorans, assembly GCF_012641475.1. NCBI lineage: Bacteria > Pseudomonadati > Bacteroidota > Cytophagia > Cytophagales > Flammeovirgaceae > Flammeovirga > Flammeovirga agarivorans. The sequence goes on along the minus strand of NZ_JABAIL010000013.1, from coordinate 88,974 downwards.
GGTGATTAAAGAAAAAGTAAAAAACCTTCTCGCCTATAAGTTACAATTGATCACTTTCTATCGATCGACCCTTAACCCAATACAAAAAGCAGAACCAAAGATAGATAAACCATTAACAGAAGACGAGAAGTTTATCCAGAACGCCGTACAGTTTATTGAAGATAATATAGACAATGATGAATTGAATGTAGAAGTACTGGCTCACCATATGGCAATGAGTCAATCCACCATTTATAGGAAGCTTAAAGCATTGACAAATAATACTATAGTTGGGTTTATACGTTCAGTTCGACTTAAAAAAGCAGCACAATTAATTTTAGAGACAGATGATTCAATAAAGGTAATTGCTGAAAATGTTGGAATTAACGATGTGAGATACTTTAATAGAGAGTTTAAAAAACAATATGAAGTAGATCCTAGTGTGTATAAGGAATATCAACTAGATGATAATACCTGATTTTTGTTCTATAATACAATCTAGGTATGTATTTTGTGATACAAATAAACAACTAATTCTCAATGTTACTTATATTATGAACAGATCGATTACCTTAAAAACATTTTATTTTACATTGCATGTTATCTTTTCAATTTCTATGCTTTGCCTTATCTATATTTTTAGATTTGGAATGGAAGAGTTTAATGTGATAGAAGTAGTGAAGGATAATAAGTACTTGCTACCTTTAATATTATTTATCAGTTGGAGAATGAATTTTAAAATTAAATCATAAAGATCATCTTCCTGTGGATTGCTTCATAACATTGATTACTACTGGAGTATTGGTGTTGATAGAATATCACTAATTGAATATATCTAGTGCGTAATGGATAAAGTATTAACTTCCTTCTCTTTCTCATTAACTTCCTTTTTTTATCAAAGATTGATTGAAATCTCTTTAACATATATAAGAATTGAGAAGGAGTATCTCCTAATTTCTATTCACAAGTAATGCCTCACATTTTACTGCTTTTCTAAATAATAGTATTAAAATCATACAATTATTTACGTAATGTATAGGATTATATTAAGAATATTGAACTTAATGTATTTATAGCTTCACTATGGAATAACCTTTCTAAGGAATCACCGTAATGTATCTTAAATTTAAATTAATGTTAATATTATAAATGTAAACTAGATGAAAAAATTCTACTATTCTAATATTGAATGATACTATCGAACAGAAATAATATACAAAACATATTAAACGTTGTATTATTCTAAGATGTTTTAAGTAGTTATTACGGATTTGCTTAAAAAGTTAATGAATATTAATATGTTGCAATTACAAGACGTTCAACATCTACAACTTTTTAATTTTTCATACTATGCTACACAATCTTAAAGAATAATTCATCTCAGCATTTATTTTAAAAATTGAGCAAACTGGTGCTCTTTATTTAAATGGATCTTTTAAGATCATAACATTAGGTATCAAATCTTATTTAAACTATTTTACTACGCTAAAAGTGTTTTAATCGGTTACTAAATTTACTACATCACGACTCTATATTTTTCTCGTAAACTATGAGGCTTATACTACTACTCTTACTAAATCTACTAATATTTAGTTTGTCTCTGTATGCGCAATCTGGAATTGTAGTACAAGGTATTGCAAGAAACTCCGCATATGCAGCCATAAAAAGTCAGGAATTGACTTTCAGTTTCACATTAAAAGATGAAACATCTCAAACTGTCTTTTCAGAAGAATCTACTATTACAACAGACCCTTATGGTGTCTATCAGCATGTACTTGGTACAGGTGTAGGAGATGACTTTTCAACTGTGGATTTTAATGCTAGCGAATTATCTATGATCGTTAGTGTGATTTATAATGGAAATACTTTAGTCATTTCAGACGCTCCATTTTATTATGTTCCCTATGCCAAATCAGTTGATAAAGCGACGTTTGTTGACGATGCTGAAACAACACCTTACTCCAATGATGGCTGTCCTGTCGGTACAATTGTAGCCTATGTTGGTATTGAATCAACAGTTCCAGACGGTTGGTTAGTTTGTGATGGTAGTATTATCCCAAGCGAAAGTAGTCTCAGAGATTTAATCAACTCAACGACTACTCCAGATTTGAGGGGAATGTTTCTAAGAAACATTGAAACAAGTGCTAGGTACCGACTAGAAAATGGAAGTTATGCAGAAGGTCCAGCTTTAAATGAAATACAAAAAGACCTTTTTGAAGAACATCGACATTATGCCTCTTTAACTTCAAGTGAAGACGGAGCACATACCCATGTAATTGATGCAGATGAAGCCAGTAATGTAGGTGGGGATGGTCCTGATAAAGTCTTAAAAAATTCAGGTCATGAGTCAACAGTTTACAGAGAAAATACAGTCTCTGCAGGAGCACATGATCATGATGTTGAAGGATACACAAACAATACTGGAGCTATTGATACCCGACCTATTAATTACGGTATCTTATTTATTATCAAGATATAATTAATCTCAACGACTTTTACTTTCTATCTCGTAACTATGAAACTCTTATATATATCTTTCTTTTCATTTCTCTTGAGCCTAAGTGTGAATGCACAAACAGGTATTGTCATTCAAGGTATTGCAAGAACAAGTGCACATACAGCAATTCAAAATGAAACAATGACATTTACTTTTGCTATTAAAAATACTCTGAATCATACAAAATTTACAGAAACTCAGGTGATCCAAACAGATGATTACGGTGTTTTTTCACATGTAATTGGTACTGGAACTGGTGGAGACCTTAACAATGTAGACTTCAGCGAAGATGAAATGTCATTAAGAATCAGTGTTGAATATAATGGAAACACGATTGTAATTTCAGAGGAACCTTTCCAATATGTTCCCTATGCAAAATCAGCTGAAAAAGCAGTTGCAGCGGTAACAGCAGAGACATCGATTTATGCAGATAATGGTTGCCCTGTGGGTACGATTATGCCTTTCCTTGGTACTTGGAGGGATGTTCCTGATGGATGGTTATTATGCAATGGTCAATCAATACCACAGTCGAGTGATTTGATCGGAGTATTACAAGATACCAATGTACCGGATTTAAGAGGTCTATTTTTAAGAGGAATCGGGACAAACGGAGAATATACAACGACTGGCGGCTCTGCGCCCGTTGGTCCTTCATTAAATCAAGTACAAAAAGATCAAATTCAATCACATAATCACTACTTAGATATATCTACTTCAACAGATGGAGCCCATGTTCATGAAATTGACGCGGATAATGCAAGTGATGTTCTCGATAGTGAAGATGGAGATAGAGTATTAAATAACAAGGGTAATGAAAGTGAAGATTATGATGAAAATACTTTATCAGCAGGTGATCATACCCATACTTTCTCAGGTAATACACATAATACAGGTGATAACGAAACACGTCCAATTGCTTACGGTGTAAACTATATCATTAAATATTAAGATCTCCCATTTAAATAAATGCATATGAAAAATATTTATTTCATACTACTTCTAATTTTCGGAGTTGTAAATGGGAGGAATGTACTCGCTCAAGACGATGAATTTGCTCCTAAAGTATTTACAGGTTCAGGAGGTAATCAGCAAAGACTAATTACTTCCGATGGATCTTATATCGATTTTCAGATTGGTAGCCCTATTATGTTAGGGAATATGCCTCATAATTCGAATAGTATTTCTTTAGGGTTTCCCTATAACCGATTATATGCCTTCCCAACTTTTAGCCATGATGGTTTTGAAGTATCTAAAGGATATTATGGGGATAAAATCTTAATTCAATGGGAAGTTTTTGATAATAATCAAGACATCACCAACTTTAAAATCTACAGAAGAGTATTCGACGATAACAATGTCAATGATGAAGATAATTTCGTAGAAATTGCCCAATTGGCAAGTGATGTTTATGAGTACGAAGACCCTTATGTAGATGGTAGCGTAATCTATGAATATAAATTACAAGCCAATGGAATCTCAGCTATTCCAAAGGAGTTCCTGACTTATATTACTGGGGTAGGTTATAGAAATCCTACAGCAATAGTTTCAGGAAATATATCATTTGAAGGGGGAAACCCTGTAAAAGATGTTGTGGTAAGAGCGGAACCTGAAGGCAGCATTATTTCAGTAGGAAGCAGTGTTGAATTCGATGGAAGCGGTTACCTTACTTTAAACTTGACAGAAGATGAAATTTCTGATAGCCTAACAATTCAGTCTTGGTTTAAAACTGCAACTACTTCGGTGTCGGGTACACTGTTTGAATTAGAGCCATTATCTTCTTCTGTTGGTAATTATTCATTGAAGATGGAAACCTCGTCTTCTGATATCAACTTTATTGTAGCGGATCATCATAATTATACTTATGAGATTCATTTAGAGGATTCTCTACCTTCTGGCCTTGTTGATGGTAGAGGTGCAGATATCTTACTTCCTATAGATGAGATCTTAGATCAGTTCAATAATATCTCATTAGTGCTAAAAGAAAATAAAGCTCCTTTGCTTTATTTGAATGGCCGATTGATGAATGAGGAGTATAATGCAACTTTACCAGAAGAGTATATTGGACCTACAATTACTATTACTGATGATAATAATTGGACGTACGCAGCCTACAAAGAAGGGAGTTTTGATGTATTTGTTGGAGAAGGGTTCTCAGGAAATATTGATGAATTTAGATATTGGAAAAGAAGCCTAACTGATGCTAAGGTTAGAGCAGATTTTAGAAGATATCTTGGTGGCGACGAGGCAGACTTTGTCGCTTACATTCGAATGGATGAAGCAAATGGTGAATATGCATATGATCTTTCAAAAGTAAGTTTTGAATTCAATAAAAATCATGCAACTATAATTAATGGTACTTGGTCTGATGTCATCCCAACAGCAAGTCAATTAGGAGTCTACGGTATTACAGACGAATATGGTAATTATGTTATTTCTGCTATTCCATATTCAGGAAACGGAGCATCATATACTATTATCCCAATGTTTGGAGTACATGAATTTGATCCAATCCGACAAGTAACCTTTTTAGGAAAAGGTTCTGAGGTAGCTAATGGGATTGACTTTAGTGATATTTCAGCATTTATTTTTAAAGGTGTGGTCATGTATGATGTGACGAATGTTTTTGATCCAATAGAAACATTATCAGACGTTATTCAAATACAAGAAGAAGGCTACAACCAATATAGAGTTACCACCTCATCGGGTGAAAGGCTTTTAAACAAAGCAGATTACTATGCTCCTGATATAAATGGTACAGTTATCTACGACCAACCGAATGTATTCCTCGAAGGGGCAAATATTTACATTGATGGTGAATTGGTATTAGATGAGAATAAAAATCCGGTTGAAACGGAGTCTGATGGATCATTTAATATCAGCGTTCCGATCGGAGATCACTTTATTGAGGTCAAGAAAAATAACCACACATTAGTACATGCAGGCCGTTTCCCATCTACAGGATTTTTCGAGTTTTTTGAACATCAGGAAAGTCAAAGAGTTTTTGTTGATACAACAAAAGTGACTGTAGTCGGAAGAGTGACAGGTGGTGCTGTAGAATCATCAAAAGAAATTGGTTTTGGTTATGATGGTTCTGTTCATTATGAATTCTATTCAGAAACGGATTCAGCATATTTTGAATCAGTTTCTTCAATAAATAATATTGGTTCAGCAAAAATAACTTTTAGCTACTTACCAGAAGGTGCAGACCCTGTTACAGGATCACTAAAACATCAAGTAACAACAAATGATGAAACAGGGGAATATAGAGTGGAACTTTTACCTCTATCTTACGGAATTGAAGCAGATGAAGTGGTTATTCCAAGTAATACCAACTTAAGATTATTGTCTCTTAGAGAAGAAGTGGATTTTTCTGAAGTGATAGATCCTGTGATGTCAGAATTTAAGGACGATGATGACAATATTCTTTTACTTTCTAATCCATATCAATATGTACAAAGCTTTAGTTATAGATCTACACCAGAGATTAGTGTTTTATCACAAGAATCTGAAGAAATAGTAACGATTGAAGGAGTTGATTACGATACAGAAGGTTTTGAATTTCCGGTGTACAGTCAGTTCCAAACTTATGGTGTTGAATTATATTCTTACGAGAAGTACGAAAACTTTGATGTAGACCCTAATAACCCTGTTCGTTATGATGTACCTGTGGTTGATGGTGAGTTTATCATCAATAATAATTTAGCATTAGATGATTCAGAATCACTGACAGTAAGAGCTGATGACCAAAGTAAAGCGTTGTATACTTTTAGAGCTGGTGCTCCTTCGGTCTCATTACCATTTACCAAAAATATCAATATCAAATTAAGAGTAAAGAATATTGATTATGAGCCAATTTCTTATTTGAAAGAAGGGATAATTCTAGGAGGTCAATCTGATGGATCACAGACATTTGTAACCGCAGCACCTGATATTCCAGATATTATTTTAAGAGACCCTCCTGGTTCTAATAGTTTTGCAACCATTGAGGCTGGTGAATCTTTTACTTTCTCTAAAACTCTTGCTACAAGCTCTTCTATTGCTTCTGCAATGTCTAGTACGGTCAGTATGGGGGCAGATTTCAAGATCGGTGGTGGATTAGCAGGACCTGTAGTGGAAATTGAATCTACTCTTGATTATGAATACGGTATCGGGGTGGAAGTTAGTTCAGATGATGCCAGTACAATTACTAAAACATATACATTCTCACAAGCGATTTCTACAAGCGATGACCCGAATTATGTAGGAGCTGATGGAGACTTATATATAGGTCAATCTATGAACTATTATTATGGTACTTATGATAATATTGAACCTAAATTAGAAGCGGTAGATGGAAGAGATGTATATACTTTGACCAATACAAACGGAGACAAGATTTATGTCAATAAAATGAAGGCCATGTACTTTAATGAAGAGCCTTCAGAGACTTTATTTATCTACTCTCAAAACCATATCCTAGGAACGTTAATTCCCGAATTAGAATTGATTGTTGAAAATATCGATAATGGTTCTGTAGACCCTGACAATACCCCTGGTATGTTATCTAGAGCCGAATATGTTCAACAAATCGATTTATGGCAGAAGATTGTACAGAATAATGAACGTACAAAATATATGGCATTGTCTGAAAGAGAGGCTTTAAAAACGGAATTATTTAATACTACTCTTTTCTTAGAGCAAGGTGATGATTTTTATGATTTTGCAGATAATAATTTCTCTGAGAATATCTCTTACGATGCTGGTGTTGGTGAATTAACAAGAACAATTGAAACAGTAAAAGTAACAGGTGATGAATATGAATATACAGTAGCTGTAGATGCTTTATTTGCTACGACTGTTGGTTTAGAAACTAACGGTATTGGTTTTGAAGGATCGGTTGAAGCGAGTGCTGCTAACAGCGAAACGAAAGTAATTGGTACTGAAAATGAAGAGACCTTAACTGTTTCGTATACTTTTATTGATCAGGATGATGATAACTTCTTAAGTGTCGATGTGATTAATACATTTGACGGTAATGGTCCAGTATTTAGTACCATCGGAGGTAGAACTTCTTGCCCTTATGAAGATGCAGCTGAATCAGAGTTTTATGTTCATGATGGTTTTGATCCCAATGTTTTAGGTGAAGGTGGAGAACAACTTTCTTATGCTACCCAAAAGGTGGAAGATCCAATGATATCAGTTGAAGTTGCGAGCCTAACAGATATCAATGAATCTGGACAAGCTGAGTTTTTATTGTATTTAGAAAATAATAGTGCTTCTGAGTCGGATGTGAACTTCCAGTTATTAGTGGATAATACTACTAATCCTAATAGTGCAGAATTAAATATTCAAAAAAATGGGGAAATTGTTTATATCCCATATGGACAAAAAGTACCGTTCGCCTTAACCTTGAAGAAGACTATTTCTGATGTTTATGAATATGAGGATATAAGAATCATTTTAGCATCATTATGTGATGATATTGGAGATTTGAATGTATATGATGAAGTTTATGTTTCTGCCAGTTTTGTTCCAAGTTGTTCGATGGTACAAATTGACCTACCATTAGATAATTGGGTGAAAAACACAACTAATACTTATAACGACGATGGGACAGTAAATGGTGTGCCTATCCAGTTGTCAGGATATAATAGAACATTCCAGAACTTTGATAGAATCGAATTAGAATATAGAAAATCGACTTCGCCATCATGGACAAGGCTAAAAAGCTACTATAACGCTCAAGAAGATTATGATTATGCGGAGTCAATTGGAAAAAGTAATATCGAATTAATTACTGAAAATACCATTCATTATACATGGGATATTACCGACCCATTATTGGACGATGGATCTTATGAAGTAAGAGCAATATCTTATTGTAAAAATGGAACTGAATTTACATCAGATATTATTTCGGGGACGATTGATTTAAATACTCCGGTTGTATTTGGTACGCCAACTCCTTCAGACGGAATTTTAAATGTTGGAGAAGATTTAAAGGTGCAGTTTAATGAGAATATCATTTATAACTCGGCAATCAGTAAAATTGAGATTACTGGAGAAACGAATCAACAGGATGTAAAGCATAATGTATCGGTATATTTTACAGGAGAATCAAATACTTTGTTTCTAGAGAACCCTCCAATAAAAAATGGAGACTTGTCTATTGAGTTTTGGATGAATAATGCGACTGTAGCTGGTAATGCCACAATTTTCAGTCAAGTTAATGGAACATCTTTAACAGTGAGTGGCACAAGTTTGACATGGAATTTAGGAGGAGAATCAGTAACAGGGATTATAAGTAATGATGGCCTTTTCCATCACTATACTTTAACTTATGATGATTCTAATGGTAAAATGGCGATCTACCAAGACGATACAGAATTAGATTTTACTGTAACTGATGAACTAGAGATCATCAATTCAAATCCACTAATTATTGGTGGGAATACCTTCATAGGAAATATCCATGACTTCAGAATCTGGGATAAGTTCTTATCTCTTTCTGTTGCTTACTCAAATATGTATAGCAAATTGGTAGGTTCTGAAGTAGGCCTAAAGGGTTTTTGGCCGATGAATGAAGGACAAGGTGAGCTATGCTATGATAAAGCAAGAAATCGCCATGGTATTATGGGAGCTGATTGGGACATTAAACCAAAAGGTACTTCTTATGCATTCGATGGAATCGACTATTTAACACTAGACAATGTTGATTATGTTCAGTTAACTAGTGAAATGGATGTGACTTTATCATTCTGGATTAAAGCAGATGAAGCTCAAGAATCAACAATTTTCTCCAACGGAAGAGGAAACGGAGAAGATATTATTCAAGCAAATGGAGCAGCAAATAAATGGTCTGTTGATCTTACAACAGATGGTAAATTATACCTTGAAAATGAAGGTACAGCTTATGAATTGACCCATGAAATTATTGATGGGGGATGGCATCATATTGCGATGATACTTACTCGTCAAGGGACATTGAAGACCTATGTTGATGCTGAACTTATTTCATCTAATGCTGCTACAGGAATATCCGGTTTCTCAGGGAATATGATATGGATAGGAGCAAGAGGTTATTATGATGGAGGGAGTACTATTGTTGACCGTCAGTTTAAAGGACATCTAGACGAAGTTCGCCTTTGGAATACTGCTAGAACAAAAGAACAAATTACTAGAGACGCTTTCAATGAAGTAGATTACAATACTACTGGTTTGATGTTGTATTTAGATATGAATGCCCCAGATCCATTGACATCTGATGGACCAACATATTACCATGCCTTTAAAAACGAGACAGTGATTTCGACCAAGGCGTTAATTCCATTTACCAATACATTCTCTGATGATGCTCCTAAGATCAAGCCAAGTAGAGAATTGGAAAGCTTTGAAATTTATCATGTGATTAATGGTGATGAATTATTGTTAAGTCCAATCATCAGTAACTATGCTGTTTTAGAAGGACAAACTGTAGATATTACAGTACATAGAATGTTTGATGAAGCAGGTAACTTACAGCAATCACCAATTACTTGGACAGCTTATGTTAGAAGAAATGAAGTGTCTTGGTATGTTGGTGATGAGACAGATTACTTGTCTATCGAAAAGCAAGTAGGAACATCGAGTTCATTTGAAATCACAATTGCCAATGAAGGTGGTAAAGATCAACCATTTTTTATTGAGAATATTCCTACTTGGTTAACATTATCTGAAACAGGAGGGACTTTATCACCAGATAGTAAAAAAGTAATTACAGCGACCATAGATCCAAACTTATCAATTGGGCAATATAACCTAGACTTGTATCTGAATACAGACTATGATTATGATGAGAAAGTAAAGCTGGATTTAAGGGTGTTTGAAGTAGAGCCAGAATGGTCTGTTGATCCAATAGATTATGCTTACAATATGAACATCATCGGTAAAATTAAAATCGATGGAGTATTCTCAGAAGATAGTCATACTAAGATTGGTGCATTTGTAAATGGAGAACCAAGAGGAGAAGCAAGCTTAGCATACGATGAATTTTACGACGACTATTTCGTTTTCTTGGGGATTTACAGTAATGAAATCTCTGGTGAAGATATAGAATTCCGTATATGGGATGCTTTGGCGGGTAAAGCATTGAATGCGAGTATCAATGATTTAGAAACGATTGAATTTATCAACGATCAGGTGATTGGTTATAAGACGAACCCTGCCATTTTCGAGGATACTAATATCGTTCAACAAACTATAGTGTTAAATGATGGATGGACTTGGTTATCCTTCTTCGTTGATCAAGAATCTTTCAGCGATATCAACACCATGACAGCAGAATTAGATTTAACCAACCAAGATAGAATCTACTCTCAAACGTATTTTGATACTTATGATAGTATTTCAGGTTGGACAGGTACTCTTTCAGCTTTTGGTGGATTAAATGCTGAAAAGATGTATAAAATCAAATTAGAAAAGGAAAATATATTATCTCTGGAAGGACATGAAATAGATCTTGAAGATTTAGAGGTAAGTCTAAAAGAAGGATGGAACTGGCTTTCATATCCATTAGCTAAGAATATGAATGTAAATGATGCTTTGGCTCATTTAGAAGCTTCAAATGGAGACATTTTAAAGAGTCAACATGCTTTTGCAATCTATGATCAATTTAGCGGTTGGACAGGTTCATTGAACTATTTGGAAGATGGAATTGGGTATATGTTGAAAACACAAAATGAACAATCATTTACTTATCCAAGCTATTTATCGAATGCTAGAACACATGTTGTTTCTAATCACAATAATAGCGAAGAGGTAGCTTCAACTAATTTTGTATTGACTTCATATCCTACCAATATGAATGCGGTTGTATTAGTAGATGATGAAGTGAGCCAGGTAATTATCAAAGATGTAAATGGCAATATTAGAGGTATAGCACCAACAAATACTATAGAAGATAGAAAGCTAGCCTTTATCACAATGTTTGCTGATAATGAAGAGCATCTTAAATACTATATAGAAGTGGGAGAAAAAGAGATTGAAACTGAAAAAGAATTACAGTTTCAATCAGATGCATTACTTGGTACTATTGCTCAACCTGTAGATCTCCGTCAAGGAAATTACGCTGAGGAGATGAATGTTTATCCAGTGCCATTTGATAAAAAAGTTTCGGTTTCACTCTTCCATGAAAATGAAGAAAAAGCGAATGTAAGTGTGTTGGATATCAATGGTAAAGTGATGCTTTCTTCAGAAATGACTTTACAAAAAGGGGCGAATCAATGGGATATGTCATTGAATCTTTCTTCTGGAGTATATCTAATACATATCACTACTCCTTCTAAAACTTACACTAAACGTATTGTAAAATAACTAATGATTCCCTTATTATCTTCAACCGATAATAAGGGAATACATCAAGATATGATGAAAAAACTATCCATATTACTTTGTATTCTCCTTGGTTGGGTAACCATGGTAAATGCTCAAACTCCTGATTGGGATTTTGATTTGAATGCATATCAATACAGCATGTCTTTAACGGCTTTTATCGCTGTCGATGATGTGGTATTGACTAATGAAAATGATTTTGTAGGTGTATTTGATGGTGATGAATGTCGAGGATTCACACAATTAATCTATATAGAGTCTACTGACAGGTATTTGGCTTATTTACAGTTCTATTCTAACACAAATGGAGAGGAGTTAAACTTTAAAATTTACAACTCAGAAAAAGACGAGGTAGTTGATGTATCACAAACTATTACGTTTGCAATTGATGAACATTATGGAAATGTTTTTCAAGCATACAGTATAGCAGAACCAAGTCTTAATACAGTAGCTACTTTCAGTATTAATGGATTTGAAGAGGTAGAAATTCTAAACTCTTCAACATCAAATGATACCTTATACTACCAAATGGAATATGGCACAGATTTAAGAAAACTAACTCCTGATGTAGAAATAAGTGAAGGGGCTTCGCTCTATAATGGAAGAACACCTTTAACCTTATTTGATACCAATGAGGAAGTTGATTTTAGCAATCCGATTAATATAGATGTCATGTCAGAGGACCAATCGAAGATTCAGTCTTATGTGATAAAAGTTGAATTGAAGAATAGAGAGTTAGAAGAAGCTCCAGTTTGGTCGGTAGATCCAACGATCTATACTTACAGTATGAACATTATCGGTAAAATTAAAATATCCGGTGACTTTTCATCAGATCTATACACAAAAGTTGGAGCGTTTGTGAATGGTGAAGAAAGAGGTGAAGCGGTATTGGAATATGATGATGCTTATGATGATTATTATATCTATTTAAGTATTTATAGCAATACTATTTCAGGAGAAGAAATCGAATTCAAAATTTGGGATGCCTTTGCAGGAAAATCTCTTCATGCAGTAATTGATGAACAAGAAAGCATTGAATTTATCAGTGATCAATTGTTGGGTAACCTTGCAGAACCAGTTGTTTTTGAGAATACTGATATTGTTCAGCAGATTATTTCTTTAAATTCTGGTTGGACATGGTTGTCTTTGTTTATTGATAAAGATGATTATTACGATGTCAATGCTTTAACAGAAAACCTAGAATTATCTGACTTAGATAGAATCTACGATCAGTATAATTTTGATATGTATGATGAGCGAATTGGTTGGACAGGTTCGTTAAGTGCTTCAGGAGGTGTAGATCCAACAAAGATGTATAAAACAAAATTGGCTCAAGAAAATTTCTTATCTCTGGAAGGTCAGGTAGTCGATACCGATGATCTTGTAATTTCACTTCATGAAGGTTGGAATTGGTTATCTTATCCAATTTCTAAAACCATGAGTGTTACAGAGGCCCTGGAAAACTTAGATGCCCAAGATGGCGATATTATTAAGAGTCAAAACTCATTTGCCATTTATGCCACATTAAAAGGTTGGACAGGTACTTTATCTCAATTAGAAGCAGGAAAAGGTTATATGATCAAGACGGGCAAGACTCAAGAATTTTCATATCCTTCAACTACCTTTACTTCCAATACAAGAACAAAAACATCAACTGTAATTCCAACTACAACATTTCTTTTACCTCAATATTCAACCAATATGAATGCGGTAGTAGAAGTTGATGATTTAATTGAGAATGTGCAAGTAGTAGATGAGGAAGGGAATATTAGGGGAGAATCAACTACATCAATTGTAGAAAATAAGAATTTGGTATTTCTAACCATTTTCGCTGAAGAAGGTGAAAAACTATTTTTCCTATTAAACGGAGAAAAGACAGTCGATTCATTCCAATTTACATCAGATGCATTGCTAGGAGACTTAGAACAACCTTATACTTTAAGTAATCCGCAGATTGATAAAGGTATATCGGTTTATCCTATTCCATTTGATCATCAAATGACTTGTTCTATTATTCATACACAAGAAGAAAAAGCTTGGGTTGAAGTGATTGATATGAATGGTAAATCCATCTTTAAAAATGAACAAATTTTACAACAAGGTTTGAACAGTTGGAATCTACAATTACAGGTCAATCCAGGGGTTTATTTATTACATATTTCAACACCTACCACTTCATATACAAAACGTATTCTAAAATAATTTAACGATCAGGCTTTATTGAAAAAGCGAATACAAGGCACAATGAAAAAACTATCAATATTACTCTTAGGAATCTTTTATCTGACTTTTCCAACATTGGCACAAAATGGAAATTGGAACGTTAATGTAAATGATTATCAGTACACGATGTCATTAACAGCTTTTATCGCTGTAGATGGAGAAGTTCTCCAAAGTACAGAAGATAAAGTTGCTGTATTTAATGGAAGTACTTGTAGAGGAGTCACCAACTTGATATATGTAGAGGCTATAGATAAATACCTAGCCTATTTAACGATCTATTCTAATAGCAACAATGAAGAATTGTCATTTAAAATCTACAAATCAGATGAAGACAAAGAAGTTGAAGTACAAGAAATCATAACTTTTGCAATCGATGAACATTATGGAGATGTTTTTCAATCTTACAGTATTGCTGAACCTCAGCTAAGTACTTCTGTAGAACTTGAAATTGAAAGTTTCAATAATGTTGAAATATTGGATAGTTACCAGATTGAAGATTCTTTGTTTTATGTGGTGGATTTTGATGCAGACCTAACGAATTTATATCCTAACTTTTCGATGAGTGAAGGAGCAAGTATGTATCAAGACCGGGTACAAATGAATGACAGTAGTGTAGGTATCAATTTTACAGATTCGATGGTAGTTGATGTGATGTCAGAAGATCAATCTACCATGAAAACCTATACTATTTTTGTCGATAATCGTTTTGCTAATGACCAAACAGAAATTATCTATTTTGCTGTTGATGGTATTATTCTAGATTCCTCAATAGACGACGAAAGAGTATGGCTATTATTACCCTTTGGTACCCAAATTAGTGATGTAACGGTCGATTATGAGATCTCTGAAAATGCTTATTTGTATTATCAAGATTCACTAATAAATAGTGGACAAAAGTTAAACCTAACATTGGGTGATACGCTAAAAGTGGTTTCTGAAAATCTGGCCAATGAACAATCCTATGTATTAGATATTGAATTTAATGGTTTAGGAGATGGTGTAGAAGCTCAAGCGACCAATGTAATTACACCAAATAATGATGGGTATAATGATTATTGGATCGTCAATGAAATTGATCGTTTAAGTGAGGCAAAATTTCAAATATATACGATCAATGGTACAATCCTTTATGAATCTATAGGTTATGATAACACTTGGAATGGCTATTATAAAGGTCAGCCGTTGCCGGTTGGTAATTACTATTATCAAATTACAAATAATGCTACAGGAGAGTTTTTCTCTGGTGAAATATTAATTGTTTACTAAGTCTGTATCATCATGAAAAAATTACTTCTATTACTCTCGTTTTTTACTTTATTATTTTCTTCAACTTTTGGTCAACATAGATCATTCTTATTTAATAATACTGAAGAAGAATACATTTATACACCTAGTAATGATATAGACAATGAATTGGCTTATTTAGGACATCAAACAGATGGATCTCAGAGCAGTTCAATACAATCAATCATTGCGGGTGTTAGGATGAAGGCTAAAGAGAATATTATGTTTGGCGTACAATTTCTTCAGTCATCAGAAACCCTATTAGACAACAATACATTGGCTATTAACTTTACTCAGAGATTTAATCTTAATAAACTGAGTGATTTATCATTTAATATTGGTACAGGTTTATTCAATACAAATTATACAGCAGGAGACTTAGTGTATTTGAATCCTGATGATCCTGTTTTAAGCGACAATATGGATTTGTATAGTTTTCATATCAATACATCGGCAAGTTATGTTTTTAGAAATCGATTTACGATCAATATTGGCCTTCCATATTTATTGAAAAGAGGAAATTTTAATACAGATGAATTTGTATTTAATATGGGTTACAAAATCATGACAAAAGAGATTGATTATACTATACAAGGTAATGTGGACCGTTGGAGCAAAGAACTTATATATGGAGCTTCAGTTCGTGGAAAATGGAATGATATACTAGGGATTACTTTAGGGGGTGATAACTTTAGAGTTTATGGCGGTACGGAGATTAATGTAAAAAATTTAGGGATAGAATATGTCTATGCACAAAACCATAGCAAGCAACTAAATTCACACCCAACACATCAGTTTGTTTTAAGCTACAGATTAAAAACAAAGAAAAAAGACAATTCTGTTAAGCTATCCATGAAAAAACAAGAGCAGAAACAGACATTGATATTAAGAAAACTGCAAGAGCAAAATGAGCAATTGCAACATGCTACGGATATCATTAGTGAGCAAGAACAAGTAATTATGGATTTGACTCAGCGAATTGATGAAATCTCTAACCATGAAGATGTATATGAAACGAGGTTTAGTATCTCTGCTCAAGAAGATGTATCGACAGAAGACGGAATCTACTTCCTAATTATTGCTGCAGCAAATACAGAAAAAGAGTTAGATTCTATTAAAGCGGCCTTAAAACCAATGGGAATAAATGGAAAGATCATCTTTAATAATGAAACTAATTATTATTATCTGTTCATCGATCAGTTTAAAGAAAGGGAAGATGCAGTGAAGAAGATGAAAGAATTAAGAGAAATTGGATTAGATAAAACATGGATTCATGTATATAATTAATCTTGATGAGTTTCTCTAATAAAGTTATAATGAATGGATATCCTTAACGGGTATCCATTTTTTTATGTAAATAGTTCTTTGTTTGAGATTGACCAAAATGTGTAAAATTGTAACTAAATAATGTAAATGATTGATTTGTAAAACGATGACCTTTGTAAGGTGATGTTTAGGGAAATGATATCACAAAAATGTATCACTGTTAATCATTATATTATTTATGAAATACATATTATTCATCGTTAGTTTAATTACAAGCTTTAATCTATTTGCTCAAGATATCTTAATTAAAAACATTGATGTTTTTGATGGTAAAAACGAAAAATTAAGAAAAGGAGTGGATGTATTAATCCATGAAAATAAAGTACAGAAAATAGCAAAAAATATTCAAACTGATTCTTGTGAAGTGATCAATGGAGAAGGAAAAACATTAATACCAGGATTGATCGACGCTCACTGGCATACATCATATGCTTATACGCCTGCGGAAATTTTATTCCTTAATCAAGGAGATATGCCGGAAGTAGCCATACGAAGTATGAAAGGCGCAGAACAAACATTATTAAGAGGTTTTACTACCGTTAGAGATCCAGGGGGAAATCCTTTTGCCGTAAAGAAGTTAATCGATTCAGGAGAATATCCAGGACACCGTATTCTTCCCTCAGGGCCATTTATGAGTCAGACTACTGGACATGCCGACCATTATTGTGTATTGGATGAGCCTAGAAAATCACCGGGCGATATGAGCTATTGGGAGAGAAATATGATGGCTATTACTGCAGATGGTGTACCAGAAGTTAGAAAGGTTACAAGAGAAATTTTGAAATATGGTGCCACTCAAATTAAAATTTGTACAGGTGGTGGAGTATCATCGGAATATGATCCGTTAGAAGTGATGGAATATTCTATGGATGAAATCAAGGCTGTAGTTGAAGAAGCAGAAAACTATGGTACCTATGTGCAATCTCATGTAATGATTGATAAGGGTATTATTGCAGCAGTAAACGCTGGTGTAAAATCTATTGAACACGGTTTCTTTGCATCGGATGCTACTCTTGAATTAATGAAGGAAAAAGGTGTTTGGCTAAGTCCTCAACCATTCTTGGAGGGTGATAATAGTTTTGCTGATCCCAACAGTCAGAAAAAATGGTTAGATGTAGTCGATGCGGTAGACAATGTTTATCAAAAAGCTTCTAAGATAGGAGTGAAGGTATCCTTTGGTACAGATATTCTTTTTGATGGGGAATCAGCCAAGAATCAAGGTGCATTACTGGCAAGGTTAGGGAATTGGTATTCACCATATGAAGCATTAAGAATTGCTACTTCGGGTAATGCGGAGTTATTAGAAATGTCAGGGTCAAGACATCCATATCAAGAAGGTCCTCTGGGAGTTGTACAAGAAGGTGCATATGCTGATATGATTATCGTTGATGGTAATCCATTAGAAAACTTAGATCTAGTTGCTGATCCTGAGAATAATTTCCTGATGATCATGAAAGATGGTGTGATCTACAAAAACACAATGGATCAATAATTTAATTGATGATCCTACAAATCAGTAAATAAATAATTATCAATCTATATACAATCAAAATTTTAGTCTTATGAAAAACAATCTTTTTTATATCATTTTACTTCCATTTATAATGCTTTTTTCATGCAATAATGATGAAGATATTAGTCCGAAACCACAAATATCAAATTTTAGTGTAAGCGACGGTCATCACCATCATGGAGCACATGAAGGTACTATTATTATTGCTGGTGAGGAAGCGATTATTGATGCTGATTTAGAAGGGAATAAATTATCTACTGTCAAATTGGATATACATTGGGGTGAAGGTCATGAACATAGCATCACTCATGATGAAGATTCAATACCATGGGCGACCAATATCATTTGGCAATTTGGCGTAAATGATGGCTTAACTCCAGAAGGTGTATATCCTAATAATCATCAACTACATGAACATATCGATATCCCTTCTATGGTAGAAGGTCTTCCAATTAAAGAAGGTAATTATCATTTCTTATTGCATCTCTGGGATCAAGATGGAAATGAAACTCAAAGTGTTCTTAATGTAGAGATTATTTCAAATCATGAACATGAATAACATCTAGTTTCGTTTATAAATTTTATACTCTTCTATTTTCTTCTCTTTGGAAGAAAGTAGGGGAGTTTTTTGTGTTCATTCTCATGTAGAATATGAGTTAATCAGTTTTGTGTTATCATAAATAAAGCGAGTTCTACAACAAATCAGTTTACTCATAACACATAATACCCGTTAGTAGATAATAACCAAAATAACATTCTAAATTCAAGTTGCTATTTTTTATATACTTATACAATATAAGACGACATGAACTTAAATAAGAACTTCATTTTATTAGTTCTCATAACCTTATCAATAACTATTACTGCAGAATGTAAATCTTGGATTGGAGCTAATGGGAATTGGTCGGTTGCTGGGAATTGGGAGGATAATTCGGTACCAACTACAGATGATAATGTAGAAATTGATTGTGACTGTAGGGTAACCATTAACCAAAATAATGTTTATTATAAGACGATAACGATTGCTAGTGGGTCAACATTAAGATTCAGATCTAAAACAAATCAAGAAATTACTGTAACTATGTCTGGTGGAAATATTTCAATAGATGGTAATCTATATATTGATACCGATGTAATTCTTTCTGAAGACATAGATATTAAGGTAGAAGATGATGATGCCATTATTACAATTACAGAGAATGGATCCATATCTGGAGATGGGATTGAAATTAAAGCGGAAGGAAGTAATTCAGGGGTTGATGAAGGCCCTTATATTTATAATTCGGGAGAAATTACTTTTGACAAGTTAGATTTAGGGAAAGATGGAAATGGAGAATTATATAATTACGCAACAGGAATTATTAATGTAAGTGTTGAATTACATTTAGATGGAGATTTATGTAATATCGGATTGATTAACGTTATTCATGTCGATGGAACTGCAAAGTTGAAGCTTCATGGAGCTAAAATTGAATGTGGAGGACAAATTAATGTCAATATATTAGAATTAGATGAAAAGGGAGATAGGTCAGCTGATCTTGTAGATCAAGTGATAAGTGACGGCGAAAATTGTTCTGGTGGGGGTGATAGTGATACACCTATTTATAAGGTAGATGGTTCAAACTATAATTTCACCGATTTACTTACTGAAGATGATGGTAATGATAATATTTCAGTAGATCGAGATAATGTTTATTCTTGTACGAAAAACGCAAGAAATGAGGACCTACCAGTAGAGTTAGTTTATTTCGAAGCCATTACTAATAATGATGCAGTCGAGCTAATTTGGGAAACGGCATCAGAGGAAAATAATTCCCATTTTCTAATTGAAAAATCAACGGATAAGAGAAATTGGTTGGCAGTAGATCAAATTAAAGGAATGGGAAATTCTAACATTTCTATTTCTTATCAACTAATTGATAAGGCTCCTTACAAAGGTATTTCATATTATAGACTCACTCAAGTAGACTTTGATGGAAGCTATGAAATATTTTCACCTGTAATGATTTCTGTTGGAGAAATTGAAAAAGTGGAGATTCATGCATTTCCAATTCCTGCAGCAAATGCTATAACCATCACATCAACACAGAAAATATTTTATGATAAAATTATGGTATTTAATATCAATGGGAAATCTGTACTTGAAGCCGTTGATATCCAGAGATATGGCGAAAATCAGCTGACCATTAATCTTGAGAAACTAGATAATGGGGTTTATTTCTTTAAGAACTATAATGAAGTGGTAAGATTTGTAAAAGAGTAAAAGCCATAGCATAGAGGTTATGAAGAGCATAACCTTTATTTCAAAATATTATATTTAACATAATGTAGATTATATTATATTGATGTAGTTACAATATTCATTCAAAATTGAATAATAATGACGTAAAGGTAATCTTTGATATTACCATTTATATTATTAATCTTTACAATCATATTAAAACGGCACTTTCTAATTCTATCCTTGATAGATGATTTTTTCAATTTCATTCTTATGAAGACATTAATATTACTTTTTGCTATTTTCTCTTTATCACTTCGTCTTTACTCTCAATCAATCATCAAAGAAGAAGAATTTATCAACAAGGGAACACATAAATTTATCGATGAAGATTTAGGTAAAATCACTTATGATTATTCAATCAAATACATTGTAGGGATTCAAGAAAACAGTGGTCGGTTGTGTAAGGATAATAATTTTACTGTATTTATTGAATTTAAGGATTTAGACATTAATCAGATTCGTGTAAATAAGCAAACCTTAAAAATGGTGGAGTATCAGTCTATATATGAAAGAAGAATTGATCTCAAACCCTCTTTTTTAATTGGAAATAATAAAGACGAAATACAAGTCAATTTTCTTGATTTACAATCAGGAATGAACTACAGAGGTAAAAGATATTATTGCATCAATGAAAAAGTAAATTTATTCTTGGGTACTTTAGTCCAAACTTCAGAGGCCTCTGACATCAAGATTAATGTCAACTTTTTTGGAGTAACAGATTTGCCTGAAACAAGTATTTCATCATATATACTTGATAAGAAAGATGAAGAGAATATTTCTGTAGACTTTACAACAACAGAATATGAGTTTGTAAAAAACTTGGTAGAGATTAATAGTCATAATTATCGATTAGGTCATGCAGTCCGTGGAGTAAATACAAGAAGAAGTTTAGTAATGAAGACGATGTCAGAAAAGACACAAGACATTATGCAAAATAGTCTTGAAGCATTTAATGCAAATGATCATCGTATAGGAATATTAATGTACAATTACTCCAATGGCTATTTGTATTCGACATTTTTCAGACCAAAAAGTAAAGTATTAATACAGAAAAATAAGATAAAAAAGAAAGAGCTCGAGAGACTAGTCAATGACACCAACCAACTTTTGAGAAACGGAAACTTAATAGATGAAAGTAGATCATTAAAAGTAAAAACCAATAATAAAGCTACAAACCAAGAGTTATTGGCATCCTATGATAAACTTAAGAAAATTCTATATTTCAATGAAAGTTTACTTTCGAGTTTTGATCATCTAGTGATAATTCCAACCCATAACATTGGGACTATTCCTTTTAGTGCGATACGTTTTTCAGATCAATCCTATTTTATTGATCACCTCTCCTATTCTATCGTTCCAAGTGTTGTGGATTACATCAATAACATCATGGACAATTTCTTTACACTAACTGGAACTGATCCTTCTGAAATAGAAGTATTTTTTCAGGTACTAGATAAAAGGAATCAATACTCAGCAGTAATTGAGCTGGATGAGCAAGATAGCTACATTTTTCAATTAGGAAGTGCGGTGAATTTTGACATTGAAAATAAGTCAAGTATTGCCTGTTTTTATAACCCTAATTTTAGTTATTCCTCTGAGTTTACACAGTTACCTGGAACAAAATTAGAGGTGGATTTAATCTCAGAAAGAATACATGATTACTTTGATGTGAAAAAATATTCAGGTGACAAGGCAGTATATGATAATGTGATAGAGAATATTTATAAGAATGATATACTGTATTTTGGAACACACGGTGTCACCGATCCTAAAAACCCTTATGAAGGTAGTTACCTTGCCCTATCTAAACAGAGTAATGGTGTTGATAAAATTACTGGTCGCGATATTCTAAACCTATCTAATAATCACAAATTTGATGCATGGTTAACAGTAATGAGTGCATGTAATACAGGTCTAGGAGCATCATATGATTGGGGAATTATTGGTTTATCGAGAGCATTTTCAAAAGCGGGTGTCAATCATATCATGATGTCATTATGGAGCATTGATGATAAGTATACAGCAAAGTTTATGGAACTCTATTTTGAATGTTTGGTAGAAGGAAGTCCACTTTTCCCATATTCTCCTTATCAAAAAGCAATTAAACGATTTAGGAAAGAAGTGAGTGATAACCCCTATTATTGGGCATCATTTTCTATTATGGGGGTTCCTTTTTAGATTGAATTAAAAAGGAATAAACTAAAAAAGAGCTGTTTTAGATTGTTATAAATATAGCATACATTTTTGTAATACTTTTATATAAATTGTTGTTAATGAGTAATGTTTCTTGGAAATATATTAACACTTAGTTAAATTTGTTGTGTAAACTATTCAATTATTTATCAATTTTTTACTTTTTATTATGAAAGCAAACTACTGTCGTAATGTATTTTTTATGCTTACATTACTTTTTCTATCATCCTATAACTATGTCTTTTCTCAAACGTATTCTTCCGTTACTGCAGTAGGAAATGCGTTACCAGAAGGTGTGACAAGTTACCCTTTAACTCTTCAAGGTAACTATACTAATTATTCTCAAAACTATGAAGGGTTTTTACTTTTAGAAAGAGGTAAATCGTTCCAAATAAAAGCAGATGATACTTTTTTTGGTGCAAGCAGAGATACAGACCTTGTAGAAGGCCTTAATTTTACTACTTCTGGTGAAGAAGGAATTGGTTTTTATTATATAAAAGTCTCTCTAGGTGATTATAAAAAATTCACTTTATCAGAAATCAAATCATTAGGAGTACAGATAGATCAAAATAGTACAGGTAATTTTTCTAATGAAATTCCATTGTCCATTGAAATCGATGAGGCTAATTTATCAGTAAAGTGTTCTGTAGGAAGTAAAATTTTCTTAGGAGAAAGATTTAAGGTCTCGATAAACCATGATCCTCAATACTATCTTACTCAAGAATTAACTTCATATCATGTACATTGGGATGGTATATCTGGATTAAACTCATCTGATGTACCAAGTGAGTTTAATTTAAATTTTTATCCAAAATTCGGAGAAAAAGATTTACAGATTAATACAGAAAAGTTTCATCTCCTTACTTCAGTTGAAGCGGCAGATGATGACTATATGATTTTTGATACTCAATTAGATAATAATGAGAATGTTTATTCTGTAGGAAGTTGTAATTCTTGTGATGCCGATAAAAGGTCAGTTATCATAAAAGATGATGGTACTCAATTGCAAAAAAAATATTTTAGTATTGAACTTGAGGGTAAAAAAGGACATCAACTTGCTGTAAGTAAAGATGGAGAACATATTGCTATACTTGCTAGAAGACGCAACGGTGAGGGTTTTAATTATGATGGTCAAAGTTATGTGATTGATGGGGATGCCCAATTAGTATTAATACTCTTAGATGAAAGCTTAGACATTATAACCACAAAAGAATTGCATATCTCTCAAGTAGCTGATGATTTGATCTCTGATGGCTATGGAGTTACTGTAGATAACAGTGGAAATTTCTTGACTCAACATTTTGTAAATTCTAATGAGCTAACAATTAATGAGAGTCAGCAAACAATTTCTCATACTAGTGCTGTAGTTATCTCTAAATTTAGTAATAATGGTGCATCTCTTTGGAATACAAGGTTAGATTTAGATAATCAAACCGTTTTCAATACATCACTTATTGCTGTAAATGAATATAATGAAATTGCTTTAGCAATAGATGCTAGATTAGATAACTTCTATAAAGATGGTTCATACTTTTTAGACTTACCAAGTCAAGTAACGGGACAGAAATTATTTATATTCAAGTTTGATAATGCTAATGGTAGTATCTCTGATTCTAAAAATATTACCAATTCACCAGACTACGAAATAAGCGATTATTCAGAATTGTTTGCCCTAGAAGGCGCCTACAATGATTTTTTTCTTGCTGGTAGAAAAGCGTACTTAGATAAATTATTTAGTAGAATTGATAATACTGATGAAAGTCATGAAGAATCATTTTTTGTTCTAAACTTGTCTTCAAGTTGGAGTAATTACCAACCTAATTGGGCAGTTTTATTGACTCCCTTTAAAAATCAAATAGGGATTGCTCAAAACGAACAGATTAAATTATTTGTAGACAAAAATCATGATTGTTATTTGGCTTTTCTTCACAAAAGACCTTTTGAGGTTTATAATGAAAGGGCACATTTGATGAGCTATGATAATAGTAAAGGATTGAGTTTTTTGAAAATTGAAGTCCGTAATGGACATGAGAAATTTAAGGTAGTTGAATCAGGAAGTATTAAACTTATATCTGACTCATTTGATTTTAACCTTCATAGTATCTTTGAGAAGAACGGTAAAGTAAATATTATTGGTAGTTCTAATCAACAATCTTCTTATATAAATAACGATGAGATTATTTCTTTTGGTAGTGATATTAGTAAAAACTTTAAGTTAACTTTTGACAGTACACCTTATATTTCAGACACTCCTTTAGATAATTATTGGTCTTCTAAATCTTTCGTGTTTGGTGGTACTGATGTTGATGAAACACCAATTAATTCAATAGATGGTAGTCTTTTTGAAGGACTTATTTTTATTGAGAATAACGAACCATTTAATATCATAACATCTAATGGAGATAAATGGTCGGTGGATGAAGAAAATAATATTATTGTTTCGGAAGACCCGATCTACTTGGAGGGAAAAAATGATCAAAATTTATATATCGCTCAATTAGATTATCAGAAACAAAAGATGGTGTTTACTGAGGTCGAAACTGTAGGTTATACTTATTATAAAGACGAGAAAATTGATCTTGAAAGTGTAGTGTCTAACAAAGATTATGAGTTTTTAGAAGAAACAAATTCTTTTAAATTTAGTTTTGAGGACGTTACTTTAAAAGATAGCCTGATTTATATTATTAATTCAAACCCAGAGTTAACATACGGAGAAGCCACTTACTCTGATGATACAGCAATACCAACACATAATGGAAATGTAGCGGACATCCATGTTTATTTTGACTGTAATCATTCTCGCTTTGGTCATGAAATTCTTCATGAAACTTCAAATAAAATTCTAGATGTATTGATAAGTGATTCTTTTGATTACAAAGCGATTGAAAAGGATAAAGAGAATAACATTTATAGAACAGGTCTATATATAAATAATGAAGATACTGAAGGATCTGTTATTGAGAAGTTAGATGCTGAGGGTAAACTGATTAAGCGTAAATATTTTACATTGGAAACACAGAATGATTTTGGAAATACATTCAAAGTGGACCCATATTCAGGAAATATGATTCTAGCTCTTAATAACTCAGAAGGTAAAACATCTTTTATCTATGATGGCAAGGCATATAACGTAAGTTCAGAAAACCGAACAATATTTTTATATCTTAATAATGAGTTGGAAGTACAAAATGTTGTAGGAGCAAGTGCTTCTCACAGTTCAGAATATTCGGTTACAATCGATAATAATGGAGTGGCATTTTATTGTGAACGTATTAAAATAGATCAAAATTCAGATTTTAATATTTATAAGTTGACAAATGATACTAATGAGCTATTTTCAACAATTCATGTTGATGAAATTTCTGGATATTATTTCAATATGATTACTGTAGATCAATCTAACCATTTATATCTCTCTGGTGAATTTCTTTTTGATAAAATATCTCTAAATGAAGAAGAAATATTAAAGGATGTAGCTTCAAACTTCCCAATCATTTGTATTAATACAGAGACAAAAAATTTAGAATTTGCTAACACAATACTTAGCCAACCGTTAATGAGTGGTGGTTATACAGGATGGCCTACTGGTTTCCAGGCAGGAAAAAATTCTGTACATGTGACAGGTTGGGTAAAAAAAGATGACAACGTGATTGGGGATCTTTTTGATCCATATGGAGAAGGGAATGCAGAAGATTATTACTCCAACTTTATTCTAGAAGTCGATAGCAAAGGGAATCCAATTTGGGGACAAATATTAAGAAATAATATTACTTCAGGAGGAAACTATGGTTACACTAGGTTAGAAGTGGATGAAAATAATAATGCTTATTATCTATTAGACATCCGAGATGGATTACACCTTAATGAAGAAGAAGTAATATTAATGAATGAAAAAAGATGGAGATTTTTTTCAGTTTTAAAATACAATAATGGGGAATTAAAAAACAGACTTATTCTTAAATCTATAAGTTGGTATGAAGATTTAGTACATATTGATAACAAAATATTCTTAACGGGTATGGTTTCAACTCATGGAGAGTATTTTAGATATCAAGACTTTACGCATCAAGGAATTAACGATACTTATTATGGCGTTTCAGTGATTGCTTCAGACCTTAGCATTGATGATTATGAAAATACTGGAAATATCACTTGGGAAATAGACATGAATAATGCTATCGAGAATAACAGTTTTACTTCGGGTGATGAATTGGTTTTAGAGATCTCTGGAGAAAATGGCTATTCATCAAATAGTATTGAAGAACATTTTAATAATGTCTATACCTTCACAAAGAACATCCCTTATGGAGATATTGACTATACACTTTATATCAATAATGAAAAGGAGGAGATTTCTTACCAAAGAACTTACACAGTTGAATCAGATAAAGATACTATTCATGTTATTTTCCAAACAGAAGATGTAGTATCTACTGTATTTGAGAATGTAAAAATTGACGTCACTACAGAAGGTGTTTTCAAAACAACTTTAGAGGACCAATATTTTACAACTTTGGGTGATGAGTTAGAATATACACTTGTATTAGAATCAAATGAGACAGCCCCTACTTGGTTTGCGTTTGATATTTCTTCGAAAGAATTAAGTGTTGATCTTAACGAAATAGATGGTGGTCTAACTAGTTTAGAGAAAAAACAATTATTGGATGATTATAGAATTGATTTAATCCTCGCTGATAACAAAAATCAAAGTGTGATAATTGAATTAACTTTAAATTACAACAATCCTAATGATGATATAACAGCACTACAAGATGAGTTAGAAAAACATTTTAATGTGTATCCAACATTGACTAAAGATATTCTTAATATCAATAGTATCACAAGTCAACCATATACTTACAATGTTACAAACCTAAAAGGGCAATTGATTGAAAATGGTATTGGGTCTTCTACAACAAAGATTAAAACATCTGAATACCAAAGCGGATTATATATCCTAACGTTAAAAACAGATGAAGGTATTTATGTAGCTAAGTTTATTAAAAATTAAGCATAGAATTTCACTATATAATAAAGGCAGTCTTGGATACTTCGAGACTGCCTTTTTTAATAACACTATATCGAAACCCCCATCCAAAATCCAGAAACTCCAGATAATATAAATTGAATACCCATAGATAAGATAATAAGCCCCATAAATCTGGTGGCTAACTGCCCTCCTTTTGATGGTTTTTTATTTGGTGAATCTCCTTTGGACCTTAGGGCAATAATCACCCACATTAAGGTTAATACTATTAGGATAGAAATCAATGCAACTTTTGGGAAGTTATTTTCTGTTTCAGCTATGGATAAAGTAATTACCCCTGTAATAGTACCGGGACTTGCTGCAAATAATATTAGTGGCATTAAACTTTTCTCTTTTTCTTCTGGTTGCTGATTCGATTTTTGATTTAACATATTAAACCCTATCCAGAATAGAACTATACCTCCTGCTGCTTGGAATGCATCTAAACTTATCCCTAATGTATTTAATAGTTTGGATCCTAAAAATGCTGAAATAGCTAAAATGGCTCCTATACTTAAGACAGTTTCTGTTAGATCTTTGAGTTTATGTCGGTAGGATCTCCCCTTTTCAATTCCATTAAAAATCTGCGAACAAATAAGAGGATTAACTAATGACATAATTGTAAGTATTCCTTGAAAGTAGATTTCCATAATGATATTTTTTTGATGAATATTATTTAGGTGTATACCTATTCACAAAGGTCATTTTTCTTGTGATCTACTTGTTACATAAAAAGGTAAACTACTTATACAAAAAAGGCAAAACTATATGCATTCTATGATTTAGATAAGTTGAAATGCTTAGCTTTATATATCAGTTTGTAAAATATATAATATGAGAATCAAAAAAGTTAGAGGTCACAGAAGAAGGTGGAAAAAGATTGATAATTGGATAGAATATAATAAGAATTTAAATCTTGATGTTCTAAAACGTTATGAAAAAGAATATGCGAAAGTATATATCCAGCCTTGGTGTAACCTCTCTTTACGAAACAGTGTGATTGCCCCTCCGAAGGGAAAGACAAAGATGAAAATACTTCAAGGGCTGCTTGATATATTTAATTCTTGGAAAGAACAACTCAAGCAACTTGATGAAGAGTATTATTTGAAAATATGGTTATATGAAAGGGATATTTCTAAATCTCAGGTTGTTTGTGCAATAGGCAGTAATATCAGCTATTATGAAGAACTCTTCCATCAACCCAATAAAGAGAAGGTATTCCATTCTAAAAATTATGGAAATCTATATGATGAATTAGATAAACTCCAATGGACTAATGCTTGGGAAGAAGACCATTACGATGAGCAGTTTATAGATGAACCGGAAAATTATGTGAGTAGAAAAGCTTATGAAGAAGAGAAATTATGGTTTGAAAAACTGTTAAAGAAACCCCATAGATTAAGCTATTTAGATTACTCAAGAGATAGAAAAATAGAACAATATTCCTTTAAAAAAGGAGAAATATGGATTGGTGAAGAATAACATCATTTACTTTTTCTCAGAGGCTCTAAGCAGAACTTCTGAGAAAAAGTAGAACTTCCATTATTTCTGTTTGGGTCTGAAGACTTTCATTTCCTCCTCATTTGTTTCTATATAAGCACCTTCTATTAGGTCAATACAATATGGTATTGCAGGGAATACCACTTCTAAGCATTCTTTAATAGACTTAGGTTTTCCTGGTAAATTAACGATCAGTGTATTTTTGCGAGTTCCTGCAGTTTGACGAGAAAGGATGGCCGTTGGGACATATTTTAGACTCATTTGTCTCATTAATTCTCCAAAGCCGGGTAAGATTTTTTCGCAGACCGCTTCTGTTGCTTCAGGGGTAACGTCTCTCACAGCAGGCCCTGTTCCCCCAGTGGTTACAATTAAGCTACAGCCTTTATTGTCAGACATATCAATCATTTCTTTTTCCAATAAGTCTTGCTCATCGGGAACAACTGCATAAACCTCTTCCCATGGGGTAGTTAGCCATAGATTCATTAATCTTCTTACTTCTTTTCCAGGTAAATCTTCGTATTCTCCTCTACTAGCTCTGTCAGATACGTTGATAATGCCTATTTTTAATGTCTTCTTGTTCATTAATTTGGTGTGTTTGTTAAAATGTAAGTGAAGTTAGTGAAAACTAGATATTTTATAAATTTCAACTTCAACATATCAAAATTCTTATTAAAGTATTAATTATCTCATCGATACTTTTTCCAATTTATAATATTCTTCAGGTACTATAATCTTTTTAAGCTTTGAAGGGTCACCATCATATTTGAAAGTATACTCAAAATAATCAGTGGCATTAATTTTTATAAAATAGCCTTCATCTTTTATAAATGATATAGTATACTCCTCATCAATATCGATATAACTTGAATTATATATATTTTCATCGGTACTATAAAAGCCTATTGAACAACGTAGAGGTTCTCCTTCATGATTAACTACATTTCCTTTATAGGTTACTATTAATTCCTGATCGTAATATTTATCGATATTAGTCCATTGAACATTATTTCCAAAGTCGATCTTATAACCTGATGTAATATTCTTTTTCTCTCTGAATGTATTATAGATTTTATATTTCTGATTATTTCTTCTGTATTCATTGATCTTGGCAATACGTTGATTATTGGCCTTAAGAGATGCCTTATATTGTTTATGATGTTTTTTTGCTTCTTTTTGAATTATGCTCAGAAGTTCTTTTGTCCTAAATTCCTCCTGTATAATAGTTTGATTTCCTTTAGCGATCTTTCTAGCGATAAATCCATTTTGTACGGCAATAATAGTATATACTTCAATATCTCTGATAATATCTCCTTCTAAAGAAAACCTCGTTTCTTTGGTTGATGGATAGATATATCTTAAATAGATATTTTCGTTATCTTCATGGTAATAGTAACGCTTAATAATACTGAGCTCAGAGTTTGTAACTGGAAGTATGTTGATATCAAATAAAGCCTTCTCTAGTTTCTTTTTCGTAGAGAAAACTTTATGTACGTAATGGTTTTTTTCTGAATCAAATTGGTAAAGCTGTTCTGTCTCTTGAATATAATTGTGAAGATTTTCGTAAGGATTTAAGTTCTTTTCTTTAAACTTTGGTTTCTTAATAATAAACTCTGATTGAGCATTTTTTGATATATTTTCATTCATTTCACTCCAGACTAAATTATTCGTTGAATCTAGAACACCCTCAAATATTTTCATTGATGGATCAGCCACTCCTTTGATAAAAAGGTGACTATTACTATTAGGTTCTATCTTCAACTGCTTACCATCTTCAGATGAAATATTGAAGTAAAAACTACCAGCAGTACTCAGTAGTTGATGATCTTTTGTGATGGTTCTTAAATCAGAATTCGCACAATCATTGGCCCCAATCAATTCTTTTATTTCAATTGTAATGAAGTCTCCATTAATATTCTCCTTTATATCATGACCATCGAAATAGAGTACATTCCCTTTTGAAGTCTCTTTTACAAGAATAGAATCTTTATGTACAATGAATGTATCTGTTACGATCTTCTGCCAATTAAAGGTGAAGGGGATTCTTTGGTGAATTTTTGTAGGATGTTCTTTGCATCCAATAGCGATAAACAGAATAAGGAGTAAAGAAAGCTTGGTGTAAGTAGACATAATAACTTTTTTATTTCTACTATTAAAAAATCATTCCAAGTTATAGAGCCCAACTATGGATTTTTGTTTAAGAAGATCTTAGAGTATTTCTTAATAGGTAATGTGATAGATAGCTTTTCTTATCAATTATTGCAATACTCCAGCCACTAATAGTTATAAAAAAGGAGATAGTTTTTTTTACTATCTCCATTCTAAGTAATTTATTGTTTTTGATATAGTTCGTTGCTAAAATTATCACCTCCATGAATTCCATAGCCACCACCACTGTAAGCAACACCATTAACTACGAAAGAAAACCCTCTATACCTTCCTGTATTTCCGATATTTTCTTGTTTAAACCAACGGTTGCTAGAGGGATCATATTGGTAACAATGACTGTCTTCGGTTCCTCCAATTCGAGTACCGTTTGCAACATACCCTTTACCATCTAATACAAATGAGTTCGTATAAGATCTAGCATTTGGGAAATCAGCAACTTTTGTCCATTGATCCGTACTAGGAGTATATTTCCATGAGTCGTACATGCCTGTATGCCTAGCTCCACAAGTAATATAGCCCTCACCTTGAAGAACGAAAGTAGATGTTTCGGTTCTACCAGTATAAATATCACCTGGAAAATCACTGATTTTACTCCACTGATTTGTATTCACATCATATTTATAAAAATCTGTATATGCTATGCTTGTGTATGGTTCTGTATCAGCTCCAATTCCCAAATACACTTCATTATCTATTGTAAACATTGATGCCTTATCTCTTCTTGGTCCAATGAAATCTGTTAGCTGTTTCCATTGATTAGTTACTGGGTCTAACTCCCAGAAATTATTTTCACTAGTGGCAGTATATACATATCCTTTTGTGGTTGATGAAGTACTTCTTCCACTGAATTTCATTTCAAATGGGAGAGTATGTTTTGTCCACTCTAAACTTTCAGGATGAAATTCCCATAAAGCTAGTTCATTGTCGCTATAATGGTCAGGATCAGAAAGGACATAAGCTTTATTATTCATTTCCATAGTACCAGGATCGCCATAAAAACTAAAAGGCAATGTGTTTGTGACCATCACCCAAGTATCTCGGATACAAACTTCTTTTTCTGTATCAGTTACTGTATCGAAAATACCTACTGCAATTTTGGCTTTTGCATTAGGGTAAGGACCATCGGGGAAATAAACAGTGAGTTGACTTTCATTTCCATCAATAATTTTTGCTTCTACCCCATTGATATGTACTAAATTCTTAGAGTAGTCTGGATGAAAATACTTTCCTTTGATCTGAATGTAACTGTTTGAATAAGTACATGATGGAACAGATGAGACTTCTGGAGATTTTATTTGTAAAGGGTCATTATAGATTAGCTTCTGAAGTTGTGTATGCAATTCAATTTCAAGGATACTTGACGTTAAATCTTCGGGAACAATAAATGTGATTTCAGTACGACTTGATGACGAGATTTCAACTTTCTTATTGCTTATATATAAATGATTCCTTTCCGTATTATGATCAAAGTGTTTACCGAATATCGTTACTTTATCACCAAAGGTAACTTCCTTAGCAGAAACACTTTCTATTACTGGGTCATACAAGTGGAAAGTGGTACTATCTTCTTGATTATAAGATCTTACATAAACAGTGACCGAAGTAGAATCAATATTATTTGGAAGAATACAGGTAATTAATGAATCATTCTGTTCTAGTATTCTTGCTCTATTTGTACCAAAATAGGTTTTGCTATCGTTCGAATTATTTCCAAAATATTCACCACTAATACTAATTGTATCACCTAAATATCCGATTTCTGGGATTATCCCATTAATTATTGGTGCTCGATTCTTTAAAGGAGTAAATGGTAATGTTTTACCATAAATAATACTGTCATGAATGGTATGAATGTAGGATTTGAAATAATGAATTCTATCAGGTAATAATCCAGAATATATCTCTTCTTTAAACTCACTTGAAGAAGTTGGAAGTCCTAGTTTTGTTTCACTATAAAAAGTGAAGTTACTATCTAAGGAATAATAAAATCCATGTTCTGAAATTAGGTCATTATTATCTAAGGTACCATACAATTCTACACCGCCTTCTTCTAAAACAATAGCTGTATCAGTGGTTACCGTAGGAACTTCTACAGATATTTTGTCTTCATCTTCAACGGGATTTTTTTCTTTTTCACAGCTTAATAAAAAGCCCAAAAATATTAAATTTAAATACAATAAGTATGCTTTCATGGGAGTTGAATAGTTTAGCTCAATTATTTAATAGTTTGCTTTCCAAAGGTAAAAAATTATTGGTGAAACTGAATTTTTCCTTCCATCAATTTAAGTAACAATAACTATATCAGGTTACTTAATATTTGTTGTCATGATATAAGCAACAAGATAAAATAAAACATCGTTACTATAATTGTTAATCATCTATTATTACAATTTTATTTTCCTTAAATACGAATTCCATGCATCAACTTTTACCCATAGGACAATACATTAGAAATGAAGAAAAACGAATATTCTTTGAAAGAAATAAACTAGGAATAAAATCTTTAAAGATAGTTTGGAAGGAGACGAATTTGGGTATTCAAGTATTTACTAAGAATGAAAGATTAAGTTTCAAATTGATTTTCTTTCTAAAAGCTTTAGGGTTTACTTATCTGGAAGAAAAAAGTAGCTTTGAGTATGAGTTAGGTGATTCACAGGTAATCGATCAATTAAATACATGGATTAACCAAAACTTACAAGAAGTAGCTTAAAATATTGATCACAAAAAAATAGCTTCAATGATATATTAAATCATTGAAGCTATTTTTTTATTCAGCTTTAGCTTTGAAAAACTCTTTCACCTTAGGATGAAAAGTAAGCCCAAAGGAATAAGTTGCCATAATAAATCCAATTATTGCCTTTGCTGGTATAGATGCAATAAAGTCGAAAAGGATAATTGCTCTAAATAGTTTTAGCTTACCATTTAATGCTGAGGCAATCATACAGACAAGATTCACTATATATATACCTGCAGTGTAAAGGATATAATCAGGATTAGCATTTGGAATCTCCAATTTTCCACTACTTACTGCATAATATAACCCAAATGCAATAAATACTTTTAGTAAAAACGAAACCATAATTACGCGTAATGCGATAGGTTTTTGAGGTGCTGTTTGAAGAGTAACTGTATCCATAATAAATTAAGTGTTTGTGTTTTTGTATGTTACAAATGTCACTCTTCTCACATTATTTACTTTGGAATATTAGTTCAATGATTGTGATTTTTCGTTCACCAAAAGTGAGAGATAAATTAGAAACGTTTCTAAATTTCACACCCATATATAATCATTAGTTATACTAGTATCAATATTATCAATTTTACTTATTCGGGGTTGTCGGCTACTTTTGTACTACAATTTAATCAAACAGAAAGTAAATTCTACACATCAGAATTTCCATCGATTTACTTTTTAAATATCATCATTATTAACTCGTTAGTTATGAACAAATTATTCCAATTTTCCTTGTCACTCATGACTGTCTTTGCAGTGGCATGTACAAACAATAACGAAGACTCAACAGCAGAAAAATCTAGTGGAGGTTGTCCTTTTGGTTTTGATAAACTACATAAAAAAGAACAATTAAAAACAGCTAAGACAAATGAAGATTGGTGGCCTAACCAATTGAATGTAAAAATTCTAGCTCAAAATTCGGAGAAAACAAACCCAATGGGTGAAGACTTTAACTATGAAGAAGAATTTAACTCACTAGATTATTATGCATTAAAAGCCGATATAAAAAAGATACTAACTACTTCTCAAGATTGGTGGCCAGCAGATTATGGTAATTATGGTCCCCTATTCGTACGTATGGCATGGCATAGTGCAGGTACTTATCGTACAGGAGATGGACGTGGAGGGACAAGAATGGGTATTCAACGTTTTGCACCACAAAATAGCTGGCCAGATAATGGCAATTTAGATAAAGCAAGAAGATTATTATGGCCCATCAAACAAAAATATGGAGATCAAATCTCATGGGCTGACTTAATGATACTAACCGGTAATGTTGCTTTAGAATCTATGGGTTTTAAAACAATAGGTTTTGCTGGTGGTAGAGCTGACGTATGGGAACCTCAAAATGATATCTACTGGGGTTCAGAAGCAGGTTGGTTAGAATCAAAACGTTTGAATGAAGAGGGTGAGTTAGATTTGGATAAGGAGAATCCATTAGCAGCGGTTCAAATGGGATTAATTTATGTAAACCCAGAAGGACCAAATGGTGTACCTGATCCGTTAGCATCAGCAAAAAATATCAGAATCTCCTTCGGAAGAATGGGTATGAATGATAAGGAAACTGTAGCATTAATCGCAGGGGGACATACTTTTGGTAAAACTCATGGTGCAGGCGATGCTAAACATGTAGGAGCAGCACCTGAAGCAGCAAAAATTGAGGAACAAGGTTTTGGTTGGAAAAGTACTTATAAATCAGGAAAAGGTAATGATGCGATAACTTCTGGTCTTGAAGTAATATGGACACCTACCCCAACTAGATGGAGTCATTCGTTTATTAACTTATTGATGAATAATGAGTGGGAATTAACTAAAAGCCCTGCAGGTCATCACCAATGGGTGGCAAAAGATGTGGGAGAAATTATTCCAGATGCTTTTGACAAATCGAAAAGACATAGACCTACGATGCTTACCTCTGACTTAGCATTAAAAGAAGATCCAGGATATAGAAAAGTAATGGAAGAATTTATGGACGATCCTCTTTCTTTCGATAAAGCTTTTGCTGAAGCATGGTTTAAATTAACACATAGAGATATGGGTCCAAAAACAACCTATTTAGGTCCTGAAATTCCAAAAGAGGAGTTTATTTGGCAAGATCCAATTCCTCAGAATAATACTAAATCGTTATCTAAAGCGGATATTAATAGGTTAAAGAAAGAAATTAAGAATGCAGGTATTGCTCACAACGAATTAATAGAAACAGCTTGGGCTTCAGCTTCATCATATAGAGGTTCCGATCGAAGAGGTGGTGCCAATGGAGCAAGAATCCGTCTAGCTCCTCAAGTAAACTGGGAAAGTAACAACCCTACTCAGTTGAAAAAAGTATTGGCAAAGTACGAAGCTATCCAATCAAAATTTAACAAAGGAAACAAGCAAGTTTCTATTGCAGATTTGATTGTATTAGGAGGAAATGTTGCCGTAGAAGAAGCAGTGAAAAAAGGTGGATATTCTATTTCTGTACCATTTACTCCAGGTAGAATGGATGCTACACAAGAACAAACAGATGCAGCATCATTTGCGGTACTTGAACCAATGGCAGATGGTTTTAGAAACTACCAAAAGAAAAAGTATACTTTAACAACAGAAGAACTTTTAGTTGATAAAGCTCACTTACTAACATTAACTGCTCCTGAAATGACAGTTTTATTAGGCGGAATGCGTACACTAAATGCCAACTATGATGATTCGTCATTGGGAATCCTAACGGATAATCCTGGTACATTATCAAACGATTTCTTTGTCAACTTATTAGATATGGATACAGAGTGGAGTCCAGTAGATAAAGATGAATTGGAATTCGTTGGAAAAAATAGAACTTCGCAAAAAGAAGTCTGGAGAGCCTCTAGAGCGGATTTGATTTTTGGTTCAAATTCTGAATTGAGAGCTATTGCTGAAGTTTACGCAAGCGAAACATCAAAAGAAAAATTTGTTCGTGACTTTGTTAAAGCTTGGACAAAAGTGATGAACCTAGATAGATTCGATGTAAAACAATCATAATAGATAAGTAGTATACCGATTGAAGTTAAGGAGGCATAGAGATATGTCTCCTTTTTTATTGGATTTTATGTTCAATTTTTCCCTTTAAGTGACGGTTTTTCCCGCTAATGTTACCTCCATTAAATATCATCATCTCTTATGGATGTGTCCCGTTTGATTAACTATAACAATTATTCAAAAACACATTCAAAAATATATCTACTATGAAAAATCTGTTCACAACTTCGATTATCGCATTATCATTACTTTCAATGGTAGCTTGTAACCACGACAATGAGCCACAACCCATTTCGCCTGTTCAACAATTAAAAGTTCAACATTTTGAGACTAAGAGTGCAGAACAACCAGACTCAACTAAAGTCAATCATAATGAACAACAAAAAAGTTTGAATAAACAGCTAATTGATGAAGTAAGTCCAACGAATGAAACTACATCCAATATTCATAAAACAAAACTAGTAAAAACGAATACTTCAAAAACAATCATTGATGAGGTTACTCCTACCGAAACTACTCATTTGAATATTCATAAAAGTAAATTAGTAAAATCGCATGCTGATAGAACAGTTGTTGATGAACCTGAAATAACAGACACTAATTCGTTTGAAGTACATGAAAAAACACTAAGTGAATGGACTAGAGAGTTACGTCCAAGTACACACCCAACAAATGATTGGATGGCAAGTGAAGCTCCACAAGTAGCAGATGTTAAAACAATAACACTTCCTGATGGTACAAAAGCTTATGTAGACCCATCTTTCGAAGGTCGTCAATTAAAATTAATGATTGTCTACTATAACAACCCTGATGATATGTACGATGATGGATATGAAGTTTTAAGAAATGTTGATTGTAGTTACAGCGGTACTACATTGATATTTACCCTAGAAGGACATAGATATCAAATCAATGATTTTAGAGGATAAATGATAAGTATGTTTTCAGTTATGATAGTTGTAAAGCCATCAATCGAAAGGTTGGTGGCTTTGTTGTTATATATTAAACGTAATCTGTATTAAAAGAAATAGAGCCATGCGAAATTCACACAGCTCTATAGTTTAGCAAATGATGGTTTGATTGATAAACTAGGAGTTAAAAATTGCTTTTTAACCGAGTACATCTAATATCATCAACCGTTTTAATCAATACCCTAGGGCATCCATCACTTTTGCATTCAGTTTCCTGTTCTTTCCTTTATACGGATGACAGTGAATATGGATGGCAGGATTAAAGTTCATTTCAATAATAGCATAATTATTTACATTTGCTTCTTCCTTTATATCATCAATCATCATGTCTAATCCCGTAATTTCAACATTGAGTGCTTTGGTGGCATCAACGGCGATTTTCTTGTAGGAATCTGGAATGTCATCAGTGAAATCTAGACTATCACCTCCGGTTGAAATATTTGAGTTTTCTCTTAAATATATGATTTGATCCTTATCAGGAACAGTACTAAAAGAGTACCCCTGAGTTTCTAAAAACATTTCTTCAGCCTCACCAAGAGCAATTTTTTCTAAAGGAGTCTTATACCCTTTTCCTCTTAGTGGATCTTTA
This sequence comes from Flammeovirga agarivorans, assembly GCF_012641475.1. Taxonomy (NCBI): domain Bacteria; kingdom Pseudomonadati; phylum Bacteroidota; class Cytophagia; order Cytophagales; family Flammeovirgaceae; genus Flammeovirga; species Flammeovirga agarivorans. The sequence continues at coordinate 50,347 of NZ_JABAIL010000013.1, read as the reverse complement.
TTTTTTTCAATTACTAATTCTCTGATGGTACTTTCACCATCCCCTTTCACATTGGCAGGAACTCGATGTAAAATACCCACAACTTCATCTTTGATAATGAAAATTCGATATTCTTTTCCAGTCACAAATTCTTCAATCAAAATTGAATTATCATGTTCAAAAGCCATTTGAATAGCTCTATGATAGAACTCCTCATTTTTATTTTCTTTGATGATTGTAATGCCTAAGCCAAAATTAGTTGACTTTGGTTTGATCACAATGGCTTTACCTTTGAAGAACATAAAGTCTTCTTTTGCTTTGATAACATCAGAATACTGTTCTCCTTTTGGAGTTCTAATATTGGCAGCTTCAAGTAATTTCTTAGTCATTACTTTGTTTTCCATCATCAGGACACTCACATAGTTATCTAATGATGTTCTAGTCGCTTGCATTACATGTTCGATATGACCATCTTTTTCTAAACGGACGAAATTTTCGGGTCTATCCATAATTTCAAAATTGACCCCTCTAAATACAGCCTCTCTCAATAATAATTGAGTAGAAAGTTCCATATCTTCTAGACCAAAAAACTTATAGTTTTGATCGTTACTTTCTTTATAATATTGCTTAGCTTGTTGTAAATGGAACTCTAAGAAAGTAGTTTCTTTAATTCCATCTAAAACTCTATATGCAGGACGATGTTTTAAATGATCCGACAGATTTCTTAGATGTTCTAAACTTGCCATATATTTTTGAGGAAGGATATCTTCAACAGTTTTTTCTATGGCTCTATATTTTAGCATGATCTCTCTTTGGAGATTAACTTTCTTCCCATCAATTTTAAGGTCTGCAGTCATCGACATCCCTTGTTCTGCAGCTACTTCTTGATTAAAATGTGCTTCAGTTTGTTCTTCATCACTGATCCCTTCTTCATCTTTTAAAAGACAATAGATTAAGAAAATATGGATAATTTCTGCATTCAGCGGATTGATGCCACACTTAACTAAAGGATCTAAATCCAATAATCTTACTTCGATATGCGAAAGCTTACCATTAATTTCTTTTAATCGCAGAGTTGAATAGTTTTCTTTTTCAGAAGAAATCACACCTTTATCAATCCACGATTTTATGCTTTTCTTATAATTCTCAATTGATGAGTAATCAAGTATTAAATCGATATTATTTTTATAACCACACATACTACTTCTCATCGATGTGGCATCACAAAAGTGGTGGGCATCGGAAGTAGCTTTTGGCAATTCATCGATACAGCTTTTATTGTACGTATTGTGTAGTACTGGACTATTTCCTAATAAAGCAATTAAAAACCATCTATCTTTCAAGAAGTTTCTCGTGATTCTTAAGTAAATTTCTTCTTTGAACTTATCATAAGATATATTCTTCTCGGAAGTCTCGTAATAATGCTCTAATGCTTTCTCTGGAAACGAAAAATTAAAATGAATACCCGATAAAAGTTGTTTTTTCTTTCCGTAGGTATTGGCTAAATGCTCTCTATATTTTTCATTTTCTATGCCTTTCTCTCCGAAATGTGCAATGTTAATTTTTGCCTCATCTTCAGGTAATAAAGGTGGAGTACTCTGAGGCCATAGCAATTCATCATTATCTAAGTTTAAGGTAACGATATCATGAATAGTCTCTAAGAAACCTAACGCCTCTTTTACAGAAGGGCGAATAGGTGTAATCATTTCAATCTGACTTTCGGAAAAATCAGTTGTAATGTAGGGGTGTGTTAATTTATCACCCAAATTCTCTGGGTGTGGAGTTAATGCAATATGTCCTGACTTATCTACTCTAATATTTTCTTTTTCAAAACCGAAGTTGCCTTCAAATAATCGAGAGGATAAATGTTGATCGATGATATGGTTAACTGACTTCATTTTTCAATTTTAAAATCACTTTATTTCTTGTATAGTTATAGGCTATTGTTAAGCAAACAGCGCGTAAGAACATACTTACACCAATTGATAGCCAAACACCATCAATTCCTAAACCTAGGTTTTTAGCAAAGTATAGGGCCATTGGAATTCGGATTACCGTCATACTTATATTAATATAGGCAGGGTATTTGGTTTTACCAAGACCGTTAATAATTCCACTGGTGACCATTTCAACACACATAAATACTTGTGCTATACCTAAGATTTCAAGGTAGCTTGCTCCCATTGCAATAGTATCCTTTTCAGAGACGAACAATTGGATTAAAGACTCAGAGAAAATATAGAAAAATGCACCGTTAATTAACCCAATTAGTATTGTGAATGCCATGGCATTTTTATATCCTTCTTCTATTCTTTTATATTGTTTTGCTCCAAAGTTTTGCCCTGTAAATGACATCATTGCAGAGGACAATCCGCCAATGCACATGTACGTAATTCCTTCTACTTGGTTGCCGATTTTTTGAGCTGCAATCGCATCACTTCCCCATTCTGAAACAATCTTTGCAATCGCAATTCCTACTAAAGTAAATAGGATACGTTGTAGCGATGCGGGGAACCCCACTTTAAAGATTTCTCCTACTTTTTCGAATCTAAAAATCCATTCTTCTCTATCACCAAAAAATGCTTTAGCATAACGTTTTAGGAATAAGAAAAGTGTAATAAATTGGGCAACACCTGTAGCTAATGCAGCTCCCATTACACCCAAATCAAAAGTGAAGATAAATAGTGGATCCAGGACAAGATTTATAAATACTCCTATGGTAGAATACTTTAATGAAGTTTTAGAGTCTCCCCTTGCATTACTTATCTGTGTCATAAGTAAAACAGTTAAAGAGAAGAATAAAAAGCCTGACATCCATGTTAGATAAGTGTAGGCATAATCTTCTACGATGGGTTTCTCGAAGTTAAAAAAGGAAATTATCGGTTGAAAGAAGATCTGCATCAAGACCCCCATCAAGAGAATAATACCAAATAATGCAATCAATGATTCTCTACTGTATTCTCTTGCTTGCTGTTCGTTATTTTTTCCAATGGATTGTGATACCAGAATACCGGAACCAATAAGAAATATGGAACAAATAGACCATACTAACTGAATAAAAAAAGAACTAGTACCTACACCTGCTACGGCATCACTACTTATTTTTCCAATCCATGCTATATCAATTACATTATTGGCAGTTTGCATAAACATGGCACCAATAATAGGTAAGGCTAAAGTAAGGATCCCTTTTAAAACGGATCCTTTAGTTAAATCTTTTTTCATAAGAGTTGCCTAAGTATTTAGGCAAGTAATTTCGATAATACCTTGAGGGATTAAAGGATAATGGCATTCATTATTCTACAGGAAATAGTGACTTTGCTTTATGATTGATTCCCTCTATTCGTTAATAACACAAATTACAACAACTTCTTAAAAAAAAGCAGGTATTAAACTTTATTATAAAGATTCTTTAAGTAAATGTAACAAGTCTGTAATACCAAAATCTTGGAACTATTACCTAATGATCTTGATCTCAGTTCTTCTATTTAATTGATGTTCACTTTCACTACAATCTTTACAATCAATAGCGGTTACTTCTTCACCAAAATATCCTAGAATCAATCGGTCTTTAGAAATACCTTTTCTTACTAAATAACCCATGGCAGATTCCATCCTTTCCAAAGATAATTGCATATTATACCCTTCAGTTCCTCTGATATCACAGTGTGACTGCATCTCAACTTTATAGTCATAATTAGTTCTTAGTAATGCAAATACTTCATTTAGAGTTGATATAGATTTCTCTGTAAGGAAAGAAGAATCAAAAGGATAATAGATGTTTTCAATATCCACAACATTTTCGGACATAATTGGATCTAAATATATGTCTTGATAAATCACACCAAATCGATCAGGAGTCGGATTAATCAATTTCATATTTTTAGTGATGTACCCTTCAGCATTAGAAATAAAGTAATGATGATTTGGTACTTCAGTAATAATGATAGAATAATGCCCATCTCTTACATCACCAATAGACCGGATTCTGGTAGAATCGTTATCATACAGGAACACATGTGCACTTTTGATTTTCTTATGTGTCTTAGAATCGAAAACGTCTCCAATAAGTTGTAAATTTCTTCCTTTTACTAATTCAATGACAACAACATTTCGTTCCTCTTTTCTGTCTTTAATATTCTTTTCTTTGTACTTATAGTTTGAAGACATAGCAGCGATGGTCTGAATCATCTTTTTGTCTCGACTGTTGAAACGTACATATCCTTTTTCATCTGTTTCAAAATTCATTACTGCCATACGGTCATTATCATAACACTCTACAATAATATTTTCCAATGGTTCTCTTGTAACACTATCGATAACAAAAACGGTAAAGTCAAACGAATTATGCTTAAAAGAGTAAATGTCATCATCTCCTTTACCATCGAAACGATTGGACGTAAAGTACCCTTCATTAGGGTTTTGGAAGCAGATACCAAAATCATCCGTAGAGGAGTTAATTGGAGCCCCGACGTTTTCAATACCTGTAATTTCACCTTTTACAATGATTGCTTTAAAGATATCTAAGCCTCCTAAACCTATGTGTCGATCTGAAGAAAAATATAGCGTATTATCGTCATAGACATAAGGGAACATTTCATTTCCTGAAGTATTAATTAGATCTCCAAGATTTTCAGGTTCAGTCCATTTACCGTTAATACCTTTCTCTGTTTTATAAATATCTGTCCCCCCATGACCTCCTGGCATATCCGAAACGAAATACATGGTATTTCCATGGTTGGCAATAGTAGGATGTCCTAAATTATATTCTGGATTATTAATATTGATACTTTCGGGTCTGTCAAAATGATGATCAATAGGATCATAGTTGGAAACCACAATCTGTAGATTATTAATGGCATCGACAGACTTCTTTTTCTTTAAATTGACAGTCATGTAAAACTTGTTGTTGATCGTGTCATAACAAGATGGACCAACATGTAGGTTGTTTAATACATGTTCATGAAGAATTTCTGTTTCATCATAAACTCCTAAGTCATTTTTTTGGACAAAGTGTAAGTCTAAAAACTGGTTACCATCCCTATGGTGAATATCATTTTTCACATGGTCTCTTCTTGATGAAGAATAAATCAATCCATCTTGAAGCAAGACGGGAGATATCTCTTTATGCTCCGTATTAAAAGATAGGTTTTCTACTATAGTTAGCGCTTTATTTTTTACTAACTCATCATAATATTGTGTTTGGCAAGAGAGGTATAAATCTCTTACATCCTTATCGTCAGCATGATCAAAAAGATACTCTTTAAAAGCATCTCCCGCTTTGCCGTATAAACCCATCGCTTTAGCCATCAAACCGTAATTTAGGAAAACTAAATCTTGGCCTTCCCATTTTACTTTTACGATACTCTGGTAAGTTTTTAGTGCCTTACGATAATCATCGATCATTTGGTATGAATAGCCTAATCGATACTTAGAAGAAACATCCAACGTATTGACTTTATTATAGTTTTTAATTGCTAAAACATACTCTTGCCTATTGTAATGCTTTTCAGCTCTCTGTAGTAAGGTTTCTTGTTTTTGAGCAAAAGTTACATTAATCGATGATAGTATTATGATATATAGTATGAACGTCCTCATCTTTAAAAATATCTTGGACTGGTAATAATTGAGTTATTATTCTTCGTAGGGAAATTAATTCCTAATAATATTTCATGTGTACCAGAGGTATGGTTTTGTATTTCAGTATTTGGGTAGTCGTAAGCATAACCAATTCTAAATCTATCTTTTAGAACAACTTGTGACATAATTGCAAACCCGTCTTCAGTTCTGTATGATGCTCCTACCCAAAGCATTTTTTGGAAAATAAAAGTAGCTGTTACATCAGCCTGTAAATTAGAGTTGGTTACTTTTTTTAATAAAACAGATGGTACAAAATCAATATGGTTTGATAAATTGAAATGTACACCACCTTTTACAAAAAAGTGTCTTCTATATAAATTATTATCACCATCTGTCTTTGTCATACTTACCTCAAGAATACTAGGAACAGAAAAACTAAAATAGAATCGGTCGCTATAAAAGTAGATACCAAAACCAGTATTAAATTGAGAAATAGATTCGCTTTCTGTACCAAAAACGGGATCATTGGTATGTTGTATTCTTAAGTCACCCCAATCGTGTTTGAAGTTTAATAAAGAAAGATACATACCTAATGACATAGTGATGTCAGGTGTAATAGGCGTAATGTATGAAAAAGCTCCTTGCACAGTATTATTGGTTGAAATACCAATTTTATCATTGACGAAATTTAGCCCTACTCCCATTTTACCTTTGGCAATTGCAGAATTGGCAGAAAAATTCACCGTCGAAGGAGCACCTTCATAATCAGTCCACTGTTTTCTAAAAAGCATAGTGGCATCTACCCCATCTTTTGTTCCAGCAAAAGCAGGGTTAATCGCTAGTGTGTTGTAAGCATATTGTGAGAACATAGGCATTTGCTGACCTATGGCTTCTGTTATCCCAAAGCAAAATAAACAGAAGATGAGTAGTTTTTTCATACGAATTATTATCTTTTAATTACTACATAGCCGTTGTAATTGAATTCGTAAGGAGTTCTTACTTTTAAAATGTAGTAGTAGGTTCCGTCTGGTAATGGTTCATTATTCTGGTTATTACCATTCCATGTGTTGTCGTAACCGTTGCCTTTATATACAGGTTGTCCCCAACGGTTATAAATCGTGATATCATTGTCCGGATATCCACCTATTCCTTCGATTACAAATGCATCATTTAATTGGTCTCCATTCGGAGAAAAGCCCGAATAGAAAGTAAGTAGAGGTTCTTCATATTTTGGTGTTCCATCCCCTTCTATTATAACTAGTAACCCTTGCTGGCAAGTACCCCAAGCATCACAGATAGTATAATAGACATGATCTGTTCCTTCCATATTTTCAGGTGCTTGATAACAGATCACAGAATCCGAATAATTTAAGGAAGCACCTTCTTTTTTAGGATAGACATTGATAATATTTGATGTAACGTTTAAAGTTGAGTTTTCTTCAGCAAGTTTATTGGCAATAGAAAAACAACTTTCCTGAGAAGGTGATACATAAATTGTATCTACCCATAAGGTATCATTATTAGTAGTTATGGTTACTCCATCTTCAGTAATAAAGATAAGTGCTAACGCATCGTCCGATAAATGTGGGTCTCCATCATCATATACTCTGTATGATAGGACATCCAATCCTGTAAACCCTTCATTAGGAGTGTAATTGATAATTGGGATGGATTGCCCATTATTGACGAAGACATTTAATGTAGCTTCACCCCTTAATGGTGGCTTTACGATATATGAATAATCATGAACAATAATACCATCTTCATCAGAGTCATTATTATTGATCTCGATAGAAATCGCTGTATTTACATTGGTTACTACGGAGTCGTTTAGAGCTAAAGGAGGAATATTTGATCTATCAATCACTTCATCTCCTTGTGGATCTACAACATTGACTGTTATTGTAGAGGTGTCACAAAGTGTTGGAGTACCACTGTCACAAATCTCATAGATTATTTCATAAGGACCTGTAAAATCTGGATGAGGTACATTTTCAATTTTTCCGTCTACCACATTTACAGTTGCAGTATTGTCATCTGGTTTTGAAATGATAGTAAGGGTTTCCGGATCTAATGGAGAACTACCTGGAGTATCATTACCCAATACATCCATAATAACTCCTTCTCCTGCATAAATATCGATTTCATCTGGATTGGCTATAGGGCCATCGTTCCCTCCAATAATAAATGATCCAACATCACAATACACGGGTGATCCTAAATCACAAATTCTATATAGTATGAAATCAGGGCCAGAATAATCTTGGTTTGGTGCAAAAGTAATCGTTCCACCTGTGATCGTTAGATTTAAGTTAGAATCAACATCACTTAAAATAGCAATTGTAGATAAATCTAGATTATCATCTGGATCAGTAGCGAGATCGGCCACAGTAATTCCATTGATAAACAAAGGGTCATCAAAATCAATCAATACACTATCTCTAGCTACTGGAGGTTCATTCTGATCACTTGTCGTTACGATGATCATACCATCATCACAAGTTTGAGGAAAGCCTAGATCACAGGCTGTATAGAAAATGGTATCCGTACCAATATTTGTATCCTCTCCCAACACAGAAATACTAGGTAAATCTTGTGTTGTCGTTAGCATAGGGTCTGAGATGGATGTAATTGTAATCACAGCATCTTCCGGTACTTCATCTTCTATCAGTGTTGTAATTGGTACAGTAGATGTTTGGTTTAATGATAATGTAATGGTTGTATCTCTTGCTACAATTTGTTCATTCACCTCTCCGTTAAATGTAATAATTGCATTTTCAGGTGATGAGTGAACAAAGAAAACAGCATCGTTATAATCGTAATCTGCATTCTCAATATCATCTTCAAAACATAATAAGAAATCTCTTTCTGTTGTTCTTCTGTTGGCTACAACTACTGAGTGAGTCAGGAATCCGATTTCTGTACCATCTGGATCAACAACTCCTTCGTTCAAATCACTGTTTGAATAGAGTGTATATCGACCATCAACTATAGCAGAAACTTTATCCGGAGCAGTATGGTCCCAACCCTGTGAAACTAGGAAAAAGCCAATTACAGTACCCGCAGTGTAATCTCCAAGGTATAACTGAAAACCATTGTTTATTGTGTTTTCAGTATCCAATTTAGGGAAAACAATTGTTTTTGTATTTTCTATATCAGCAATGCTCTCGGGTGGATCATTATGTGGGTAAGTGTAGAAGCCTAAGGTATTAAACCAATCGGCATCTTCGAACCCTAAAGTGATATAAACTGCACCTGTTTCTACTACTAAAAAGTTTCTATTGTGTTCCTCAATAAAAGCCTCTGTAGCAATAGAGATTGTATCGTAAATATACTGGAACAATTCTGCACTTTCAGCTGGTGGTGTAAGACGAGTTGATACAACATAAGTACCTTCCGGTCGTCCATCATTATTCCATGCTTGTCCAGCATTAGGATTATCACCCAATACAAGGTATGAATAGGTAGTGAAGATATATGCACTACTGCAAAGTCCTATAAATATTAGTGGTAAGAGCCATATGTAAGTTTTATTTTTCATCTTATTTTCTGATTGCTTTATCCCAAACTGAAGATTGGGTACCGGATAAGTATCTGAAGAAACCTAGCAATGCACAGTAATTCATAATTGCATAGTAGTAGGGCAACATGAATACTTTGTATGGTTTTGTTTTTCTTTTTATTGAATGGATTATGAATGCAATAGTGTACATTAGTGTTTGCCCTAAAAACAGTAAACTGTATAAAGGATTAACAAAAACCATTAAATAAAAGTTTGCAATGTATATCAACGGTAGAGCGAAGGGAACAAATAACCATCTTAATACTCTATGTGATACATACTGAAAAGTGACCATTCCTCTTTTGAAAATATTGAATAGAGGCAGCAGTGTAAATATAATTTGAAAACCACCTGCAGCGATTCTAATTTTTCGCTTCATTTCCTCTCTAACCGAGACCGATGCTTTCTCAGAAGCAAAAGCCTTAGGCTCGTAGGCCACTTTATATCCTTGTAATAAGATTTTCATTGAAAGGTAGAAATCATCTAAAATGATCTTTTTAGGAATCTGTGGATATACATTAGTTCTAAAAGCAATTAGTTCTCCTGCTCCACCCATTACAGATGTAAGTTCAGCATCTAATTTCTTTAGGAATGATTCGTATTTCCAATAAGCACCTTCTCCAGATGAAGCCACATCGCCTGCTTCCTGAAGTACTCTTTTTTCACCACAAACACATCCGACTTTCTTGTCTTTAAAGTTTTTGATGATTTCCTTAATTGCCGTTCTGTTCAATAAAGTATTGGCATCAGTACATACAGTAATTTCTTCCTTTACCTTATTGATGACTCTATTGATAGCAGCTGATTTTCCTGCTCTCTTCTTGTCATAGAAATAATGTATATCAATTCCGTTGTGTTGTAAGTTTTGTATAACTTTTGAAGTATTGTCTGTACTACCATCTGCAACAACGTAGATCTTTAGTAATTCTTTTGGGTAGTCGAGTGATAGCGTATTGTAGACTTTCTCTTCAATGATGTCTGATTCGTTATAACATGGGATAACGACGGCTACTTTTTCAGTAAACTCTATTTTATCTAAGGTTAAAGTTTTAGATGTGCCAAAGGTTCTTTTAATAAGCACAAGAGCATATAACACTATTGGATAGCCAATAATAGAATAAACTACGACAAATAAGCTTGCCCAGAAAAAGTAAGTGATGAGTGAGTCTAACATTAGGTTTAAATATTATAGAAATTTCAATCCTTTATCGGGAATATGGTTTTTGGTATTGATTAAATATGATATCGCATCTGTGTATCCCGTTAATAAAGCTTTCCTTAAGTTTTTGGTATTGGATTGAAATAACAATGAGAAATAACGTTTCGGTAGTGAGAAAATTGAAATAAATATAAAGAAGATGGGGAACTGTGTTGAGGAAGTATAATGCTTCATAAACAACAATCGATTTCTGAAAATAAAATATTCTTTCAAAGGACTGTTCTTTCCAACACTCATGGATTCTTTGTGTAGAATTTCAGCATTACCTTCATAATAAGTTTTTAAACCTTGTTTATGAAAACAATCTGACCAAGCCAATTCTTCATAATATAGAAAGTAGTCAAGTGGCATCAATCCGACTTTTGAGATGTACTCTTTTTTAGTCATCATGGCCGCACCATGAATAAAGCCTACCTCATAGGAGTGGTTGTATTCAGGGTTATCTTTTGCATATTCTCCAATAGTTTTATTTCTTCCAGTCAGGGTATCCACTAGGGTATATCCTGCGTACTGTATTGTATTAGGTTCATCATAGTATTTTATTTTAGGACTGACGATTCCAATCGTTGGATCGTCATTTAATATTTTGATTAATGGGTCTATACTATTTCTAAGTAGTATCGTATCGTTATTAACAAGATACAAAAATTCTCCTGAAGCTTTAGTAATACCTAAATTGTTTCCCGCTGAAAATCCTAGATTTTCTTTATTATGTATAACTACAATATCACTTATGATCGCTTGATAGATGGATGGATCAAAATTTTGGCTTCCAAGCTCAACAACAATTACCTCAAGATCGTTCCGATTTAGTCCAACTATAGAATGTAATAAATCTAGAGTAACTGCATTATTCTTATAATTTACTGTGATTATTGATACCAATTTACTCATGAATTTTCTCCCATTTTTGTGTTCCGAAATTGAAACGTTTTACTAATTTGGCAGGGTTACCAACAGCTATATGATAATCAGGAACTGATTTTGTAACGACAGACCCTGCTCCGATAACCGAATGTTTGCCAATAGTTACGCCTGGTACAATGACAACATTTGCTCCTATCCAAGCTTCACTTTTTATTTGTATTTTTTTGGTATTGACTCCTTGGTCCACAATAGGTTGCTCGGGGTTTTCATAATTGTGATTTAACGCTGAGATAACAATATTCTGTGCAAGGATCACATCATTTCCAATCTCTACTGGACCAATAATAGTATTGCCTATTCCAATAACACAATTGTCCCCTACTTCAAGATCTCCAACAGCATTATTTAAAGTTACCCTACTTTCAATGATGGTATTATGTCCAACTTTAAAAGCATTGAAAGGAAACAAATCCCTTCTTACAGACCATCGTATAGTCGACGAAAATGCAATAGTATGAACAAAAGGATTCCAGAATAATCGTACCCATAAACGAGGACGATAATTGCTGACAATTAACGAATGAATAAACTGTTTTAAGCTGTTGTTTTGGGTGACAATATTTTTTAATGCACTAATCATTTTCTATGATTTCAAGAAATGTTCTCGCTTTATTCGACCAATCATTATTCTCTGCGAATTCTTTTCTTCGACTTCCTTTTTCAATATTCTCTTGTTTGATTTCAAGGATTGCTTTTTCGAAAGATTTGACATCTGAAAAAGTATACAATAAGTCTTGAAAAGAACTCAGATTGGTGAATTCTGTACTAATAACTGGTTTACCGATACTGAAATATTCATTAATTTTTAGTGGATAGATACATGATGTTAAATCATTGATGACAAATGGAATCATACATATATCTGCATGGTAAATAAAGTTAGGAACAGCTGAGGAGGGTCTTGCTCCTAGAAAATGAATATTAGTGATCGGTACTAAATCTTCTCCTTCAAACTCTCTTTCATTAATAGGGCCGATAAATATAAAATCGATATCTGTATGTTTTAATGCAATACTTTTAATCAATTGATAATTAATCCTTAGACCTAGATTTCCTACATAGACCACTTTTAAACGTTCTTCACCTAATTTTGAATATTCCTCGGGATAAGGGTATTCATCTAATTGAAAATGAGAGAAATCAGCACCATTATGAACAACTTCCGTTTTCGAATTTAATTTACTTAATCGATCTTTCAATTGATCTGAAGTAGTAATCACCTGATCTGCTTTTGCTACAGCTTTAACCTCTGCCTTTATACCATGTTTTGCTATATATCTTTCTCCTGATATAAGATCAACACAGTGATAGATAGTTTTTTTAGGTACAAAGGTTTTTGAAATGATATTATATACGGGATTGAATGAATTGATATAATAAAAATCAGTCACCCCAAAGTATTTCAATACCTTCATTACACTTTTTTCAATCTGTTTTAGATTCTTCTGCTTTAAGAATTTATATAGAGAACCTTCAGAAAGAAAATTAATTGGGTATACAATGTTAGGGGTTATATTGATAAACTGAGGTAATTCAGTATAAGGTTGCAAAAACAAGTTCCTACCTTCAAGAATTGATGACCTAACTTTTAACGAGTGCTTTAGATGACTGGATAATTTATCTTTGTAGGTAAAAGGATGATCAATATAAAATACCATACGATCCTTAGCCCATTCTTTTGCTAAAAATAAGGAAGTTGCTCCGTATTTTTCGTCAAAACGGGTGAGCCCTTGCATCACTATGGGTGTTTTATTGCTCATGAAGAAAACTGCTTTTTATATTTTTGATCCATTCTTAAGAATGAAGGAAATAGTACGATTAAATTTACCCACCAAGAAACTACTAAAGAGAGTCCCTTACTTAAGGTTTTTGGTCGTCTGAAAAAACCTAAAACATGTTTTAGAAACATCAATTGGTGATAGAGAAACACTTCAATATAAATAGTTCTCCAGGGATTGGTATTTCTATACTTTTTATACAGAAATGGGTTTTTATAGTAAAGAGGAAATTCACTCTCTAATATTTTCATTCTCCCTTTTAATTTGGATAGACTTTCCATTCGTGGAGGATGATAAATTTTCATGCTGTCTAAAAAGATCACCTTCCCTTTTTCTTTCAGTCGCCATGCAAAATCGGCATCTTCATTATGAGCATAAGGGAAAGATTCATCAAAGCCTTGTAACTCTTCAAACGTACTTTTTAAATAAGCTGCATTACAAGTCGGTAATGCTGGATTGCCATTTAAATTTTCAATTTGATGTGTGAGAGGTGTCACATTTTTATTATCCGTAAATGTTAACCCTTCGATACCTATCAGGTTTTCATCACTATCAAAAGCTTCTGAAATAGCTTTTAACCAATTGGGGTCTGCAATACAATCATCATCAGTGAATGCTAATATCTTACCATTGGCTAATTGAGCACCTGTATTTCTAGCTTTTGCCGGACCAGATTGATTGATCGATAAAATAGTCCAATTATTAAGTTGACCGTAATTTTCATCTAATAAAGCTACAGTATTATCAATACAGCCATCACAGACAATGAAAACCTCATAATCCTCTTTAGGGTAATTTTGTTCAGCAAGTGATTTCGCTAAATATAAGACCAATTCTTCCCTATTATGTGTAGGAACAATGACACTGATTTTCATGATTTCACTTTTTGAGTGTTCAACCCTATACTATTGTCTAATTTTCTTAATCGTTGTCCTGTAATTATTTTCGAGAACATGGCTCTGGTGAGATGCATAAATGCATTAAAGAAAACAGATAGTTCTTGTTTTAATGTCCTTTTTGGGAACTGATTAAGAATTTGTTCTTTGGTCCATGCACCATGGAAATAGTCTCTTACTTTTTCATCGGTTGGATTCATTTCTATAGCAAGAGAATCTTCCCATTCGTATCGAACAGTTAAGATATTGGGATAAGTTTCAATTAATAATTTGAAAGCAATCGACTCTCTTTGAAGGTAGTAAAGGAAGAAATCTCCAAAATCTAAATCTTCTCCAATTGGTCCAACGGAATTCTTTTTTAGACCGACAACAGTATCATCAATATCCATAAATACCCATTCATGTGATCCTTTTGGCACTAGGTATTCTCCCATTAAAGATGGCATTTCTAGGTAGCCTCTTTTTCCAACTCTCGTCATTTCCTTTACAAATTGCGTGGGATTCTCAACATGTTCGATGACATGACAGCAAATGACATAATCGAACTCGTTATCTTCAAATGGTAGATTTTCACCATCTGCTAAAATAAACTCTTGTCCTTTACGAACAACAATATCTCCTGCTCTATGCCCATTATTTGTGTTATCATATTTATCAACAACAACGTTAGCTCTTGGGTGAGGATTATGCCCTCCTCCTATTTCTAATACCCTCCAAGATGGATCGATGGATAAAGAAAATCTGTCTTTAGGTGTATTTGTTTTCATAATATAGAATCGTAGTTCTCTCTAAGTGTTTTGACTGAATTTTCCCAAGTAAAATGAGATGCTCTTTCTATTCCTTTTTCAACTAATTCTTTTTGTAAATCTTTCGATTCTATTAGTCTGATTATATTATTAGCTAAATCTAATGGTGAGGCAGAAGTAAGCATGGCGGCATCATGTAATATCTCATTTAGTGATGCGGCATTTGAAGAAACAACAGGTGTACCACAAGCCATAGCTTCTAAAGGTGGAAATCCAAACCCTTCGTATAAAGAAGTAAATAGAAAACAATCAGCCTGTCCTAAGAAGCTAGCTTTGTCCTCATCCTTCACATAACCAACAAACTCAATATTCTTTAAGTTATATTTTTCAACTAATGAAGGTAATGGTGTTAAAGCCGCATTTCCACTTCCAATTTGCATGAGAAAGTCAATATTTTTCTCTTCTAAAATTTTAGCAACTTCTATTAGAGCTGTTGCATTTTTATGTACAGCACCTAAGCCTCCAATATACCTTATGGTGAACCGTTCATTTTCTTTTTTATTCTTTACCGGTTTTAATTGGTCGTGATTAATTCCGTTGTAAATCACTTTTACTTTTTTCTCATTTACACCTGTTTTAGCTATAAGATCATTTTTGGAATAATGAGAAACGGTAAATATTTGGTCACTATGCAGGATGCTACTTTTTAACTGATAATTATAATATCTCCGTTGCCATTGATTTTTCTGAGGATAAATTAATGGGATAACATCGTGTATAGTCACACATTTTATCTTGGTTTTCTTCTGAGACCAATGTATCGCAGTAAAAGCGTCAATATTATCTGCATGTAATATGGTGTCCTCACTATCAATTTTTTTTAGTTGTTTATATAAATAATAAGGTGCGATATAATCTTTTAATCCTCTCAGGGATCGATGAGGGTAATCAATAGCATACGTACTTGGAGTACCTTTACGGTACAAGGTTGACGTCTGATTTTGATGTAGTAGTTCAACGACCATTTGATCGGAATACTCTCCTATTCCGCATCCTTTTTCTACGCAAGATAGCCACTTAATATTCATCTTATCATTAGGTTTATACTGAAATTAACCATAGATTTTTTAAAATAATAGTGTCTTTTAGAATAGTCCAATAGATAATTGAAATGATCACAAACGGCATTATCCGTCTTAGAATAGTCCATTTTGTACTATTAGAATATTCTTATATAAATATTTATCTAAATGAAACTTTAGGGGTAAGACTCTTCAAAAGATTATCTATCTTAAGATAAACTATTGTTTCGTATGAATCTAAAAACAATTTCATTCACATTAGTATTACTTTATTTATCAAATTTTTACGCGCAAGCACAAAATTCACCACTATATGTAGAAAGCCAGATTGATTCATTATCAGCAATTGGCCTAGAAAATAATTACTTAATAAAAGCTAAGGATATAGAAGTTCAGATCTCGAAAGAGCAATTAGCAGCCGAAAGAAAAAGTTGGTTGTCTTCTTTTAGTTTTCAAGTGAACACATTTAGGTATACAAATTCCGCAAGTATTGCTCAAATCAGTGCATTTAGTGATATCGGAGTGGGTTTATCTATTGATCTATTTACTATTACTTCATTAAATAACCGAGTTAGAAAATCTCAGTTAGAAGTCGTTAAAAATGAGATGTTGTATAAAAATCAAATCAAGCTTGTTCAAAGAGAATACATACAAATCTATACCAATTATTTAAGGGCTACTGAACAGCTTAAAATCCTTACAGAGCAAGAAATAAGTCAGAAAGAACTTCTACAGTTAGTAAAGGATAAATTGCTGAGAGGCGAAGCAAAAATTGATGAATATATAAGATTAGAACAAAGATTACACGAAACCCAAGTAGCTAAAGTAGAAGCAGAAGTTGGAGCTGCGTTGGCTCAACACGAGATGGAATTACTGATTAGCGAGTAAGAAAGATTATCAATGCAAAACCTAATTTACATTTTAAAAAGTATTGTAAAGAAGATATACCTCTGGTTAGGTATACCTATAGTTTTGTGTGTCGTTTTGTATACTCAACTTTCAGACTTCAAAACCTATCAATCAAAAGCAAAACTTCAATTTGAACTAAATACTGACGGTAGCCTTTCTGTAACTTCTAAGTCCTTACAGCTTTTCGAAATTGGTTTGATGTTTACAGACCTTTTAGAAATAGCAAGGATCAAAAGAGTAATACAACATGTTCAATTAATGATTCTCATTGAGAGTCTACAAACCGATAACTTATATGATATTAAAATTAAGACAGATTTATATTCGGAGAAGGAAATCATAAAAAGAGCTCAGTTTTTATTAGACAACTTTATTGAATTTGATTTACAACGACCTGTTGATGTAATTATTAATAACATCTTAGTTTTTAATGGTCTTAGTGTTGAAGACCTGAACAAAAGGATAAAAATTAATAGAATTGGTAGTAGTAAATACATTGAAGTAAGTGTTGAGGATAAGAGCCCTTACAATGCAAAATTTATAGTAGATGCCTTAACAGATGCTTGGATCCGAGAATACCGTTTTGAGCTTCAAAGTCGATACCATGAAAAATCTGAAAGTATCAATAAATCTTGTATCAATGCAAAACAAGATTTAGTAGAATTGATGGATTCCCTTAAGCGATACAAGAGAAGAAATAATGTCATTGATATAAAGGCGACTAAAAAATTTATTATTGAGCGTTCTGCTGAAATAAAGAAAGAGATTTCTTTAGTGAAAAAAGACATGCGTTCTGTTGAAAACACAATTGATTACTTAGAAAGAACATTACAAAATAAAAGCGATTTTGGTTTTCAGGGAAACTCACAAGAGTTGAATACCGAGATCATGATGCTAAAAGATTCTCTTAGAAAACTTCAAAGAGACAAAGAATATAATGCATATAATCTTGAGAAATTACCAAGTGATTACCCTTATAAAATCAATGAGAAAATCAACCTGCTTGAAACTAAAATCAATAAGAAATTAAGCAATTCGGTGACAAACACTACTTATGATCCGAGTTTAGCCAAGCAGGCAATGGTGAGTGACTACTTAAAGAAACAAATTGAATATGTAAAATTAGATGCACAGCTTAAATCCCTTCAAACGGAAATGGGTAAGCTTAATTCTACATCGAGAAAGTTTATAGATATCATTTCTGATATCACAAAACTTGAACATCAGATTGAAACGGATAACCAACACTATTTAATACTTCTTGAGAAAAAATATTTTGCAGAATTATTAGAAAGAGACGCTGGGCACAACTTCTTTATTATAGAAAAGGCGAGTTTCCCTATTAAAGCGATTAGTTCCAAGAAAGGGTTAATCATAGTAGGTGCTTTTGTGGGTGCAACTATTTTATTATTAGTAACGGTTGCTTTATTAATAATATTTGATCCGAATCATCACCTTCCGGCTCAAATAGAAAAACATGCAAAAATCCCAATTATTACCAGTCTATATATCATTCCAATCCGGGAATTTACCTCGAGGTTTACTCCTAAATTCTATAAGTATATTCAGACTAAACGGGATAATATCAAACGAAGAAATGTAGCAGATCAAAATGCTGATAGTAAGAAGTATATAAGGAGATTAATTGTAGATCTTCCCAAATCCAATAAGAATATTATTTCTTTTATGGGGGCAAGAACCAATTCGATCACTTTTGATACGGCTATAGAAATTCAGCAAATGTTAGCGAAATCTTCTTTGAAATCAATCATTATTTATAATGATTGGTTTTCGCCTTTATCAGAGAAAGAGATAAAGGTCCCTATTGTGAGTATAGATACTTTTGAGGCAAGTAGAGAAAACTGTATTCTAAATCTATCGGAACAAAGTTGTTCTCCTTATGATTTCAAACTACCACAAGAGTGGTTTTATACCTTATCCCATTTACGTACTGTCTTCGATTATGTAATCATTATTCCGCCTCCTACCCATAAAGCTACTATTTGGATGGAGTGGTTAAACTTATCTTCTGATATCTTTTATGTATATGAGTTACATAGAAGATTTGAAAGAGACGACATCAAGAACCAAACCTATATGTTAGAACAGCATGCCAATGTTATTGGAGGAATTTTAACATCAACAACATTATAAAATTAACCCTATGAGTATTTTATTAATACTATATATTATTATCGGAGTCTATCTCATTTTCTATTGCTCTTATCTCTCTTTTACATTGATAGTGGGGACTTTCTATAAGAAAAAAGTCGGCGATTCTTACAATACACCTAATGATGACCGATGGCTTATATTCATTCCTGCATATAAAGCCGATCATGTACTTATTAAAAGCTTAGAATCGATTAACGTTTATGCTCCCTTAGTTGAATTTAAAATAGTAGTTCTTTTTCAAGAGACACCTGAAGATATCATTAAGGAGGCCAATAATTATGAGATTACAATGCTCAATCAATCCTTCTCATCAGATAAAGGGAATACTTATATACAAGCTCTAAAGTACTTTAATGAATGGCTTAAAAAAGATGAAATGATCAGCGAGTATTCGCCTACTCATCTCGTTTTATTGGATAAAGATAATTGTGTAGGTGAACATTTTTTTAGTGAATTGCTAAAATTCAGAAATGTTGGTTATGAATATATTCAAGGAAGAAGATCAGCATTAAACCTTAGAGAATCAGTGGGGCATTATGATGAAATATCAGAACGGTTAAACGATGTTTCATTACGTAATTATAAATGTGCTTTGGGCTGGAATCCTGAGCTTACAGGAAGTGGCTTTATCATCTCAATGGACTTCTTTATTAATGGAATAGACCATTTATCGTTAAATAATCCAGGTATGGATAAAAACTTATTTCTTGAGTGGATTTTAGGAGATAAAAAACCGAAAGGCATCTATGCTAGAGAAGCTATATTATATGAAGAAAAGACGGAAGACATTGAAGTATTAAAACAACAAAGAAGTCGATGGTTTGCTGAACAATATATGACAGCATTCCAATTTCTTCCTAGATTACTAAAACAGATTTTTTTTAAGTTCGACATTGAAGCTTTAGATTATCTCATTAGTATTTTTAGACCTCCTAGGAGTATTTTAATGCTTATCACTCCCTTATTATCACTATTAGAACTATTATTTTTTAGAACGTATTACCTATTTACAATTAGCTTTTTAGTACTATTAATTGGTGGTATTGTTTTTATTTTAGGGAATGGTCTTTCTCATTCATTTTCCAGTCTTATAATTCGTTTACCTCATATAATAATGAGTAATTTATATTCATTGCTAAGTATATTTTCTGGAAAAGCAAAAGGTAATTTTATTCATACTGAACGAAACAAAGAATGATATCACCGGTCCCAAATAATAACTCAATAAACACGGTAGCAACGATTGTAATAGCCTCTTTATTAGCAGCAGGCGTTGCATATTTAGCCATTAAACACCATTGGGGTTTAGGGATAGGCATCGCTGTGATGAGTATTACGGTACCACTTCTACTATCATTATTCTTTTATATCAAGTTTTCAATATACCTGTATATCTTCCTTAGTATTTTTATTGGTATTCCTTTAAAGATGAATTTACCTGTCCCTATTGGTTTAGGGGTAGATTTTGCCATCCTTTTTACCATTCTCGGACATTTGTATAAATGCAGTGAGATGAAGGATTATAAGAGTACATTCATCGTTCCCATGATGATTCCCATTGCCCTTTGGATTGGTTGGAATGTATTTCAAGTGGTCAATCCTATTGCTGGTTCTAGAGTCGCATGGTTTTTTGTGATGAGACCTTATGTACTCTATCCCATTTTATACTTTATAGCTTACTATTACTTTAGAAGTATTGAAGACATTAAACACCTCTTCTTTTTCCTTTTATTATGTAGTTATATTAGTTCTGTTTGGGGGGTGATTCAAAATATTAATGGCTACTTTCCTTTTGAAATGGACTGGGTATATGCTAATGATGCAAAACACCTAGTATATATATCTGGACGTTGGAGAATATTTGGCACACTAGCTTCTCCGGCCCATTTTGGTATGTTGATGGCAATTATTATTGTAGCAGGAGCTGTTGTAGCATACTTGTATAAATGGCCTTCTATAATAGTGATCGCATTTGGGACGATCATTTCATTACCAGCGTTAGTTTGGTCAGGAACAAGAACAGGTATCGCATTAGTGGTCGTAATTACTGCAATTATTGTAGGTCTTTGGGGTAACTTTAAAATTTACATTGCTGGAGGAATCTTCGCTTTCTTTTTTATTATTTTGATCATTACCCCTTCTAATAATTACCATATACAGAGAATTCAATCCACTTTTGCTGGTTCTGAAGATACTTCTTACAAAGAACGTGAGGAAAACAGAAACGCCATGTATCCTTGGATTATGAAACACCCCATGGGTGGAGGCTTGGGTAGTACAGGTGTTTGGGGCGTACGTTTCTCGCCGGGAACTATGCTAGCAAACTTTGCACCTGATTCGGGCCACATTAGAGTTATGGTAGAAACAGGATGGATAGGTTATATTATATATATGGGTATTTATTTCACCTTTATATGGTATTCGCTCCGGCATACAAAAATTTGGAAAATTAAAGACACAAAACTTAAGGTCTTACTATTAGTATTATTTGCAGTCCTCTGTTCATTTATTATCGTTGAACAGGCACAAGATGTTAATGGTATTTTACCTTTCAGTATTATGTTATGGATTTTTATTGCACTATTGATGCGGGTAATAGACCATATACATGATCATTTTCAAGAAATGGAATTAGAAGAACATAATCTAAAACTTGAACATGAAGCTAAAATCAAAGAAATGAGAATTAGAAAAACCAAAGAATATGAAGCAAAATTTAATCAACCCAGACACTAAAATAACCCTTGTTTCCTGTCAGCACTTTAATTCAGGGATTGGCCGATATAGCTATCAATTAGGCGAAGGCTTAAGAAAGTTATCTTTTGATACAGAATTATATAAGGTATATAAAAGAGATCATACAGACCGAAAATACCATAGGTATAGTTGGATTAATAAAATACATTACAAATCTTTTCGATCATTACATCCTTATATCTTACCCTATTTTATTCATCGAAGAATAAAGAATACACCTTCAACTAACTTAATACATGGACACTGGTTTATTTCCGGTTATGCTTGCTCATTATTAAAAAATCCATCCGTTGTT
The DNA here is from genome assembly GCF_012641475.1 of Flammeovirga agarivorans. Taxonomy (NCBI): domain Bacteria; kingdom Pseudomonadati; phylum Bacteroidota; class Cytophagia; order Cytophagales; family Flammeovirgaceae; genus Flammeovirga; species Flammeovirga agarivorans. The sequence goes on along the minus strand of NZ_JABAIL010000013.1, from coordinate 28,442 downwards.
ACTATGCATGATGTATCGTTACTTCATGTCACTGAAGCAAGTAAATGGTTTACAGGTTACTATAAATGGGTCATTCAACAACTGAAGAAAAAGAATACACCTATTCTAGTTGTTTCTGATACTGCAAAATTAGATTGCATGAAATATGCGGATTACCCAGAAGACCTTATTTATGTTAGTAAAAATTTCATCAATTTCAATCAGTTTTTCCCTATTGAAAATATTGCTCAAATAGAAAGAAAAGATACATTCAATATTATTTATACAGGTGGTTTGGGGCAAAGAAAAAATGTAGGAATGCTTCTCGAAGCAATGAAAATTATTGAGAAAAAATTCCCTTATGCTAAGCTGAAGATTGCAGGGGCTTTTCCAGAATATACACCATATCCCAAAATGGCAGAGGAGTTACAACTGCGTAATGTGGAATTTGTTGGTTATATCCCTGATAATAAATTGAATGAATTTTATAACAAAGCAGACCTTTTTGTGTTTACTTCTTTATACGAAGGGTTTGGATATACTCCCCTAGAGGCCATGTCTACCAAAACACCAGTAATTAGTACTAAAGGAGGAGCCCTTCATGAAATTGTAGGCGAAGGAGGCGATTTAGTTGAATATAATGTAGATGAATTAGTAGAAAAAATATCATTTTATTTATTACGTCCTAGTAAATTAGAAGCTCTTGGCAATCAGGGTTTTGAGTGGGTAAAAAGATATACAGAAGATGCATCTATAAAAAATACACTAAAAGCTTATAAAAAAGCACTCGCATAATGAACGATTATTATGTGATGTATGTTTAAAGGTTATAAAATATTAATCAAAATCATCCCATACTTCAATCATGTCGAAAAACATAGTTATTTTAGATGATGATCAATTTATGCTAGATTTTGTCAGTAATCTACTTACTGAGGACTATATCATTCATAAGTGCTCTACTATAGATGCGGCAAAAGAGCATCTCTCTCATCAAAAAGTTCATCTTCTAATCATGGATTTAAACCTAAAGGATGAACATGGAATATCTCTTATCAAATTTTTGAAGTCTGAAAAAGAATTCCAAAATCTGCCAATCATTACTTTAAGTAGTGAAGATTGCTCTACGACCAAAATTGAAACCTTAGAACAAGGTGTCAATGATTTTATTGTTAAACCATTTTTACCAAAAGAATTAACCTTAAAAGTAAAGAATTTACTAGTTGATAAGTATCCTGATCAAAATCAAAACAATAAAGGAAAATTATTAAAGATCAATAAGGTATCCTTACCAACCAAGAAGCAATTTTATTTTGCAGCCAAAAGAGGTTTCGATATTGTTGCTTCCTCCACTCTGCTTATTTTACTTAGCCCAATTTTCATATTGACTGCGATTGCTATCCGTTTAGAATCTCCTGGACCCATTTTCTACACATCTAAAAGAATCGGAAAAAACTATTCTGAAATTCCTTTTTTCAAGTTTAGATCCATGTTGGTAAATGCTGATCATTTAGTTGAGAAACTTAAAGATCAGAATGCTTATGGAGAAACAAAAGAGGAAGTAAATAAGAATGATATTCCGAAAGGAAGCGATTTAATTGGTGACAATGGTTACAAAATTGGAGAAAACCATTTGAAGATCGAAAAGCAAGGTGCTACTTTCTTTAAATTAGAAAATGATCCAAGAGTAACTAAAGTTGGGGCAATTATCAGAAGAACAAGTATCGACGAATTGCCACAATTGTTTAATGTCTTCTTAGGACATATGTCTTTGGTAGGGAATAGACCTTTACCAGTATATGAAGCAGAACAGTTAACGCAAGATTTTGCAGTTGGTCGTTTTTCAAACTCAGCAGGAATTACTGGATTATGGCAAGTGAAAAAAGCTTCAGATCCTTTTATGACAACAGAAAAAAGAATAGAGTTAGATGTAAATTATGCTAACAAGTATAGTTTACGAAGAGATTTAAGGCTACTTTATCAGACACCATTTGCAATGCTTCAAAAAGAAGAGTAAATATAAAATGTAGGTCAACTCAAATTGGGTTGGCCTTTTTTATTGTCTAAAAAAATCACTTTAAATTTTTTATATCGAAAATAAAGGTAATAGCACCATCTTAACATTCATTAAATCAAGCATATAAGATAAATTATATGCTTTTTTGTGATAAATTTGATTAGTGAATTAATATTCAGTTAATATTAACATTCATTGACGATTTTAACACAACGAAAAAAATGTATAGTTTTTCTCTATATCATAGATTATTCTTTCAAGAATATGGACAATAGATAAATATAACAATAAATGTATATTGTGTTATAAAATTATATTTGGGTTGTACATTGTTATCGTAAAATGAAGAAAAGAAAATTTGTTAGAATTTCTGAAATCTAGTTTGTTCATTTGCACCCGTACTCTTTCAATTTATAAACTTTCAATCTTTTCTATTTTATCATTAAATTAACAACATATCATCTTCTTGCTATAATAGCTTGTGTGTCTACTATTGGGTGTTCTTCCGATGTTGACAATCCTAGTGTTTCACTTCCAGAAACAGATAATGCTTTAGTTCCTTGTCTTTCTTATTCAGAAAACGAGAACACTCTTGAGGTGTTGACATGGAATATTGAACATTTTCCAAAGCATACAGAAACTACTGAATTCGTTAATGCCACGATTATTGAAAGTGGTTATGATGTTTGGGGATTACAGGAAATTGAACAAACAGGAAAGCTGGATCAGATAAAACAATTAGATGAACGATATGATGTAATTGTTGATGAAGATATTGCTTTTGGCGTTAATGACGATTACCATTTGGCCTTCGTTTACAGAACAGATCATCTAGAAGTTTTATCAAAAGAGATTCTAGCATCAGGTGATTTTGAAAGCTATTTTTTTCCTAGGAAACCTTTATTAGTGACTTTTAAAGATAAGACCTCTGGTCAGGAATTTACAGTGATCAACTTACATATGAAATGTTGTAGTGGAGAAACAAATAATTATCGAAGATCAGAAGGGGCAAAAAGGTTAAAAGATTATTTGGATTCCAATTATGCCAACGAAAAGGTGATCGTTTTAGGAGATTTCAATCATACCATCATTCCTTCAAATACCTCAGACTATAAAGTCTTTATTGATGATCGTACAAATTATCAGTTTTCTGATGAAGCGTTAGCAAGATCTGATGATCCTTTGAATTGGTCATACCCTGGTTGGCCAAGCCATATTGATCACATATTAATGACTGATGAATTTTTTGATGGTTTTGTTGATGCTTATACATTGACATTGGATGAGTGTTCTGGTTACTATGATCCAAAAGTAAGTGATCATCGACCTGTTTTGAGTGTGTTCTCAAACTAATTACTGATTTTTATGAAAAAACTACTTTACTTTTTCTTCATTCTATGTTACTCTTTAACCTCAAATGCTCAAGAAGCAGAGTATAAAGTGTATACAGTTGGTTTTTATAACCTCGAGAACTTATTTGATACTCTTCATACAGAAGACAAAAACGACTATGAATTTCTTCCTAATGGTAAAAACAAATGGACTGGTAAGCGTTACTTAGAAAAACAGGAACGTATGTCTAAGATCATTGCCAAGCTTGGTTCAGATATTTCAAAAGATGTTCCTACTATTGTTGGCGTATCAGAAATAGAAACAAAAGGAGTAGTAGAAGATTTGGTGAATCAACCTGCCCTATCGAAATATAATTATGGTGTTGCACAAATTGAAGGCCCAGATAAAAGAGGTGTTGATGTTGCCTTAATCTATAGAAAGGATATTTTTCATGTTACAAAAGTTTCAGCAAGAGATTTAAGGATAAAAGAAACGTATGCTGGTGATAACTGGGAATTCAAATCAAGAAACCAACTTATCGTCGAAGGTCAATTAGGTGGAGAAGCTTTAGCTGTTATTGTAAACCACTGGCCTTCAAGAAGAGCAGAATCTAGATATAGAGAAGAAGCGGGGAAACTTAATCGACAAATTATCGATTCTTTAAGAACTGCTCATCCTAACATGAATTGTATAACCATGGGTGACTTAAATGATGACCCTACAAATAAAAGCGTATACAAATCGTTAGGAGCAATTGGAGACGCTAAAAAACTTAATGAAAAGAACTTTTTATACAACCCATATTACAAGATGTATAAGAATGGATTGGGGTCTCTAGCCTATAGAGATAGATGGAATCTTTTTGATCAAATTATCATCACAAAAGAATTAAAAGAGGATAAAGATGGCTTATTTTTTTACAAAGCTAGCATCTGTAATTATGATGAATTAAAGAACTCATCAGGCAAATACAAAGGATACCCTTTTAGAACATATGCAGGAGGAAATTATGCTGGAGGTTACTCAGATCACTTTCCTGTTGTTATATATCTTTTAAAGAAAGTAGATACAACTAAATAATAGCAACCTTTTCAATTTCGTTTTTATAATGAAAAGATTATTTACAATTTTAATTACCCTTATACATCTCTCAGTATTTGGGCAGGAAGCTGACATCCAAGGTAAAGTTATTATCACAGGAACTGAAGCTCCAATGATTGCTGTACAAGTTATAGTAAACGGGAATACATACCTTACAAATGAGGACGGTGTGTTTAAAGTACCGAGTGTAGGGTTACCTGAAAATGCAATGGTTCATATTTCATTGGATGATTTTAATCCGGTAGACCTTCCCCTATCCAACGGAATGATTATTAAGATGATTCCTGAGTTAGATGAAGCAAGTACTATTGCACTTTCATTAACAGACTTAGATGCCGGTGATGGTGATACTCAGTCAACTCCAGGCTTACTTTTCTCATCAGGAGATGCCTATAGCTCAATAGCTGGATATGCTTGGGGACCATATTGGTTTAGACAAAGAGGTTATCAATCTAATTACTTAAATGTATTTATTGATGGTGTGAATATGGCCAATCCTGAAAGAGGTTATGCTTCTTGGTCTTTATGGGGAGGTTTAAATGATGTGACTCGAAATAAAGAAACAACATACAATTTGTCACCTGTTGATTTCTCTTTTTCTAATATCGGTGGATCAACTAATATTCTTACTGATCCAGCACAGCAACGACCAGGTTTTAAGGGTAGTTATTCATTCAGTAATTCAAGTTATCAAAATAGAGTAATGCTAACTTATTCAACAGGATTGTTAGATAATGGTTGGGCATTTACAGTTTCAGGTTCAAGAAGATGGGCACAAGAAGGATATGTAGAAGGAACTACTTATGATGCTTGGGCGGGTTTCTTTGCGGTTGAAAAGCAATTCAGCAAAAAACATAAACTTGTATTTACTTCTTTTGTTGCTCCTTCTACTAGAGGTCAACAAGGAGCAACAGTTCAGGAAGTTTATGATTTAAAAGGGACTAACTTTTACAACCCTTATTGGGGTTATCAGGAAGGTGAGAAAAGAAATTCAAGAGAAAAAACAACGATCTCACCATCGTTTATCCTAAAGGACGATTGGAAAATCAATGATAAATTAAGATTAAATACTAGTGTTGGATATACTTTAGGTAAAGGAAAGAAAACAGCAATGAACTGGTATGATGCTCCTGACCCTAGACCTGATTATTACCGTAATTTACCTTCTTATCAATATGATCAAGGTAATGATGTTGCTGGTGATATGCTTACTGAGCTTTGGAAATCAGATGAGTTTGGTCAAGTAGATTGGGAGTTTATGTATGATATGAACCGTAGTAACTTCCAAACTGTACCAACAGACTGGTTAGATCCTGACAGTGAAACGGTTTCAGGAAATAGATCTCACTATATTATCGAAGAACGTCACTTAGATTCTCATAAGTTAGACATCAATCCTACGCTTACTTGGGACATTAACCCTACTTGGAAAGTACACACAGGTTTACAATATCAACTGTACCAAAGTAATAACTACAATACCATTGGAGATTTACTTGGTGGTGATTACTGGGTAGATATTGATAATTTTGCTGATAGAGATTTTATCGATCCAGTGGCTGCAGTTAATGACCTCAATGATGACAATATTGTAAAAGGAGAAGGTGATAGAATTGGTCATGATTATGATGCCAATATCCAAACTGCAAATTGGTGGGGTCAAGTAAAAAAATCATTCGCTAAAGGTTCGGTATACTTGGGAGGTAATTTTACAAATACTTCGATGTACCGTTTTGGTAACCGATTAAAAGGATTATTCCCAGAAGATTCTTATGGTAAATCCGATGTGTTAAGTTTCTTAGACTATGGTGTAAAAGCAGGTGGTGAATATTTTATCAACGGTAGAAATGTTATTACTGCCAATGCTGCCTTCTTTACTAAAGCTCCTTATTTCCAAGATAGTTTCACATCATTAAGAACTAGAAATGAAACAGTTGAAGATCTAGTGTCTTCAAAAGTGACTTCATATGATTTAAACTATTACTACAGAGGTCAACGCTTAAAGTTTAGAGCATCTGCTTTCTATACGCAAATTGCTGACTTAACAGATGTAATTTCATATTATGATGATGCATATCAAAACTTTGTCAACTATGTATTAACGGGTGTTGGTCAAGAAAATGTAGGTGTTGAGGTTGGTTTACAATACAATATCACAGAAGCTTTAAGACTTAAAGGAGCCTATACAAAGGCAACATATACTTATAATGCAAACCCATATGCTACAACTACTGTAGACAACAGTTCTGAGAAATTAAGTGATAATGAAACAGTCTTCTATAATGGTAGACATGTAGGAGGATCTCCTGAAGAAGCAGGTTCACTTGGTTTAGAATATTGGTCTAAAAAATATTGGTTTATTGGTGTTCAAGTCAATTATTTAGGTGACCGTTTCGTTACATTAAACCCTGCTAGATATACAGATAGAGCCATCAACGAACCGGGTATTGAATATGGTTCTGATGAGTACTACGCAATTTTACACCAAGAGAAAATGAAAAATACTTTTACAGTGGATGTTTCCGCGGGTAAAAGTTGGAAGATTAAAGATTACTTATTCAGAGTAAACCTTAATGTCAATAATATTCTCAACAATAGTGATATACAAACTACTGGATTCCAACAATACAGATTCGATTTTGTAGATGGTAATCCTAATAAGTTTGCTAACAAATATTTCTACGCACAAGGCATCAGAGCTTTTGTTAATCTGAGCCTAAGTTTCTAATAAAAATAAATCAATTCTAATTTTTTCTGTTCACTAAATCTGTAATGATGAAAAAGAACAATTTACTACAATTCTTTCGAAGCTTATTGGTAAGCTTTTTAGTAGCATCTTTATTCATTGGATGTGCTAAAGATGAAAAAGAACTAGACGGCCCAGGTCAACCCGAAGATGAAACAGGCACTGTCGACATTGAAATTTCTCATTCTATTGAAGAAGTTATCGATTTATACGACGAGTCTGACATGATGGAAATTATTGATGATGTCGTTTTTAAAGGAACAGTCATTTCATCAGACTCTGCGGGTAATGTATACAAGTACATTACTTTACAAGGAGAAAACGGATACGGTATTCAAGTGAAATTGAATAAATCTGGCTTATATGCTGATTATGCTCTAGGGCAAACTGTATTTGTTAAAGGTAAAGGATTATACTTAGGTAACTATGGTGGTACTTTACAAATTGGTGGTGTTTACGAAGGCAGCCTTGGTAACATCGAAGAAGATGTAATAGATGAGTATATCGTTGCTGGTGAGCAAGGAACAGTTCCTACAGCTACAGTATTGGACATCGATAATCTACCGGAGGATATTGAAAAATTATACAATACTTGGGTTTCTGTTGCAAATGTTCAGTTCGATAACTCTGAAATGGGAAATACTTATGCTGAAGATGAGTTTAGTGCTTACAACAGAACATTAACAACTGCAGAAGGCAATACAATTATCGTTCGTACATCTCAATATGCAGATTTTGCAAATGAGGAATTACCAGAACAAAGTGGTACAATCAGTGCAATTTTAACGGTATATAATGGTACGCTTCAACTGACTTTAAATACATCTGATGATGTGGTTTTTGAAAGTGATCGTTTTGAGGAAGTTCCTGATGCTGGTGATCTTGAAACAACGCATTCAATTCAAGAAGTATTAGATATGTATGATGGTTCTGATTTGATGGAAATGACAGCAGATGTTGTTTTCAAAGGAACAGTGATTTCATCAGATTCAACAGGTAATGTATACAAATACATTACAATTCAAGATAACGGTTACGGTATCCAAATCAAGTTAAATAAAACAAGCTTATATACTGATTACGCTTTAGGACAAACAGTATTTATCAAAGCAAAAGGCTTGTATATGGGTAACTATGGAGGTTCTATTCAAATGGGGGGAATCTACGAAGAGAAATTTGGTAACATTGAGGAAAGCGAGATCAATAACCACTTATTTGCTGGTGTTGAAGGAAATGTTCCTAGTGCAGTAGCTTTAGATCTGTCAGCTTTACCTGATAACATCGAAGATTTATCAAATACTTGGGTAACCTTAAGCAATGTTCAGTTTGCAGATTCTGAACTAGGTAAAAAATATGCTGACGATGAATTCAGTGCATACAACAGAACTTTAGTAGATGCAAATGGTAATACAATTGTAGTTCGTACTTCTAAATATTCTGATTTTGCTGGTGAAACTTTACCAGAGAAAAACGGTACTATTCAAGCTATTCTTACCATTTTCAATGGTACTCCTCAGTTAACATTAAATGCTCCAGATGATATTGATTTCACAAATGAGCGTTTCACTACTACCCCTCCAATAGATGCAGAAGGTACAGGTATCTTAACGGATGCTTATAATATTGCTGCTGCGGTACAAAATGTTGATGCAACAGGTGTTTGGGTTAAAGGATACATCATTGGTTCAGTTAATGGTAGTTCTTTAGCTAGTAACTTTGAAGCAGGAGCAACTGATAATTCGTCTTACTCTAATATTGTTATCGCTGCATCAGCAGATGAAGCGGATGCAACGAAGGGTATGCCAATTCAATTATTATCAGGTTCATTTATCAGATCGAGCTTAAACTTGAAAGATAATCCTGAAATGGCCGGAAAAGAAGTATGGGTTAAAGGTGATATCTTAACATATTTCGGAGTTCCTGGTATCAAGAGTGCATCAGACTTCTCATTCGATGGAGCTACTGTTGAAGAAGAAGAAGTATTACCTCCTTCAGGTACAATTGGTGCTGGAGATGATATTTTAGGTAGCAGTCTAACAAGTACATCTATCGACTTTATGACATATAATGTACTACAAAACGAAGAAATTTGGGCAGCAGCAAACGGTGAGGCTTCTATCAATGGCTATAATAATGGCGAGGTAGAATCATGGATGATTTCTAAATCAACTGTAGATTTCTCATCATTCACAAAACCAGGTTTATTAGTTACTGAGAACTTAAACTACTTCAAAGGTTTTGAAAAAGTACAAGTAATGGTTTCTTCTGATTATGCAGGAAGTGGTGATCCATCACAAGCTTCTTGGACAGTATTATCTACAGAAACTGATAGAGCACAGTTCGGTGAATCTTTATCGCAATTTGTGGTAACAAGTGGTTCTTATTATATCGCTTTCAAATATTTAGCTTCTTCTAATACGGATGCCTCATCTTGGACTATCAAAACTGTTGTAGCAGGTGAAATTGAGGAAGAAGATGATGAGACTCCTGTCGATCCAGCACCAGCTCCTGGTGAGAACTTAATCTTAAATGGTGGTTTCGAAAATTGGACAGATGATAAACCTGATAGCTGGACAAAAGCTGAAAATGTTTCTCAGGAATCAACAGTTGTAAACGAAGGGTCATCAGCTGTTAAACATACAGCAGGTGGTACTAAAGATATATCTCAGACTATTTCTATTCAAGCAGGTAAAACTTATATCGTAAGCTTCGACTACAATGTTGAGTCTGGTGACGGTACTGACGGTAGATTATGGTCATTCTTTAAAAACGCTGCTAACTCATCAATTGGTGATATCAAGGATCCAAACGACTATTTAGAAAATAGTGCTGGTAATGGTTCTTGGAATACATACACTGCTGAGTATACTGCTCCAGCAGATGCAGTTTCTATCTACTTTGAGATTAGAACTTATGGTAGTGCAGTGGTTGTTTACGACAACGTATCTATTAAAGAAAAGGTTGTTGAATAAGACCTTAACACTCCTCCCCACAAAAGCTCGCAACTTTTGTGGGGAACTAATTAGAGTTCAATATCAAGCGTAAAAACGATAAAGACTCTTAACCGCTTATAATTTAATACTTTGATAAATGAAACAGGTTTTTACAAATAGACTAATTGTTTTCCTTTTGGGATTGTTTCTAGTAAGCTGTGTAGATACAGAATATAACGACCCCGAAGCGGCTACGAATGCAGCTCTTCCTGATGATACAGCAACAATGACTATTGCTGATTTAAAGAGTTTGCACACTACAGCTGGTCATGGTGATAATGATACCACTGCAATTCCTGAAAACACTACAATTGTAGGGCAAGTTATTTCTTCAGACGAAGAAGGAAATGTATATAAAGAGCTCTACATCCAAGATACAACGGGTGGTATTTTGATCAGAATCGACAGCTCTCCCCTATACACCCAATTTAAATTAGGTCAAGAAGTAGCTGTTATTTGCGACGAGCTAGTCTTAGGTTCTTATGGAAGTAATATCCAATTAGGTGTACCTAGTTTATATGAAGGTTCGCCTGCAGCAGGAAGAATTCCTAGCCCGATTATGAAACGTTATTTCTTTACGGGTGCTGAAGAAGAATTGGTAACCTATACCGCAACAGTTAATGAAATTCAAGAAGACTTAGACTACTATGTAGGTAGAAGAGTGATGATTGAAAATATTACTGTAGCGAATAGTGATAAGGGTAAAACTTTCGCAGATGCTGAAAATGAGTCAACACAAAATAGATATTTAAACGATGGTTCTACTGATAACGATATTATTTTAAGAACTAGCGGGTATTCTGATTTTGCTGGTGATACACTACCAGAAGGTACAGGTACTTTATACGGTTTAGTTTCTCGATTTAGAGATGATGCTCAAATTTATATCAATACTCCTTCTGCAGATTTAGTAGATTTCACATTATCAAGTGGTAATGACGAGGATGATGAAGACGAAGACAATGATGACGATGAAGAAGAACCTACTCCTTCTGAGACTGTTCGTCAAATAAAAGAAGCATTCGAGGGAACAAAATATGATGATATTGCTATCGAAGGTTGGAATAATATCGTAGAAGAGGGAACACAAGGCTGGTTCTATAATGAATACCAAAGCAATGGTTACGCAAATATGACTGTTTACAAACAGGAAGAAAAAAGAAAAGTTTGGTTAATCTCTCCTATTCTTGATGTAAATAATGCAGAATTTAAAGTAATATCATTTGATACAAGACAAGAATTTGCAACGGGTGCTACGCTAAAAGTGATGGTCTCTAGTGATTTTAATGGATCTGCTGCACCTTCACAAGCTACTTGGACTGAAATCAACGCAACATTATCTAATGACGGTTCTAGTGGGTATGGTACTTGGACACATAGTGGAAATATTGATTTGACTTCTTATGGAAATGTTGTTGTAGCATTCTTATATGAAGGTGAAGAAAATGTAAATGATGGTGGTTATTCTATTGATAACTTTAAATTCAACGCTGAAGAGATTATCTCGGTAGACCCTAGTAGTTATTATGCATTAGCTGATGGATTATCAGGTTACAACTTAAAATCTACCTTACATAATATCATTTCAGAAAATTATGTCAATTTAGGTTATAGTGCACTTTGGGATGCTTATACTACCACAGATGATAAATATGGTGAAGGTAAGATCGTATGGGATATGTATACTGATATTCCTAATCCATCAAACCCAAGTGTTCCTGATGGTGACCAACCTGGCGAGCATGAGTTTACTCAAATCACTGACAAAGATTCTGGTTCTGGAGGTACTGAGGAAGGACAATATTATAACAGAGAGCACTCTATGCCTCAAAGTTGGTTCAATTCTGATGAACCAATGAAAAGTGATATCTTCCATGTTATTCCTGCTGATAAAAAAGTAAACAATACAAGAAGTAACAACCCTTATGGAGAAGTAACTTCAGGGGGAACTGAAACAGTAAACGGTTCTATCTTGGGTTACAATGCAGATGGACAAAAAGTATTTGAACCGATCGATGAATACAAAGGAGATATTGCACGAATCTATTTCTACATGGCTACGCGTTATGAGGATGAAATAAGTTCTTGGGATCAAAATTCTTCAGAGGCAGACTATGTATTTAATGGCACTACAGGACAAGTTTTTGAAAGTGGTTATTTACAAATGCTTTTAGAATGGCATGAGGCTGACCCTGTTTCACAAAAGGAAATTGATAGAAATGAGGCTATTTTCTTATTACAAGGAAATAGAAATCCTTATGTTGATCATCCAGAATTTATCGATTCTATTTGGAAATAGTGAATTGATCTATATTAAATTAAAAAGCGACCATTTCATAATTACATATGGAATGGTCGCTTTTTAATTTACGAAATGATTATGGCATTATACCTTAGCAACAATCAGGAGGACAACATCCTGAGATATCTGAAGGGTTAATATCCTTTTTATCTAGAGGTGTTGAAGATGTTGTACAGCAATTTTCATCTTTACAATCTTCTTCATTACAATTACAGTCGCAATCACATTCTCCATCTTTGCAAGTACAAGTACATTCGCTACCGTCTTTACATTTACAAGTGCATGTACATGAACCATCTTCATTACATTTGCATTCGCAAGTACAGTTTTCACACTCACATTTACCGTCTTTGCAAATACATGTACATATTGTACCATCCTCACAAGTACAAGTACAAACACAGTTACCTTGCTCGTCTCTTTCACATTTGCAAGTACAGTTTTTATTATCGCAACAGTTTTTTATTTCTTTTTCCATGATTCAATAAGGTTTAATTTGATTGTCTTTTCACCTATGGAGACGGAGGTTTTCAAAAAGGACTCAAAAAAAAATTAATTATTACAACCATTTTTACAGTTATAGCTGATATTACCCTGGATATCTTCTACTGCATCACAACAAGTCTCAAAAGAATGTTTTAATTGCTCTCTCCCCCTTTGAACTCTTGTTTTTACAGTTGAATATGTAAGATCATTCATTATGGCATATTCCTTTTGTGAAACATTACCATAAGTGACATTATATAGAACATCCTTATATTTCTCGGGTAATTCTAGTATAAATGGTTTTACACACTCTGTGCAAGCTTTAATATTCTCTTCAACATCATCAACTTCTTCAGGAAGCTCCAAATGTTCTAATAAAGAGTCTGTAGAAAGCTTTTTCTTTCTATAAAAATCAATGATTGAATTTCTTGTAATCTGATAAATCCAGCTATGTAGTTTACTATCATCAGAGAGTGATTTTCTCTTCTGATGAATCTTAATAAAAACATCTTGTAAAATATCTTCTGCTAACATTTTATCACTTACCTTATAAGTGATAAAGTTTAAAAGCTCAGCCTTAAATTGATTCCAAATTATTGTTGTCTCCATAGATTAAAATAAGTATTCACCTCATAGACGTAACAAAGATAAAAAGACTCAGAATGAGATCATTTATCTATCAATAAACATTCTATAGTATTGATATTCAATAACAAAAAAAGTAGACATCATAGATATCTACTTTTAAGAGTACTTTAAAAATACAATATTATCAAATTACATTACCTAATCATTCTTATTATTACCTTCTAATTGTTGGTTCAACCAATGTTGAATCATTGTCATAAACTCTTCCGATTGATCTTGATAAGAGAAATGACCACAATTCTTAAAAATTTTGATCTCGCTCTGATTAATTCTGTTTTGAAGTTTAATTCCATTATCCTTTGGTAGAATCTCATCATTTTCACCCCAAAATATTAATGTTGGAACACTGACCTTTTCCAATAATGGATCTAAAGTAGTTAAGCTTTCAGGATACTTCTTAAACCACTCTATTGGATTAGAAAGCCTTCCTTTATAAGATTTTATATAGTCAGATAGCTCAAATGAATTGGGTGTATAGTTGACATATCCTAAACGATTACCAACTTCAACAAAGGCACCCGCATCAACGAAGTTTCCAATTAGAAATTGCCAAAATTTTGAGAAACCAAGCTTTTCAATAATAGATCCATTATTTGACGGATTAATAGCTGGCCCGTCTCCTATTATCAAAGAGGATACATTCTTTTTATGTTGAGCGGTATAGTAGATAGCTGTTGGCATTCCGACATCAGGAGCGACAATATGTGGTTTTTTAATATTGAAATGTTCAATAAAATGATGTAGAAATTGCCCTTGTGCTTCGAAGGTCATAAACTCTAAACCACCTTCACTTCTACCAAACCCAGGAAGATCGTAAGCATAGACATTATAGTCTTTTATCAAATCGTTCCAAATTGGTGCATAAGCTATAATACTTTGGGGTAATGGGGAGAGTAATAGGATAGTTTCTTTTCCAGGGTTACTATAGTGAGCATACCTAATTTTAATAGTATTAATAACAGTATATTCTGTCTTAATATCTGATGGGTTATTTAATGTGGGATTTTCTGAATATTTATTTAATGCTCTTTGTTTCTTAAGTCCTTTGTACTCTTTCGTACAAAACATAAGAAATGAAGCGTAAAATTTATCTAAAATATTGATGCTATTTATAGTCTCATTAAGGTAGGATGATAAGGCATTCATAGTTCTAAAATTTATAGTTCAAATTCTGAAAACAGATCTTTTGTTTTTGATCTTTTACAAAGGTAGATGGGTATCCCTTCGATATAGTTGAACAAAAATGCCTAAAAGTTGAATCAATGATTTTTTAGTAAATTGAAAATTTGGGCAAAAAAAAACTCATTAAAAAATGAGATTAGAGATCTAATAAAAATAGATTAAAGAGAGAGCGGATTTGAGTATTCACATCTCTAAGTTTCGCAGCAAGTTAGAGACTGTTCGCATTTCGTATATAAAAGTACAAAAATGCGAACATATCTTCTAAATAAATGTAAAAGATTATTTATCTTTTTTTATAAATATCATGTTTTCAGTGAATTATTTTTTATCGAGCAATATCCACTTTTAATCTAATTTTCTTCACTCTCTCCTTGTTGACTTTGTTACAAAGTTCAGAAGCTATTTTTCTATCCACCGCCGCAAATGAAATAAAGTCTTTTACTTCTATTAATCCCAACTGATCTTTCTCTAATTTTCCTTTCTTCATCAGCAGGCCAACAATATCAATTTTATTTATCTTATTCTTCTTTCCACCAGATAAATATAATGTCACCCACTTCGGTAATTGTGGTTCTTTTAGTCCTGAAGGTACTTTTAATTCATTGGGATTATCTTCAATATATTCAGGTAAGTTATCCTCATCGGATAAAACCAAATATGCATCACCGTCTTTTTCCATCCTTGCAGTTCTGCCATTTCTATGGATAAATGCATCTTCTTTTGGAGGTAATTGATAATGAACCACATGTTTGATGGTTGGAATATCAAGACCCCTAGCTGCTAAATCTGTAGTGATAAAAACATTGGCAGAGCCGTTTCTAAATTTCACTAACGCTCTTTCTCTTTCTTCTTGATCCAGACCGCCATGGAAAGCTTCATGTGCCACACCTTTTTCTTTCAGCAATTCACTAATACGATTCACTGCCTCTCTATGGTTACAGAAAATAAGCATCGGTTCTGCTTTTAAGAAATAGATGAGCTTTAATAGTTCGTAAAGTTTATCTTTTCCGGGAGCTTTAACTACATGTAATGATAGTCTTTTAGGTACTTGTCCTTCCAGATAGTCAATTACTTCAGGGTTCTTAATTTTAGTAAACTCTGGTAATTCATCACTCTTTGTTGCAGAAGTGAGAATTTTAAAATCTATACTTCTCAGTTCCTCAATGA
Organism: Flammeovirga agarivorans; assembly: GCF_012641475.1. Lineage (NCBI taxonomy): Bacteria > Pseudomonadati > Bacteroidota > Cytophagia > Cytophagales > Flammeovirgaceae > Flammeovirga > Flammeovirga agarivorans. The sequence goes on along the minus strand of NZ_JABAIL010000013.1, from coordinate 12,489 downwards.
TAAATGACATATCATTATGGAAACCAAACTCTAATGCTTTATCAAATTCATCCAGCACTAGGTTTTCTACATAAGAATAATCAAAGTTATTCTGATCGATATGATCTGCTAATCTACCTGGTGTTCCAACTAATATATGTGGAGGATTAGACAAATTGTTTTTTTCTACTTTAACGGAATGTCCTCCATAGCAACAATTTACTTTCAATCCTGTACCCAAACTTTTACAAACCTGTTCAATTTGTAAAGAAAGTTCCCTTGATGGAGCAACAATAATACATTGAACACCTTCTGTATTAGGATCAATTCTAGTGACTATAGGTAAGAGAAATGCAATTGTTTTTCCAGACCCTGTTGGAGCAAGAACAACGATTTCGTTACTTTTCTGAGCAGCTGATAATGTATCTTTCTGCATTGCATTAAAGTCTTCAAACCCTAAGTGCTTTTTAATATGTTCGATGTTTGGCTTTTTGATCATGTATTAAAATTTTGATCGAAAGTAGAAGTGAAATGCATAAAAACACATCTTATTCTGTGATTATACGTTAACCTGAATGAACAAACGTAAACAAAATAATCTTTTAAGATTGTTTAAAGTATAATTAAGTGTGTTTCAACTTCAAAAATAACAAAAAAGATTCTATGAATATGCGTACTGATTCAGATCTGTGGTTTTTAGATCAATGTTCCAATAAACAACTAGAGTTCTTATATAATATTCTAACATTAGAAATAGATGGAAGCTACAGAAAGAGAGAAAGGCTGAGCAATTCATTAGAATCAGAAATCTACGGTACAGATTATTATAAGTACAGTGACCGTATTGCGTTGGAATTACAATACCAATCAAATGATGTTATTGGGGACCTGTTAAGACAAAACCTAAGAGACTATAGAGATATTCTTGTCGATATTATGATTGTACAGAATATTGAAATAATGGGTTTTGAAACAGCAGAACAATTAGAAGAAGAGTTAATTCTTACATTAAACGATAGAGCTTTAGGAATACAAGATGCAGGGATTTATTCTATGCCTTTTGATGTATTATTAGCTGAAGCAATGAATGAAGAAGTAATGACATCTCCTATTTATAGAGCCATAGTTCCAGCAGTAATATATATTAGTATTTTACGGTTAGAACAGACCAATAATCAGAATAATACTGATGTAGTAAAAGTGAATAAATAAAAGATATTACAATAAATAATTTGAGCTTATTGAAAAATAAGCTCTTTTTTTATGCTTGATTTTCTGAAGATTATAAAATTAATATTGAATAAATGATTCAAAAAATTTGCTAAAATAATCTTGGAATCCCTATATTAGATATGGGTAAAGAATCAATGATATGGAAACATATCATAAAAAACATACTCCCCTTACATTACTTTAATGTAAGGGGTTTTATTTTAATAAAGGTTTTCTTGGACTACTTTATTTATTTATAGTAGTCTTATTTTGCCCTTATTATGGTAATCTATATAGTTTTCTGGTCATTTGAATACAAAAGTGTTTGAATTGCTCTAGCAGGAATCTCTACTTGAGTTTCTTGGCCGTCTACATATACTGCATATGAGATAGGTTCATCAGTACTATTCATAACAACAGATACCATTCTTCCATCTGTGTTTAGGAAAGTAGTAGCTTCAAGAACACTTCTACTTACAGCAGTACTAATTCTTCTTGCTCCTGGTCTAATATATTTTGAGAAGTGACCGATATAATAATATGATGGTGTAAATATCAATTCATTTTTATCAGTATCTGCATGGATTGGTGAGAAACAGAAGTTACCTACATGGTTTGGTCCGCCATTTTGGTCTAATAAAATATTCCAATCTGTCCAACCTACAGTACCTTTATTAAAATCATTGATCATCGATTTACCATAGCGTTCTGCATTAGGCCAATACTGATATTTAGAAGCATCAAATCCTTCATTACATCCTTCAGTAAATAATAATTGCTTATCAGGAAAGTTTTCTTTGACAATGCCTAAATTATCGAACATAGGTTCCCCACCTGCCCAAGTTTCGTACCAGTGAAAACCAATACCCCAAGCATATTTTGCAGCTTCAGGATCTCCGAAAATTGTATTTGCTCTGTTGACAATTAGGTCTCTATTATGATCCCATACAACAATCTTTTTATCTGCAAACCCAGCTTTTTCAAATGCAGGTCCTAAATGATTTTTTAAGAAATCACGCTCCTGTTCTGCACTGTAGATACAAGACTCCCAAGTCTGAACAGCCATTGGTTCATTTTGAATCGTTACGCCCCAAACATCTATACCTTCTTTTTCATATTCTTGTATAAATTTGATATAATAGTTCGCCCAAGAATCAAAATATTCAGGGAGTAAAGATCCTCCTTGTAACATATCTTTTTTCCCTTTCATAAAGGCCGGAGGTGACCATGGAGAGGCATAAAAAGTAAGGTTCTCATCAGCTTTTTTAATGGCACTCTTAATCATTGGCAATCGATACTTTCTGTCATGCTCAATGTCGAAAGTTTTTAATTCTTTGTCACCTTCTTCTACATATGTATGACTTCCAGAACTAAAATCACAACTATGAATTGAAGTTCTAATTATCGTATAATCGATGCCGTCCTCTCCATAATATGCATTCAATAATTCCTCTTGCTTTTCTTTAGAAAGCTTCGCAAATACTTCCGCAGAGGCATCAGTTATTGCACCACCAATTCCCAAAAACTCTTGATACTGCTTTTCCGGATTGATAAAGATGGAGACTTCGTTTTCTTTAGCTTGATCAGCTTTTTTAAATTCACTTTGTCCAGTATTAGACATTTTTAGCTCTGTATCTTTTGCAGTAGTAAATACAGAAACTTTACTAGGTGTAGAAGAACTTAAGTCGGTTATTTCTTTTTCCTTTGGAAGTTGATTTTCTTTAGCACATCCGATAAGTAATACAGCGGCTAAAGCTGTTGTTAAAATCCTTTTCATACTTTATTCCTTGTCAAAATTGTAAATACTTTCTTGCCATAGGTAGTAATAGTTATTGAACTATCTGATGACAAGACAAAACAACAAGGAATTTAAAGCGAAGTAAAGCTTGAGTAGTATTTTAGTAGTGAATTAGTTAAATTAATATATTGATATACAGTGTTATATATAATTTTCAACACATGAAATTAGTAGTGATTTTTATATTTAAAATAACTACTAAAATCTAATTTTCTAGTCTTCACTATTGCCAATTTCCATCACTTGTTCCTCAAAAAGATCTCTATCTCCTCTAGCTTTATTTCTGAGCTTAACTCTATAATTATATATCGTTGTAACGGACGTTCCTAATAACTTAGCTATCTTATGTGAATCAGAAATTCCCAATCTGATAAAAGCAAAAACTCTTAATTCAGTATTTAGAAGACTTTTTTGTTTTACAATAACAGGAGCACTTTCATCGATAAGATCATTTATCTGCTCAATAAAATTGGGGTAAATGGACAGAAATGTCTGATCAAAATTCTGATAAAAATCTTTCATTTCGGTTTTACGAACATCTTGATTTTTTAACTCTTCAAGAAATTTAGAATACTTTCTTCCGACTAACATTTTTTGAGCGTGTATATTCTGATGTTCAAGTTTGTCGATATAATCAGAGCATATTTTTAGGAATTCACCGAGGTAGACTTCTTTTATATGTGATGTGTTTTTCAAATCTATACTCAGTTGTCTAAGTTGTGAATTTGCTTTTGAGAGGTTTTCAACAGCATCGCCCAATTCATGATTTGTGGATTCTAATTCTTTTCCTGCGACTCTAGACTTTTTTAATTGTTGAAGACTAAAGAAAACAGCAGCAAGAGCTATGATGATTAAACCACTAATTAAGATCGTATACAATTGCAGTATATTATTTTTTTCTTGCAATTGGGCTTCATACGATTTTGAAATTAATGGCATAACGTTACCCAATTGGATGGCTCTTAATTTCGAACCAAAAAACAATGCATCTTCATTAGCAACATGTATATATTTATAAGCAAGTTCTATCTCATTTTCGTTGTATAATTTTAGTGCTAGAGAAGCTATAGAGGCATTGTCTTTAATATTCCCCTTAATATCAGAAATGGCGGATAGTATTAAGTATTTTTTTTGGTTTAAATCATCATGTTCTAACTCATAGGTGAGCGACCGCATGTAGGCAGCTTTTGAGTAAACCCTCTCTCCTATACTAGTTCTCGATAAACGGAGTGAACTTATTTTTCTAGCATCTAATAGATTTCTTTTATCTAAAGCAAAAGTCTCTTTAATATCTAAATAGCTATCTGAATTCTCAGAGACAAGGTTCAATAAGGTATCACAATAACTAAGGTACTTTTTCAAGTAGACCTCTTTTAGTTCTATGGTTGGAGTGTAAGCAAATAATTGATTGTATAATGTTTTTTGCGTCTCATAATACTGTTTCCATCGATCATCATTAAGTGATTGTCGGTCGATCTTTTGCATAATTGTGGCAGGTTCTTCGTAGCTTCCTGAATTGATAAGTAGGATTGATAGATTAAGATTACTTCTATTTATTAAATCTTGATCATTTAATTCTCTTGCCAATTTTCTTTGAAGGAAAGCATAGTGTATCGCCTCTTTAAATTTATAAAACTCATATGCCAAAAAGAGTTCTTCTGCTAGAAAGTACTTTTCTTTCAATGAATTCTCGTTAAGCGCTAATGCCTCTTTTAAGCTCTTAATTTTTTCTTCCTTTTTCTGATCTAAACTAGGGATCTGCTGAATAATTTCATCCAATTGAAGAAATAGATCCTCTAATTCATCATTAGACCAACATAGTATAGGAATACAGAAAAAAACTAAAGTGATTATATATTTAAATCGATCCATATGTGCTAGGTTAATGCTGCAAGATAACTAATCTTAGTTCATGATATTAATGTTGTAATACATTTCAAAAAATCACTTATATAAACAGCATTTATTCATCAAAGAATAATGATTAAACAAGAAACAATAACAATCTACAAATAGTCTTTTGTATGTTAGATTTTTGAATTTAACTTTATAAAATAATCTATTTAACTATAACTACGCTCCAAACCAATTATGGATGTAGAAATATTATCTCGTATTCAATTCGCCTTTACAGTATCCTTTCATTATATCTATCCCCCATTGAGTATAGGTATCGGTTTGATGCTGGTCATCTCAGAAGGCATGTTCCTAAAAACAGGAATCAAAAATTATGAAATTCTCACTAGATTTTGGACCAAAATATTTGCACTTACTTTTGGTATTGGTGTAGCTACCGGTATCGTTATGGAGTTTGAGTTTGGGACAAACTGGGCCACCTATTCTAGGTATGTAGGTGATATTTTCGGTTCTGCACTTGCTGCCGAAGGTATTTTCGCTTTTGCTTTAGAAAGTAGCTTCCTTGGAATATTACTTTTTGGTTGGAATAAAGTAAAACCTATCACTCACTTTTTCGCCACAGTGGGTGTTTTTCTTGGTTCTATGTTCTCTGCCATTTGGATTGTGGTCGCAAATAGTTGGCAGCAAACACCTGCTGGTTATCATATAGTTGGAGAAGGTATGGAAGCTAGAGCAGAAATCACTGACTTCTGGGCAATGGTATTTAACCCTTCTAGTGTTGAACGTATTCTTCATGTGTGGGTCGGAGCTTTTTTAGCTGGAGCATTCTTATTTATAAGTGTACATGCCTATTACTTAGTAAGAGATAGACACGAAGAGATTTCTAAACTAGGTATAAAAATTGGCCTTGCAGCTGCTACTGTTTTCTCCTTAGTTCAATTATTCTTGGGGCACCTTTCTGCTGACGGAGTTGCAGAAAATCAACCCGCAAAATTAGCCGCATTCGAAGGACATTATCATTCTGAGGACCCCGCTGATTTGTATTTATTTGGTTGGGTAGATCAAGAAAGTAAAGAAGTCTATGGTATTAAAGTGCCAGGAGGGTTGTCTTTCCTGTTGTATCAAAACTTTGATACCCGAGTGAAAGGTCTTGATGCTTTTGATGAAAATGATCAACCGACACAGATAAATGCCATATTTCAATTTTATCATCTGATGGTAGGCATTGGAATGATGCTCATAGGATTGTCCTTAATAGGCTCCTTTTTACTATGGAAGAATCAATTATACAATCATAAATGGCTCTTATGGATTTTTGTTTTTGCAGTGATCTTACCTCAATTAGCGAATCAATTTGGTTGGTTTGCAGCCGAAATGGGGCGTCAACCATGGGTGGTTTATGGTTTATTGAGAACTTCAGATGCCTTATCAAGGTCTGTTAGAGCAGAACAAGTATTGTTTTCATTGATCATGTTTACCTTCATCTATACATTATTGTTTGCCTTATTTATTTACCTATTGAATAAGAAAATCAAACATGGTCCAGATGATAGTGAATTGATCGATCATAGAATACATCAAAAAGACATTAATAACTTCTACTCAAAAGATTAATTATGGAGACATTTTTAGGATTAGATTACCCTACGCTCTGGTATCTTGTAGTAGGGGCATTATTTTCAGGATATGGAATCTTAGATGGTTTCGATTTAGGAGCAGGTGCTATGCACTTATTTATCAATAATGATAAAAGTAGACGAATAGCATTAAATGCTGTTGGTCCAGTCTGGGATGGTAATGAAGTATGGCTTGTGATTGGAGGAGGAACTCTATTTGCTGGTTTCCCTGTTTTCTATGCGACATTATTCTCAGCCATGTACATACCATTTATGTTATTTATTTGGTTTATAATTCTTAGAGCTATTTCAATAGAATTTAGAAGTAAAGAACCTATGAAATGGTGGAGAAGTATGTGGGATGTGTCCTACTCTATTTCAAGTGCAATGATCGCTTTTCTGTTAGGGGTGGTATTAGGTAATGTCTTACAAGGTTTTCCTTTGGATGAGAATTTTGATGCCATTGAACCAAACTTATGGATGTTTTTGAACCCCTATTCTATTATTGTAGGGCTAACTACTTTAGCTATGATGATGATGCATGGAGCAATCTACCTTTCTTTAAAAACAGAAGGTAAATTATTTGATCATGTCGTTCAGATGTTAGAAAAGTGTATGATTGGTTTTATCATCATGTACATTATCATGAGTTTGTATACTTTAATCTTCTTACCTCATTTGGCAGAAAGGTTTAAAGAATATCCTGAGTTATTTATACTACCTGTATTGGCTGTTTTAAGTATTGCCAATATTCCAAGGTTAGCTAAAAAACAGAAATATTTATCGGCTTTTGTATTTTCATCACTCACCTTTAGCCTGTTATTAATAATGGTAGCTATTCAATTATATCCTTCTTTATTAATTGCTACCAATGATCCGGCAAATAGTCTGACTATCTATAATGCTGCTGCTTCAGAAAAAGGTCTAGAATTGATGTTAACTATTGCGGCAATAGGTACGCCTTTAGTATTGACTTACACATTTATTGTATATAGAGTATTCTGGGGTAAAGTGAAACTTGATGAACACTCCTATTAATTTTAGTATAAATAACTGTTTTTTGATAGTTTTGAATTGAAATTTGAAAGGTTTGCTGATAAATACGATTTAATTTTGTGATATAAATTATTAGTGATCAGCAAATATGAAACACCCCTTTAAAAAACTATTCTTTCTGGGGGTATTATTCTGTTTTACCTTAGTACTTTTTTCTTACTTGGTAAAACAAAATATCAACCAAAAGAAGCAGATTAAAATAGTTAGTCTTACCGAAAAAGTTGAACGAATAAAGTTATCAGGATCGATAGAAACAGAAGAACCTACTCTTTATCATATAGAAGTATTAAAGCCAAACAATGATAAGCTGGAATTGCTTACTTGTGGATATTCCAATTTACAAGGAACATTTTCAATTCAACTCGAAAAAGCTCAATTAGATAGTGAAATTCTAGTGCTTGAAGTCCTTTCATCATTAAGTGAAAAGCTTATTTATACTTCGGTAATTAATATAGATGATGTATCAAAATCTGTTTACATCAATAAAGAATCAACTATAAAATCGGAATCTATAATTAATAGATATAAGAGAAATGGTAGTATTCAATACCATAAATAAAAAGGGCAGCTTAAAAACTACCCTTTTTATTTTTATCAGCTAATCAATAACAAAAGCCAATTTATCATTCATATCATATTCCTTTTTTCTCAATAAAGCCTCTAAATAATAATAGTCTGCATAGTTTAATGGCTTATCGATTTTACTATTGAAAATCAATTTATTGGTGTTTTACAAATGACTAAAGAACAATAAACTGACATAAAATAGATACAAAGAGACCTACCCTTATTAAGAGTAGGTCTTTTTATTTAGGTGAATTGATATAACGTTGGATCTTTAATACGCAAGAACATTAAATCGGTCAGGATTTAACTCTGAGTATTTTTTATCTTGTAAAAGTCCTAGATACTTGGGTACAACCATCTGCTCTACCCACTGATCGTATTCCTTTTGCAACTCTTTTTTCTGCTCTTTGGGTAATGTTAAATTGTCTGATTCTGAAATATCTTTAGAAAGGTCATAAAATTCTTGTCTCGTCTTATTTGTCTTTCTGTTGTAAAGACGGATATATTTCATATCACCCATACGTACCGTGTAGGTTTTCTTATCAAAACTTCTCCAACGTAGAGACTGATGCGGATCTCCTTGCTTTTCCTTTGTGATATAAGGGACAATGTTTACCCCATCCAATTGTTTTTTTGGTTTAGCATTCGCATATTCTACTGCAGTTGCCATAATATCCAAAGAAATAACTGGGCGCTCATAAACGGAATTCTTGGCAATCATATTTGGCCATCGCATAGCAAATGGAACACGAATACCACCTTCGAATAAATTACCTTTATGACCTCTTAGAGGAGCATTATCTGCTGTAATCTTTGGAGTCCCTCCGTTGTCTGATAAGAAAATAACGATCGTATTGTCAGCTATTCCTTTTTCATCCAATTTATCTAAAAGTAAACCTACACCATCATCTACAGCAGAAACCATAGCACAATAAGTTTTTCTCTTTTTGTTCTCAATATGAGAAAAACGTTTAAGGTATTTTGGCGTAGCTTGTAAAGGAGCATGTGGAGCATTGTATGCTAAATACATAAAAAATGGCTTATCTGAATTTTCATCTACAAAGCGAACAGCTTCTCTAGATAGTGCATCCGTTAAATATTCTTTCTCATCTACCCTAGTATTATTATGCAACAACTTTGTTTTGTAAGCATCACTATGTTGTTTGATTTCAGAGATATCATTTAAGATCCATTCTTCAGGGAAATATTTATGGCCACCCGTCAGGAAACCATAAAACTCATCAAATCCTCTTTTCAAAGGTCTCAGTTTCTCATGTGCTCCCAAGTGCCATTTACCTAATGCCATACTTTTGTAGCCTTCTCTTCCTAAAACGTCTGCAATAGTTTCTTCGTCGACACTTAACCCTTGATCAATATCATTTGGAGCCCAAAGAGGATTTCTTCCTGAACCAAAGCGGTCTTGGTATCTTCCTGTAATCAACCCTGCTCTTGAAGGACCACAAACTGCATACGATACATATCCATTCGTAAACTTCACCCCTTCATGAGCAATTCTGTCAATATTAGGTGTAGGGATTTCTTTACTACCATTAAAACCAACATCCTTATATCCTAGGTCATCGACTAAGACTACGATTACATTCGGCTTTTTGGGTTTCTTCTTCTCTATGGAAGTATAAGAAAAGAAAGTCATCACTGATAACAGTGAGGCTGCAAGAAGAATATTTTTTTTCATTTCAAGTAATAATTCATTTATGTTTCCACATCATTGTAATACAATATCAATAGAGCTTCTCACATTTTTGATAAAAAAGAAACTTCTAACTAACAATTTCACTATCGCTTATTTTGTGCTATTGAATTGATAAGGTTGTGTTATAAAATGACGATATTTGATTTATATGTAATGACATAAAGAGATTTTTCCTCCGAAGGGTAGTTTTTTTTACACCAACTTTAAATCAGTATTTCTCTAATAAGCTATGCTACTTCCTGATTCTTCAGACAAAAAGGAAAACACATGATGGTTTTGAGGTATACTTTTATTGTAAAAGAGTAGTAAAATCTCTTCATTGCTCAAATATTAAATCAGTTTGATACAACATTAAACCCATTCCATAACTACGGTTCTTAATTTTGATCCATAACTACTTTTAGGAGAGTTTAGAAATGAAATTATTATCTACTACCCTTTTTATTTAAAAGGTAAATTTTTTACAGATGAAAGAGAGATTACTTATTGCATTTTTAGTTGGCTTACTAGCTATGAATGCTTTTGGGCAAGAGAAACCTAATGTATTATTTATTCAGACGGATCAACATGTTTGGTACGGTCTTGAGTTTGTAGATAAAGGTTTTGATACACCCAACCTGAATGCACTGGCAGATAATGGAGCATATTTCAGTAATGCTATCGTGACAACTCCTTCATGTTCTCCTGCAAGAGGAACATTTGTTACTGGAATGTACCCACACAGTAATACGATTATTAATAATTTAATGACTAAACCCAATGCCAAATACAAACAGCATGGTGTGGAGGAAATTGAATACCTTTTAACGGAAAATATTTTATACGATGAAGGGTACTTTACAGGTCATTATGGTAAGTGGCATATCGGTAAGAAAAAGGAATTGAAATGTTACAAAGGTAGTTTGTTAAAAGGTCAATCACATTCTTATGAAGCGAGCAAAAACTACAAGCAAAAATTAGTTGATGGAATGGCAAAGATCAACCCGAAACCATCTGACAAAGAACTTTGGGGATATCCGCTGTATCAAAGTAAAGTATATAAAGAAGCAGCAGAAGCGACAGAAGCAACAAAATGGAAACATAAAGGGATTTTAGCTACTGGAGAAACTTCTATTCCGGTAGAATTACTACCGCATACTTCGATTACAAATGAAGCAATTCGAACGGTAAAAGCTAAAAAAGGAGAACCTTGGATGATCACTGTCAGCTACCATCCTCCACATATTCCATGGGCCATGCCTGAACCTTATTTTAGCATGTATGATAGAGATAAGATGAAGGTAGACATGAGCGAAGTGGACAAAGTACACCCGAACGCAAACAATATGGATGCCCAAAGATTGGGTAAATTGGTAGGCGAAGAAGGTATTAAAGAATATCTGGCTATCTACAGGTCTCAAGTGAAATACATGGATGAAGAAGTAGGCCGTATTATCGCTTCTTTAAAAGAGACAGGTCAATATGACAATACGTTGATTATTTTTACTTCTGACCATGGTGATATTCAAGGTAGATTTGGAGCGATGGGTAAAAGTTTAGATGGCTTCTACGATGAGTTAGTACGCGTTCCATTAATTATTAAGGCACCACAATCGCAAAACAAGAAGATGGTGAAAGATACGCATCAAGTGAGTATTATCGATATTATGCCTACCATTCTTGATTATTGTGGCATTGAAATTCCAAAACAAGTACAAGGTGCATCTCTAAGACCTTTGGTAAATGAAAAGAAGACTTCATGGCGTAAATACAATGTTTGTGAAAGAACTTATCCACATAAAAATGATTATGTCTGTAGAATGATTACAGACGGTCAGTATAAATATGTTTTCTACAGTGAAGGACCAAATGCATTGTATGACCTGAAGAAAGATCCGAAGGAATTAGAAAATGTGATTGATGAGAAAAAATACAAAGCTAAGGTTGAAGAACTAAAAGATGCTTTAGTAGACTGGATGAAGGAATCTAATGATACTTATCTTGCCAAGTACTTTGAGATGTAATTCTCTCTTCCTTAAATAAAAAGATCACCTCAATTGTTCTGTAATAGGATTAGAGCAATTGGGGTGATTTTTTGTATCTATGTTTTTTGAGTACTTAAATGTGAATATAATCCTAAGGTATTATTTAATAACATACAATAATTGATCTTCTGAACTCAGAATCTCCATCAATTTTATATTCAACATGATAAAAAATAAAGTCCTTAAATTTTATTATATCATTTTGTAATAGGATACCATAATCTAATGTCTGTTTTAAATTATCCCACCCTTTTTCACATATATACAACGAAGGTGGTGTATAACTTAATTCTCTAATTAAAGTTTCTTCATCTTTAAAATTAACACCGACTTTTGTAACATATGATTCTAATGGAATGATTAAGAAAGAAGTAAAATCCTTATATTCTTTCTCAAGGTATCCTTTAGTATCGTTTAAGCATTTTAACCCACCTTCAACCCATGATGTTTTATTTGAATATTCTTCATCAATATCATCAATATGAATATCATTAAAGTTTTCCCAATATCCTTTTTCGATAGTTTCATCAATAAAAGAATTAAGAATGTTATTTTTCTGGTGTTTCAAATCCATTGTAATTTTCATGAAATTTCACTCTATTCGTAGTGTTAAACGCAGTGTCACTACGAATTTGTTTATGTCATAAGTTTGTAACTTATTACTAT
>NZ_JABAIL010000012.1 GCF_012641475.1 Flammeovirga agarivorans | reverse complement strand
GCAGTTAAGCCCTACAGTGCTGATGGTACTGGGTTAACCCCCGGGAGAGTAAGTCGGCGCCACATTCATTAGATATAGAAGGTTAGTTAACACAAGATGTTGGCTAACCTTTTTTTTATATCTATATTTAATATATAAATAAGGAACAGCTGCTTTGTTCCATTTAATCTCTCTTTTAATCAATCCTTTAACTAAATGTTACTAAAACTAACGTACAATTACTTCTTGGAGAAGAAACGTCAAGTTTATGATATTCCAAGTGTAGTAACTTCATTCTTTTTGGTGCTATTGCTTCTATATTTTTCCGCCATAACAGTTCTTATGGGGGTTTTTATTGAAAAAATAATAACTAAGGAGTTCCCAGATCTAGATGTTTTAAGCGTACTTAATAAGTATATATTTTACTATGTACTTGGAGACCTTTTAGTAAGGTCGATTTTAGAAAGTACGACAAAGTTCAACTTGAAGCCATACTTGTACTTACCAATTAAAAAATCAACTCTATTGGTATTTCTTCAAGTGAGATCTTTATTTACTTTCTTCAATTATTTCCCCTTTTTGTTTTTGATATCCGTTTGTATTGGATCAGGAGTAGATAAAAGTTCATTGATTATTTGGTTAGTTGTTATGACTCTTCAACTATTTATCAACACGTCACTGTCATATAATTTTGGTAAGACAATCGGGAAAAGGTTTTGGAGTTGGGTCTTGATAATGGCAGTGTTATCGGGTGTTTTGTATTTGGATTTTAAGCAATACATTTTCTTATCAGATTATTACCAAGTAATCGTAGATAAAGTTATAGCGATGCCTTTGCTATTAATAATTCCTGTAATCATTTATTGTGCTGTTTTTGCGATCACACATCAATTGTTAAAGAAAAAACTGTATTTGGATGATGAAACAAATTCGACTTCCTATTCATCTTTTGACCTTGGTAATTTCATTCAAGGAGATTCGCAACTTTGGACCTTTATTGTTTATGAATCAAAAATGATTCTCAGGAACAAGAGAATGCGTCAGTCTTTAATCATGTCTGTTGTATTTATTTTGTATCCATTCTTCACCATTTTTGATAAGAATTCTGGGGATATTCAATTGTTCTTCTTCTCATTTTTTCCTGCAACGATGATTCCTTCAACCTTTGGGCAATTTATGTTCGCATGGGAAGGTTCATACTTTAGTTTTATCAGAACTCAACCTTTTACGATGAAAGAATACGTAAAAGCGAAATATCTGATGTATGCAGGCTTAACAACGCTTGTTGTATTGCCTTTAAGTTTAATCTATTTAGCCATTAAGCCAATTGTAACAGTCATGATTTGTGTAGGCTATTTCTATAGTGTAGGAGTCAATCTTTTACTAATGATGTTTTTAGCCACTTACAATGAGAAGAAGGTAGATTTAGATCAACAGAATGCATTTAATTTTCAAGGAGTGCAAGCAAAACACATGCTGATGGTTTTCCCGATATTAATGGGAGTTCTCATCATATTTGGTGGGTTTTATTATCTCATTTCGTTAAAAGCTGCACTTATTTCTATCGTAGTGATTGGAGTGTTGGGAATGCTGGTACATCGACCGTTAATCAATTTAGTTACTGATAACTTGATTGAAAAAAGATATAAAATGACTGAAGGATTTAAAAATAGCTAAGATTATGATACAAGTAGAAAAACTGACTAAAGTATATAAAACAAAGACAGCACTCTCATTAGATAACTTATCAATACAGCCCCAAGAAATTATTGGATTAGTTGGTAATAATGGAGCTGGAAAAACAACATTTTTAAGTTTATTATTAGACCTGATAGAAGCATCTGAAGGCAAAGTTGAAATCAAAGAGGAAGATGTTTCCAAAACAGAAGATTGGAAAAAATTTACAGGTTCTTTTTTAGACGATACCTTCCTAGTTCCATTTATGACATCTTATGAGTATTTAGAGTTTGTAGCTAAGTTACATGGTTGGAATAAGGGTGATTTGGAAGATTTCTTAGAGCAAACAAAAAACTTCTATGGCGAAGATTTTATTTCTGGCAAGAAGTTAATCAAAGATCTATCCAAAGGAAATAAAAATAAGACGGGTATTTTAGGTGCTTTAATCGGTAACCCTGATCTATTAATTTTAGATGAGCCCTTTGCAAATCTAGATCCTACTTCTCAACAATGGTTACGTATGAAAATACAAAAATTAGCAGAAGAAGGTGTAACAGCTATTGTTTCAAGTCACGATTTACAACACGTTACTGGGATAAGTACAAGGATCGTTATGTTAGAAAATGGTGAAGTTGTGAAAGATGTTGAGAATTCAGATTCAACACTAGAGGAGTTAGAAAAGTATTTTGGAGATAAAATCTCAGAAGATTTGATATAAAACTTAAAATGTTGATAACTTTTCAAAATCACACTTGGTAAACAACGGTAATCTTGAAAAGTTATCAACATTCTTGTTAGTTGTGAATACTTATCAACAGGTTATGCTGATAATTTCCAACGATTATGACTCCATAACCATAAATAAGGTTGTTGATTGATATTTTCTTCAAGGGCTTTGGAGTATTTTTCAATAACTGAATGCTTCTGAGATTCTCTTGGCGATTCATCTAACAATATAAATTGGGTCTCATAGACTCCCCTTTTTACTTTAATACATTGTGGATAAATAACAGCACAGTTGTTTTTATTGGATATCACATCTGCTCCCATTAAGAATGCCGTTTCTCTATGAAGAAAGTGTGTCCAATATCTTGAAGATTTGTGACTAGGGCTTTGGTCACCAATAATTAAATTAAAGGTTAATTTCTTCTCTGCTTTCAACTTTAATAGTGTCTTATACCCATTTTGAGAAGGAATACATAAAACCCCCAATCTACTTCTAATTAATTTCATCAACTCATCAAAGTATTTATTTGAAAGTGGTTGATAGAATGCCGTTACTTGATGATCTAGAAATAATGGTAAAAAAGTACACCACTCCCAATTTCCTAAATGAGCGGAGTACAACACAATATTTTTATTTTGATGATAGAGTTCTTGAATTAGTTCTGGATTTTTTATTTTAAATCGTTTTTCGATTTCCCGTTTATTCATGGTTAGCGTTTTGATACTCTCGAACATTATATCACAGAAGTGATGATAAAATCGTTTTTCGATTTCTCTTATTTCTCGATATTTCTTTTCAGGAAATGATTTGATTAAATTATCCATCACAATGTCTCTTCTGTATTGAAATACTTTAAAGATAAATACGTACAGAATGTCAGAAAAAATATAAAGAACATTGATAGGGAGAAGGGATAATAAATAAAAAGGAGAAAACTTTAGCTTATTCATTGTTTTAGTAAAGTTAAGTGGTTTGATGTTAAGTTCACATTAGAGACAAATGAAACAAGATTTACCCCTATCTTTAAATAAGATTTTTTTTAACTTTTAAACTGTACTCCAATTCATCGTATTAGTTATTCATTGAATGATCAGCTTATTCTAGGCAAAGTTCAATTTCGACCTCCATATAAGGTGCAGTCACCTTTAGATAATCAAGCTCGATTAATTTATGTTTATCGAGGTAAATCAAAAATCATTTCATCTACAGATTTAATTCATATCAATGGTGGAGATATGTTGTTGATGAGATGTGGACAATTTGTAAATCATTGGTTGGAGAACAATGAGGAAGAGCCTTATGAGGTAATTGCTTTTCAGTTATTGCCTAATGTATTGCAGGATGTTTACAACAATGAATTGCCCATTGAATTACAATCTTTGAAAAATGAAGTAGAAGTGCCTCCTCTAATCAAAATATCTTCGAATAAGACTATTGATCATTTTTTTGAGGGGTTAAGGTTTAATATTGAAAATAAGAAACTGATGACAGATGAATATTTGAAGATAAAAGTACGAGAACTAATTAGTATTCTTATTTCTATTGATACTTCAGAGTTTAACTTTTTTTTAGGACAACTATTTCAATCTAAAGCTTATCAATTCCAAGAGGTAATAAATAAAAATCTCTTTGAAAATTTGAAGCTTGAAGACTTTGCTTTTTTATCAGGTATGAGTCTTTCTACTTTTCAGAGGAAGTTTAAGGAGATTTATAATATGACTCCCAAAAAATATATTGTAGGTAAACGGTTAGAAAAAGCCGAAGGACTGCTGAAAACTACTTCACTTAGAATATCCGATATAGCTTATGATTGTGGATTTGAAGATATAGCACATTTTTCTAAGTCTTTTTCAGCTATGTATAAATCATCGCCAAGAGATTACAGAAATAGCATTGACTAGTTTTGACAAGTTTTTGAAAAGATATCACAAGAGATAGGGAATAGGATAAGGTAGCTTTGTATATATCAATAATTCAACTAATTATGAAAATTAAAAGCATTATTCTTATGTCAGTTATCTCTATGTTATTCTCATTCAAAAATGCATCTGCTCAAAAAGTAAAAAGGACACATACTTTCTCAATTGAAAGAGTGATCCCGTCATCGGCGGAAAAAGTATGGAATGTTGTTGGGAATGAATTTGCAGATGTATCAAAATACCATGCAGGGATTGTCAAATCTGAATTAATTAATGGGAGTACTAAAAGTGAGATAGGGTGTGAGCGAGTTTGTCAATTGGACGACAAAGGGAAAAAACTAGTGAGGGAGGAGCTGGTAGAGTTCGATGAGCAAACTATGTATTTTAAAGCTAAGGTTTTCGATGGTGAAGGAGTACCTACAGTACCAGAATATACTTTTGCGGAATATGAAGTAAAGCCTATTGATGAAGAGCGTTGTAAATTAATTATCACACAAACATATAGAACTAAACCTGCTTTTATTGGAGGAATTGTAAAAGGAAAGTTTAAGCAATACACTAAAGAGCAAATGATTTTTATTGAGCATTATGTACTGACTGGTGAGGCAGTGAGCAAAGAAAATCAAAAAGAAATCATAGGTAAATATCAATAAGGTCTTTTGGCTTGATGGAAATACTCAATAAATGCAGATAATTTATTGAGTATTTTTTTATCCATTCTTCATGTTATGAAGAAGGTTGAATGTCTTGTTGATTTCCCTTTTTTCAATAACAATAGAGAATTCATGTTTGGTAGAGATAAATTCCACTACGTTAATTTTATTCCAGGCTAAAGTCTTCAAAATAAAATAAAAAACACCGGGAGCATCCTTGTCATAAGACATTGGCATCCTCATGGTAACAGCGGCAAGTTCTTGTATTTCTGTCAGCTTTTCTTCTTTCAGAAACAGTTCTCTTACTTTAGGGGCAAAAGATTTACTGGTAATTATATTGGTTTCATGCATTCCTTTAGAAGAGGCATGAAATAGGTCACTACTATTGCCTTGTACAAGTTCCAATAAGTTTTTTTGGCAACTAATCAGTGTTGGAGAGTTCTTATAAGCAAAATCGACAAGATCCGAACGGACGAGAATATCACCCATATGTCGAATGTATTCCTTTGCTTGTTCCTCCATTCTCGAAGGTTCAATTTTATGGGCCATTCTTTTTAAAGCCATTACAATAGCTCCTTCTTGGATCTCTTTATCCATTAATACATTTACCTCAGGGTTCATTTTTCTAGCCAATGCACTGTAATTGACAATGCCTTCTGAAATTCCTTCCTGAAGAAATGGTGATTTATTGATTAGATCCGCGATCGTTTCTGCTAAAGTCATTTTTAAAAATATAACGCCAAAAATTCTCTTAAAATTAAGCCCTAAAACCTTATGATAAAAGTCGCTTTAAAATTCGATCTGTGATCTTTTCCCAATTATGATAAGCATAGAACGAATTCGGAGTAGGTACTTTCTCTTTTCGGGATAGTTTTATGATTTCATCACTAAACGCTTGTGCATCTTGATCAGGGATCACTTTTATTTTTTCTCCTAATGTAGAAGTGTTTACTCCATAACTACCACTTTTGTAAGAAATTGCCGTAGCACCTAATGAAAGGGATTCCATGAGTTTGATTTTTACACCTCCACCAATCCAAATAGGATTAAGCATTAAATCCGTTCCTTTAATATATAAATCAAGACTATCTACAAAACCTAACCAAGTGATATCCTTTGAAGAAGAGATATAGTTACTTTCTTTTTCTGATAACCCTTTCCCTGCAAGAAATAAGTGAAATTTAAAGTCTGTGTTTTTTCTTAAAATAGGAATGATTTCATATAACAAATTTTCTAATCCTTTTTGATTAGGAGCATAATCCATCGGACCAAAATAAAACAGAGTAGTTATATCATCATTTAAGTGATGTTCTTTATAAAGCTGTTTTTTATTATCAGGAATATCTAAAGGAAATTGGTTAACAGAAGTACCGTATGGCATATCGATACATTTATTTGGATCAATGTTCATAGAATCCATAGCAAACTGTTTATCTTCATTTGAAATGAAAAGAACCTGATCAGCGTTTTTGTAGGTGAACGTTTCTAGTGCTTTCATAAGTGGCCACCAGATCTTTCCCATACTCTTAAATCTCATGAATTCAATATTATGAGAGAAGATAAGAAGTTTTACTCCTAAAATTCTAGCAACAGGGATCATCAATAACCCCATAAAGGGTTGATTTAATAAAATATGTGTAGCTTTGAGCCGTTTTGCAGATTTATATATTTTCCAACCGACAAAAGGATTTATATATTTTGTAATTTTGTCGGCGAATACTTTTTCCACTTGAAAAGGAATGTCCAATTCAGGGTTGTTTGTGGTTGTAATACAAGTCAGTTCTGTTTTTTTGGAAATTTCTTCACAGACATGATAACAAGCTTTATGACCTCCATTTGTTGGAGGAAGAAAACGATAAGGCTCAATAACTATAAACATAACGTGAAGTAAGAAAAAGTATTGATAACTTTGCAAGTATCGTAGTAATAATACGCTTTAAAAACTTATAATTATATCATTATGAAATTGGCAATTGGTGGTGACCACGCTGGTTACGAGTATAAGAAGGCAATCATTGAACATTTAGAAAAAAATGGTCATGAAGTGAAAGATTTTGGTCCTTTCTCTGCTGAGTCTTGTGATTATCCAGACTATGTTCACCCGTTGGCAGAAGCTGTTGAAAATGGTGAAGCTGAATTTGGTATTACTATTTGTGGTAGTGGTATCGGAGTTTCAATGGTAGCAAACAAACACCAAGGTGTAAGATGTGGATTATGCTGGGAACCTGTCTTAGCACAATTAACACGTCAACATAATAATGCAAATGTATTATCAATGCCTGCTCGTTTTATTTCTTTAGTAAGAGCTATTGAAATTGTAGATACTTTCATCTCTACAGAGTTTGAAGGAGGACGTCATCAAAATAGAGTAGATAAGATTGCTTTATAATTAAACCTAAAGAGAAAATTTTAAGATGATTCAAAGAGTTCAATCAATTTTCCTTTTCTTGATTACAGTAGCGATGACTGCTGTAATTTTTGCTCCAATTTGGGCAGGACAAGGAGAAGGAGTAACAGCAACTTTAACAGCAACTGAATTAACGATCGATAAAGGAACAGAAGGTGATGCGATCAATACAATCGCTATTGCTATCGTTTCAGGTTTATCTGCAGTTGTTGCTTTATTTTCATTGATTTCATTCAACGATAGAATGAAACAAGTGAAAATTAATTTATTGAATGCTGTTTTGATTTTTGCAGTGATCGGTTTAAACATGTACTATGGGTACATGCAAGGAACAGAGATCGTTGGAGAAAACAATGGTAAGTTCGAAATCGGATTCTTCTTACCTGTATTTGCGATTGTATTTAATTCGATGGCAAATAGGTTTATCCAAAGAGATGAGAAAAAAGTAAGAGATTCTATTAGCGGTCGTTTAAGAGACTAAAGAGAGTTTCTCATAATAAAAGAAGAGGTAAGATAGATTATTAAAATCCGTCTTACCTCTTTTTATTTGTTTTAAGTGATAGAATCACTTTAGAATTATCAATTCCTAGATTTCGAATGAACGAACTGTTTCATCGATTTTTAAAGTACCTTCGTTATATTCTTTAACGAATTTCTCGATGACCTCATCAGTTACTTCAGCAACATGAAGACAGATGTCGATTGGAGTACCATTTCCTTCATCATCTTCAGGACGTTCTTCAACAAATTCACCTACATCGTAAGTGTCGTCTTTTGATAAAGTTACAATAGCTTCATCAACAGCATCCATGTGAGGACCATCCATTGTATCGAAGTCAGCATCAGCGAACTTTGGATTCTCGTTGATAACATGTTGAACAGCTTCTTCATGAAGTTTCATCACATATTCCATTTCTAAAGTATATAGGAAAGCATCCATTACTTTTTCTTCACCACCTTTAGTACTGATGAATTGGAATTGTGCTTGACTATCGTCGTTCTCTTCTGGTGAAGAGTAAACAAATGATTTACCAGCTGCCTGACAAGCTGACTTTACGTTGTTTAATAATTTTGAGCTCATGTATTATATGAATATCAATATTTTAAGTGTCGCAAAGTTAAGATAATAATTGGTTTAAAGGTATTCTTGTATAGCATCAGTTGAAATTGTTGACCATTGTTTAATATTTTCTTTAAATGACGTAAAACTCTCGTAAACTCTTTTTGCAAATTCATCCGATTCTATAAGGTCTTGAATAACGATGTCTGCATTCTTCTTCAATTCTTTCATTACGTCTTCGGGGAATGGTAAAATGATATTTTTTCCTTCTTTTTGAATCTTTTCTAGGTATTCAGTATTGAACTTTTCAAATTCAGACATCATACTACCATTATATTTCAAAGATACCGTTTTTATTAACTCTTGAAGATCTTCAGGTAATTTATCATAGGCTTCTTTATTACATACTAACTCTAAAGTAGCAGATGGTTCATGCCAACCAGGGTAGTAGTAATATTTGGCAATTTTATTAAATCCCATTAGGTAGTCATGGTAAGGTCCAATCCATTCCGTAGCATCAATTACACCCCGTTCTAGGTTGGTGTAAATTTCTCCTCCAGGAACAGTAACAGAAGTACCTCCAGCTTTGGTAAATACTTTTCCTCCTAATCCAGGGATACGCATCTTAATACCTTTAAGGTCTTCAACTGTGTTTAATTTTTTATTGAACCAGCCTCCCATTTGTACTCCAGTGTTTCCACAAGGAAAAGGTTCCAAACCAATTTTATTATATAGTTCTTTCCAAAGTTCATTTCCGCCACCATATAATAGCCAAGCATTTTGTTGTCTTGTATTCATACCAAATGGTGTTGCTGTGAAAAATACTGAAGCAGGAATTTTACCAGCCCAATAGTATGCAGCTCCATGCATCATTTGTACTCCGCCCAATTGTACTGCGTCGAAACATTCTAGTGCAGGTACTAATTCACCAGCTCCATATACTTTAATATTAAGACGCCCATGGGATAACTCTTTTAGTTCTTTGGCTAGATTATTAACACCTTCTCCTAGAATAGGAAAGTTCGGAGGCCAAACTGTCACACATTTCCAATTATATATTTTTTCTTTCTTCTTACTTTTTGTGCTTTCAGAATTTTGTGCTTTACCACATGACGACAAAGCTGCAGTGGATGCTAATGCCGCTCCACTTACTTTTGTAAACTGTTTGATAAAATGTCTTCTGTTTTTCTTGGGAGTAGACATAGTTAAGAAAGTATGTTAATGTAAAAGTCAGTTTATAGTAAATTGAGTCTATCACTTTAAAAAGTACTCAATTTTATAGTGTTTTCATTTTGAATGAGATACAAAAATCCACTTTTCAGTATAATGATAGCTATAATGTCTGATAAATGTTAATAACATTAACCTATCTGACTGTTTTTAAGTGATATATAAATAAAAATTTGGCAAGTAAAATAATATGCTTACCTTTGCAAGCCGTTTGGAAGCTGTACACTATTGTTTAAGCTCCATGAAAGACACCAGATTGAAGGACCAGACGGGGAGTTCAAGATGAGTTTTTCTAACATGAGTGAGATAGTGATGAGTTGATATTCAGGCGTTAAATTAATTAATTTTTAAAGTAAAGAACAATGCCAGGACTTATTGCAAAAAAAGTCGGTATGACTAGTATTTTTGATGAAAACGGCAAGAACATCGCTTGTACGTTGATTCAAACTGGTCCTAACGTTGTGACTCAGGTTAAGACGGTAGAATCTGATGGCTATACAGCTATTCAGGTGGGCTTCGACGAGAAAAAGGAGAAGCGTACGTCCGCTGCTATGAAAGGTCACTTCTCAAAAGCTGGTACCACACCAAAACGTAAAGTGGTAGAATTCCGTAACCCAGTTATGGAAAGAGCTCTAGGAGATGTATTGAAAATGGACGAAATCTTCGCTGAAGGTGAATTCGTAGACATCGTAGGTACTTCTAAAGGTAAAGGTTTCCAAGGTGTAGTTAAGAGACACAACTTCGGTGGTGTAGGTCAAGCTACTCACGGTCAACATAACCGTTTAAGAGCTCCAGGTGCGATTGGTGCATGTGCAACTCCATCACGTGTATTCAAAGGTCTTCGTATGGCTGGACGTACTGGTGGTAAGCGTGTTAAAGTGATGAACTTACGCGTTATGAAAATGTACCCAGAAGACGGTTTAATCCTTGTTTCTGGTGCAATTCCAGGTGCTAAAAATTCTTACGTAATCCTTGAAAAGTAATCAGTAGATGGAAATCGCAGTATTGAACTCAAAAGGCGTTGAGACTGGTAAAGTTGATTTACCAGAAGCAGTATTTGGTATCGAGCCAAATGATCATGCTATCTATCTTGACGTAAAAGCGTATTTGGCGGCACAACGTCAAGGTACGCATAAAGCAAAAGAGCGTGCGGAGATCGTAGGATCTACTCGTAAGCTTAAAAAGCAAAAAGGTACAGGTACAGCTCGTTCGGGCTCTATCAAATCACCTGTTTTCAGAGGTGGTGGACGTATCTTTGGCCCACGTCCAAGAAATTACCGTCAAGACGTTAACAGAAAAGTTAAACAATTGGCTCGTAAGTCGGCGTTGGCATACAAAGCAAAAGAAAGCAATGTAACAGTTTTGGAGACTTTATCTTTTGATGCTCCACAAACAAAAGCGTACAAAGAGGTTCTTTCTAACTTAAACTTATCAGACGTTAAAACTCTTCTAGTATTAGGTGAGCAAAATGATAACGTTTATAAGTCAGCTAGAAACTTACCAAAAGCAAACGTAGTAGTTGTTGATTCATTAAACACTTACGAAGTATTGCACGCTGATAAGTTAATCATTGCTCAAGACGCAGTTGAAAAATTTTCTAACCTTTAAGCCTTAAAATAATGCAAGTATTAGTAAAACCTATCTTGACAGAAAAGGCTGCACTTGCTCACGAAGGTGGTGTTTACACTTTCGTTGTGGCTAAAGGAGCTAACAAGGTTCAGATCAAACAAGCTGTAGAAGCTAAGTATGGTGTGAATGTGGAAGCAGTTCGTACTGCTATCCTTCCAGGTAAATCAAAAACTCGTTACACTAAAGCGGCTGTTATTAACGGTCACACATCGTCTTTCAAAAAAGCGATGGTAAAAGTAGCTGAGGGTGAGATTATCGACATCTACGAAGGTCTATAGGATCTGATCTTATAATTGAAAGTATCTCGTTCAGAGTCTTCGGACTCTGAACATTGGTATAAGTTTAACCAATTTGCTGTGTATAGATGTGCTAGGAAAACCTATCTAGTGATCTGTAAGAGCAAATACGAAAGTTTGAAAAATGGCTGTTAAAAAGTTAAAGCCCACAACTCCGGGACAGCGATTCAGAATCGCTCCTACTTTCGAGGAAATCACGAAAAGTACACCAGAGAAGTCACTGACAGTTGGTAAGCACCGTTCTGGTGGTCGTAACAACTCAGGTAAAATGACTGTACGTAACAGAGGTGGTGGACACAAGCGTCGTCTTCGTGTTATCGACTTCAAGCGTAACAAGCATGGCGTTCCTGGTATCGTGAAATCTATCGAGTACGATCCAAACCGTACTGCTCGTATTGCCTTAATCTACTATGTAGATGGTGCTAAGACGTATATCGTAGCTCCAGAAGGATTACAAGTTGGACAGACTATCTTGTCTGGACCAGGTGTAGCTCCAGAAGTAGGTAATACACTTCCATTGTCTGAGATCCCTGTAGGTTCTATCATTCATAACGTTGAGTTAAAACCAGGTAAAGGTGCTGCTATGGTACGTTCTGCTGGTGCTTATGCTCAATTGTTAGGTCGTACTGGTAGATACGCTACAATTAAATTACCTTCAGGCGAAACTAGATTAGTACTTTTAGAGTGCTACGCTACAATCGGTACTGTATCAAACGGCGATCACATGAACGTACGTTTAGGTAAAGCAGGTAGAAAGCGTTGGTTAGGTCGTAGACCACGTGTTAGAGGTGTTGCAATGAACCCAGTTGATCACCCTATGGGTGGTGGTGAAGGTAAATCTTCAGGAGGTCACCCTCGCTCTCGTACTGGTGTTTACGCTAAAGGTCAGAAAACACGTAATACTAAGAAGTATTCAAGTAAACTAATCGTTTCAAGAAGAAAGAAGTAATTTAAGTTATGGCAAGATCGCTAAAGAAAGGACCTTATATCGATTTTCGTTTAGTTAAGAAAATCGACGCAGCTAATGAGTCTGGGAAAAAGTCTGTTATTAAGACTTGGTCACGTAGATCTATGATCTCTCCAGATTTCATCGGTCATACATTTGCTGTACATAATGGAAATAAATTCATCCCTGTTTATGTTACTGAAAACATGGTAGGCCATAAATTAGGTGAATTCGCTCCAACTCGTACATACAAGGGTCACATCAACAAAAAAGATAAAGGCAGAAAATAATGGAAGCAGTAGCAAAACTTAACAATTGCCCTATCGCTCCACGCAAGATGATGCTTGTAGCGGACGCAGTAAGAGGTGTGCAAGTTATTGATGCACTGAATACACTCCGTTATGCTCAAAAAGCTGGTGCTCCTCTAGTAGAAAAGTTAATTCTTTCTGCTGTGGCAAACTGGGAAAACAAAAATCCTGACGAGTCTGTAGAAGATGCAGATTTATATGTGAAATCAATCTTTGTAACTGGTGGTCGCCAATTAAAGCGTTTCCGTCCAGCTCCACAAGGTAGAGCTCACAGAATCCGTAAGCGTTCAAACCATGTAACAGTGGTAGTAGACGCTCGTAACACAAGCCTTATCGACGTAGTCGCTGAGGGTACAGAATCAAACGAGTCAGACAACTAAAATAAGTTTTTCCCATGGGACAAAAAATTAATCCAATTGGTCTTCGTTTAGGCTATATCAGAGGATGGGAGTCTAGCTGGTATGGTGGAAAAGATTTCTCTGACAAATTAGTCGAGGATAACAAGATCAGAAAATATATCGCAGTTCGTCTTCCGAACCCACGTGCAGGTATTTCTCGTGTAGTTATCGAGCGTACTATCAAGCGTGTTACTTTAACTATTCACACGGCTCGTCCAGGTGTAGTTATTGGTAAAGCTGGTGCAGAGGTTGATAAAATCAAGGAAGAATTAAAGCGTTTAACTGGTAAGGATGTTCAAATCAACATCTCTGAAGTTAAGCGTCCTGAAACTGATGCGAAATTAATCGGTGAGTCAATCGCTCAACAATTGAAAAGCCGTGTATCTTACCGTCGTGCGATGAAGCAAGCAATTGCTAACGCTGTTCGTCACGGTGCTCAAGGTATCAAAGTAAAGCTTTCTGGTCGTTTGGGTGGTGCTGAAATGGCTCGTACTGAACTTTACAAAGAAGGTCGTATTCCATTGCATACATTACGTGCGGACATCGACTACGCTTTATCTGAAGCTCTTACAGTATATGGTATTATTGGTATCAAAGTTTGGGTATTCAAAGGTGAAGTATTAGGTAAGAGAGACCTTTCTCCTCAAGCTGAAACTGGACGTCGTGATAACCGTAGAGGTAACGACAGAGGTAACAAGCGTGGCGACCGTCGTAGAGGTGGCCGTGGTGGCAGAAAAGGTGGTGGAAACAAAGGTGGTAACGCTAAAGCGTAATTACCTAAGTTAAATTACCAAGCCGACAGGTGGACCCAAGTAGTTTTAAACTACTTGGGTCTTTTTTTATTCTGAAATTAATATACTAATCATTAAATTGACAAAGGATTATCATATAAACTAAGCCTCTTTTTTAAGATTTGTTCTTACATCAAACTTTAATTTTAATAGACATTTATTCTGTATTCATAGAAAATAATTATAGAATAAAATTTGGGTAAAATTGATTGATATTATACTTTATTCTGTTTTAAGTATTCACAACATAACAAGTGATAATATTTAACATTTGCTTGACTAAATTCTTGTAGCATAAGCAGATAAGTATTTTATTGCGGCTTCATTTGTTTCTGATCTAACATTAAACTTCTTCAGAGCAATGATTATGATAACTCATTGTAATTATTATCACACGATTGAATTATAACACAACTATATGGCGGGGGTAACAGACAGTAGCCGAGGTGGCTTCTCAAACAAAATCGGATTTATACTAGCAGCAGCAGGTTCAGCAGTAGGTTTAGGTAATATATGGAAGTTCCCCTTTGAAGTAGCAGATGGAGGAGGTGGTGCATTTGTAATGATGTATTTATGCTTCTGTTTTCTTTTATGTTTTCCGGTGATGATGGCAGAAATTGCTATTGGTAGAAAAACTAATAAAAATGCAGTAGGTGCATTTAGTGCCAACGGACATAAAAATTGGTCTTGGGTTGGTAAAATGGGTGTCTTATCAGGGGCCTTAATATTATCATTTTATAATGTAGTAGCCGGTTGGGCTTTAGGATTTGCCATAGAGATGTTCTCTGGCAATTTTGAATTAGGAAAAAACTTTGGAGACTTTGTAGGTAACTGGCAATTGAACTTGTCGTTCTCTACAGTATTTATGTTTCTAACAATATATATCGTAATGAAAGGTGTTTCTGGTGGTATTGAAAAAGCATCAAAAATATTAATGCCTTCATTATTGTTTTTAATCCTGTCTTTAATGGGATATGCCTTAACTCAAGATGGTGCTTGGAGTGGGGTAGAATTCTATTTAATCCCAGATTTTTCTGAAATCACTTTTGAAGTAGCTTTTTCAGCGATGGGACAGGCTTTCTTCTCTTTATCATTGGGTATGGGTGCATTGATTACTTATGGTTCTTATGTGGGAAAGAAAGATAATATCGCCCAGTCAACAGCAATGATTTTATTGACTGACGTGGGCATTGCCTTTATTGCAGGCTTAATGATGTTTGCGTTTATCTACTCACAAGGACTACAAGGTTCTGGTGGTGGAGCAGGCTTAATTTTTACAGTTCTTCCAAGTGCATTTGAATCGTTAGGACCATTGCTAGGTAGAATTATCGGAGGTTCATTCTTTGTACTTTTATCTTTTGCTGCCTTAACTTCAACTGTATCTTTATTGGAGGTGCCTGTAGCTTATGTTGTAGATGAGTTTGAAATTCGTCGTAACAGAGCTGTATGGTTAGTTGGAGGTGTTGTTTTTGCTTTAGGTATTCCATCGATGTTAGGTAATGGTACGGTAGACTTCTTTACTAATTTTATGACTTATAGTAGTGGTAAAACAGTATCGTTTATGGACTTCATTGAAAACCTAGCATCAGATACTTTCTTACCATTAGGTGGATTCTTTATTTCTATCTATACAGCATGGATTTGGAGAGGAGATAATTTCAAAAAAGAAGTAGAACAAGGTAATCCAGGATTTAGCAAATCGTTTATTGGAAACTATACGATTTTTGCCTTAAAGTATATGGCACCAATTATTTTAGGAGCGATTACTATTGTAACAATATTCAATAAGTTTTTAGGGATTGATCTTTTAGCAGGACTATAAAATGCTTAAGATTGATTTATAAATATATACGAAAGAGGATATCAAAATTTGGTATCCTTTTTTATTTGATAATCTAACTTTGACTTTAATGTGATACTTAAGAATCTCTTAGTATCATAATGAAATAAATAAAGACTGGTCTTTAAGATTAGTAGAATCGTTAAAATTGATCTACTTTTTTATGATTTTCAATCATTTCGAAAAAATTAAATGTTTTAATTCCTACGATTTACTAATTTTGCGGCTGAATTTTTGAAAAAAGATCATTATTAAGATGGCTAAACAAGATAAAGAGAATATGTTCCAAAAGGTCGTATCTCATGCAAAAGAATATGGTTTTGTATTTCCTTCATCAGAAATCTATGGAGGTCTTCAGGCAGTATACGACTATGGATCAAATGGTGTTGAATTAAGAAACAACATTAAAAAGTATTGGTGGGCTTCAATGGTGCAAATGCACGAAAACATTGTAGGTCTAGATGCCTCTATCTTTATGGATCCTAAAGTATGGAAAGCTTCTGGTCACGTAGACGCTTTTAATGATCCTTTAGTTGATAATAAAGATTCTAAGAAAAGATATAGAGCAGACGTTCTTATTGAAGATTTAATGGCTAAGTATGGAGCTAAAATCGAAAAAGAAGTAACTAAAGCTCAAAAGAAATTTGGAGATGCTTTTGATAAAGAGCAATTCCTTGCTACTAACCCTAATGTTTTAAGAAACCAGAAGAAAATCGACGAGATCGAAGCAAAATTTAAAATTGCTTTAGAGAACGAAGATATGGAAGGGTTAAAAACGATTATTGAAGAAAACAATATCGTTTGTCCTATTTCTGGAACTTGTAATTGGACAGATGTACGTCAGTTCAATTTAATGTTCTCTACAGAACTAGGTGCAGTAGCAGGGGACTCTAACAAAGTTTACCTTCGTCCTGAAACAGCACAAGGTATCTTTGTGAACTACTTGAATGTAATGAATACGTCAAGACAACGTCCTCCTTTCGGTATTGCTCAAATTGGTAAAGCATTCCGTAATGAGATCGTTGCTCGTCAGTTTATCTTCCGTATGCGTGAATTTGAGCAAATGGAGATGCAATTCTTTGTTCAGCCAGGTACTGAGATGAAATGGTATGAGTTCTGGAAAGAGACTCGTATGAAGTTCCACACTATTGTTGGTAACCCTGACAATTATGTATTCCATGACCATTTAAAAACAGCTCACTATGCAAATGCAGCTGTAGATATCGAATTTAAATTCCCATTTGGTCAAAAAGAATTAGAAGGTATCCATTCAAGAACTGATTTTGATTTATCTGCTCACCAAGAGTTATCAGGTAAGAAACTTCAGTATTTTGATCATGAATTAGGTAAGAATGTCGTACCATATGTAGTAGAAACTTCAGTTGGTTTAGACCGTATGTTCTTATCAATCTTGACAGGTGCTTTCACTGAGGAAGAAGTTGATGGTAAGACAAGAACTTACTTGAAATTCCACCCAGGTTTAGCACCAATCAAAGCTGCTGTATTCCCATTAACGAAGAAGGATGGTCTTCCTGAAAAGGCAAGAGAAGTAATGAACGAAGTGAAATTTGATCACAACGTATCTTACGAAGAAAAAGATGCTATTGGTAAGCGTTATACTCGTCAGGATCTAATTGGTACTCCTTACTGTGTGACTGTAGATCATCAAACTCTAGAAGATAATACTGTAACGGTAAGAGAGCGTGATACTACTGAGCAGTTTAGATTACCTATTAGTGAATTGAAGGCATTCCTAGACAAAAATTGTTCATTAACAAGCCTGTTAAAGCAATTAGTTTAAGGAACTAAATTTGTATATTTAAGCTCAAGTGCTCCAAAAAGTGTTTGAGCTTTTTTTATAATTGTCATTTTTTAGAATGAGAACAAACTACGTAAAATTTATTGTAATTCTATCTATATTATTTTCAACTGCTTGTCAGACGACTAGTCAGTATACTTATCAGAAAAGAGTAGAGAGAAGGAATCAAAAATTAATAGCAGAAAACGGAGGTAGTAATTCTGCACCATCTAATAATAACAGCTCAGAAACTGGAGGTAAGAAAAGAAAAAATGTAGAAGATAAGATACCACCAGGAAAAAAATTATCGGTTCAAGAATACGTAGATATGTATAAAAAGTATGCGATAGAATCGATGCATCATAAAAAAGTACCAGCGAGTATTACACTAGCTCAAGGTGTATTGGAGTCAGGTATTGGTAATAGTAAATTGGCTAGAGCTACAAATAATCATTTTGGTATAAAATGCGGTAGTAATTGGAATGGTGATACATTTGACCATGATGATGATAGACCTAACGAATGTTTTAGGGTATATGATTCTGTATTAGATTCTTATGAAGATCATGGAAACTTCTTAAGAAAAAGTAGATATGCCCCATTATTTGAATTAAAAATAACAGACTATAAAGGTTGGGCTAAAGGACTTAGAAAATGTGGTTATGCTACAGACTCAAAATATCCTTCTAAGTTAATCAGTATTATAGAACAATATCGTTTATACGAATACGATAGAAAATAATAAAATAACTCTCTCTTCAATCTTAATATCATTGTTTAACGGTTCTCTTACTAACACTTTTTGTGAAAAAACTATTGATTGAATTAATGGAAAGCTTATCTCTAAATAAGCATTCATTGATTAGTATACAGCTATTGCTCTTAATTATTTCATTTATATGCTTATTGATTTTCTACATTTCTATTTCCCGGCAAAATGAGGAGAATAATATGATTCAAAATATTCATTTATCCTCAATCAATAAAAAAGAAGTGAAGAAGATAGATCCTAATTTTTCAACAGCAAGAGATTGGAATAGTATAGGTATTCCTTATTACTTAGGGAATAAAATTGTACGTTATAGGCTTAAGTATGGTCGATTTTCAAATATATCAGACCTTGAAATTATTGATGGCATTGATAGTGCGGTTTTATCTAGAATCTCGGAGTACTTGGTAATTCATCCTTGTAAAAAAGATATTAATGAAAGACTTCTAGTTAAGAAAAAAAGTATCAGACCAACATCTCATGTAGTCATTCAGAAGTCCAAAAAAGTATTTACCCCTTTTCTTTTTGATCCTAATGATGCGACCGAAGAACTATTAGACAGTATTGGATTCACAGTTCGATTTACCAAGAATTTGTTAGCTTACCGTAGTAATGGAGGGAACTTTAGGGTAAAAAATGATCTTTTAAAATTATATGGGATAGATTCATTAAGTTTTTCAAAATGGAAAAAATTTATTGATTTACCTGATTCGTTAACCACGGAGAAAGAAAAAAAGATTCTTTTCAATTTAAACTTAGTTTCGGTCGATGAATTGAGACTAATAAATGGAGTTGGAAAAAAAACAGCTGAAAGAGTCGTAGATTTTAGAAGGAAATTAGGGGGTAGTTTTTATCACATGAATCAGTTGAAAGAGGTATTCTCATTAGATTCTACCCGTATAGAAAAACTATATGAACATACATTTATCACTCAAGAATCGATAATAAAGATAAATATCAATACATGCTCTTTTGAACAATTAGCAACGCACCCATATTTGTCTTATCGACAGGCAAGGTGGATTGTGAACTATAGAAAACAACATGGTAATTACTCAGAATTTAAGGATCTGTTAAAAATTAAGCCCCTTAAATGGGATGATTTAAAGAAGATATTGCCATATTTAGAGATTAAATGATTATCATGTCATATTATGTCGCGAATCTTCATCATAGCATTTCTAATCTGTATATCATTAAACACCTCATACTTAAAAGGTCAAAACCGAAAAATTGACCCTATAAACCTATTGACGAACACCAGAATATTATCTTCTCCAGAATTTGAAGGAAGAAGAACAAATACCAAAGGTGGATTTAAGGCTAGAGATTATGTAGCAAATATGTTCAATGAAATTGGTTTAAAACCTTTAAACCAGGGGAGCTTTATTCAACCTTTCAACTTTCATAATAGACTTTTCAATATCACAGCGAAAGGGTATAATGTTGTTGGGTATGTTGAAGGAACAGAATGGCAAAACCCTTCAGAAGGATGTTTACTAATCGGTGCTCATTATGATCATTTAGGTACTTTTGGAGGAAATATTTATTACGGAGCAGATGATAATGCTTCAGGTGTATCAGCTTTGTTTGAAATAGCGAGATCATTTGTAGAAAACCCACCACTATACCCAGTAGTCTTTCTCTCTTTTGATGCTGAAGAATTGAGTTGTACTGGTTCTCACTATTTTGTGAAATCTCAACTCTTACCCGTAGAAAGTATGTTTCTTTTTGTCAATATGGATATGATATCCATCAGCGATAAAAAAGAAATTATGGTAGCAGGTACTCATTATAATCATGAGTATAGAAAACTAATCCAAGAAAGTGCTTCGAAGGTACCTATGAAGGTGAAATTTGGACATGATAGAAGAAGAGATGATGGTCAAAATAATTGGGTATACTCTTCAGATCATGGAGAGTTTCATAAAGTAGGAGTCCCTTTTGTATACTTTGGTGTAGAGGAACATGAACATTACCATAGAACGACTGATACTTTCGATAATATTGACATTGGTTTCTTCGTTGAATCTAGCCAAATGATATTAAATTTCATGGATAAAGCCTCAAACAAAAAAAGCTTCCTACGTCTCCATAGAAAGCTTAATAAGTAGCTGTAAGGGAAGGATTCGAACCTTCACGGAGTGCTTAGCCTCTTGACAAATCGTGTATGCATCGCACGTTTAGTGGTCAACCCATTACCAAGTGTTTATCGCGAACCTCCACCCCCGAGACAGGAGGGCATGTCTGCCAGTTTCATCACCTTACAGTGTATTTCAATAGTTAATTCTCCGGTTGAGAATTTGTATAGCTGTAAGGGAAGGATTCGAACCTTCACGGAGTGCTTAGCCCCTTGACAAATCGTGTATGCATCGCACGTTTAGTGGTCAACCCATTACCAAGTGTTTATCGCGAACCTCCACCCCCGAGACAGGAGGGCATGTCTGCCAGTTTCATCACCTTACAGTGTATTTCAATAGTTAATTCTCCGGTTGAGAATTTGTATAGCTGTAAGGGAAGGATTCGAACCTTCACGAAGCATTTAGCCTCCGAGCAAATCGTGTGTGCATCTCACGTTTCAGTGGTCAACCCATTACTCAGCGTTTGTCATGAACTCTTCACCCCCGAGACAGGAGGGCATGTCTGCCAGTTTCATCACCTTACAGTATTATGTTTTCTTAGAGGGGTTTGATTATCGTTTAATCTTTTTCCCTTTTCGTTGATACAAAGTAATGGAATTATATTTTTTAATGCAAATATTTCAATGAAATAAATGAATATTTATGATATTAATATAATTATGTAAAAATGTTTGATATATTTTCAATTCAACCCTTTTATAAGACGGCTCTTTTAGTAAAATTTCAATTCTTGAATTTTGTAATAAAAAAAGCTTCCATTTCATGTATGGAAGCTTTCTATATCTAATACAAAAAATATCAGTGTTAGGGTACTTTTAAGCGTAGTTAGGCTTGTAAAATAAATATGGTTGGTTTCTTATGAATATCCACCTTTGTTTTACTCCATTCTTTAAGTGTTTTAGTTTTGATGTATTCATCTTCAGCATTGATATTACAAGCAATGCATAGTTTCGTTGTTGGAGAAAGGTTTTTACATAAGTCTTCGATCATGGCTTCATTTCTAAATGGAGTTTCCATAAAGATTTGTGCTTGATAAAATTTAGAGGAATCCCTTTCAAGGTTTTTCATTGCTTTGACCTTATCTACTTTCTGAATTGGAAGATATCCGTGGAAAGCAAACTTTTGGCCGCTAAGTCCTGAAGCCATCAGTGCTAATAAAATTGATGATGGACCAACGAGAGGTTTTACTCTTATGTTTCTATTATGAGCATATTGTACAGCTAGTGCTCCAGGATCTGCAACACCTGGGCATCCAGCTTCTGAAATTACACCCACATTTTCTCCTTTTGGAATATTTTTGAAAAGCTTCTCTACTTGTTCAGGTTTTGTCTTTTTATCCAGAATTTGAAAGTTCAATTCCTGTACGGTAACACCTTCAACTTTCCAACCTCCAATAAACCTTCTGGCAGTTCTTAAATCCTCTACTAAGAAATACTTTGTTGTACGAATGGCTTCTTTTGTCTCTGGAGGGAGTACAGCATAACTATCTGCTGCTAGAAGACTTGGGATTAGATATAAATTCACTTTATTATATTTTAGTATAAAAATTGTCTAGATAATGTAATTTTGTGTAAAATTACATTAATTCATTTTTTATTAATATTCCATGTTCTAAAAGCTATTAAACAATTTACTATTTTTGCGAGCTTAATGGATTATTCTAGAATTCTAGACGATACAATAAACTACATAATTTGAAGAATATACAAAATATAGATGTTAAAGGTGTTGTCATGAAAACCTTCGCAATGTTGGCGTCATTTTATGTGATGTTTTTAGCATTCGGAGTAATGAAATACTCTTTTACATTATTAGGAGGACAGTGGGCTGAGGATTTAGTTAAAGTATCCCATAATCCTTTTATTTACTTTTTTATTGGTTTATTAGGGGCGGCAGTATTTCAAAGTAGTTCTGCAGTAACAACGATTGTTGTAGGAGCAGTTGCTTCAGGAAATATGTCTTTAGATGACGCAGTTTTTATCGTCATGGGGGCGAATATTGGTACTACAGTTACAAGCACTATTGTCGCATTATCATATATAGATGAAAAGTCAGTATTTATGAGAGCACTCTCTGGAGCTGCTTTACATGACTTTTTTAATATTAGTGTAGCCTTAATTTTCTTACCATTAGAGTTATTTACTGGTTTTTTATCCAACCTATCACAAAAAATTGCCTTTAGTATCAATATTTCAGATATGGCGATTTCAAAAAACTACTTTAGTAATGTGGGTTTAGGTTTAGATAAATTGGTAAAGCTATTGTTTTCAAACTTGATCGATTACCCTTGGGGTATTTTACTGATTGCAATTTTAATGATTGTTGGAGCCTTGAAGTTAATTGGAGGAGTTACTAAACAAGTCTTGATGGAAGGGAAGGATTTCAATAGAGGAGAAGGTTTCTTTTTTAAGAATGATGCTGTCGCTTTAACCACAGGTACAGTTTTAACTTCGATTGTCCAGTCAAGTTCAATCACATCATCATTGATTGTACCTTTAACAGCTACTAAGAAAATCACTTTGCCTCGGGCATATATGTTTATTATGGGGGCTAATGTTGGTACTACTTTTACTGCACTTTTTGCTGCTATGGCAACAGGTACAGAGTTTGGGGTAGAGATTGCATTGACCCATTTTCTTTTTAATTTCCTAGGTGTATTGATATTTATATTAATACCTGGAATACGTAAAGTACCTATTTGGTATGCTAAGAAATTAGGGTTTATGGCTGCAAAAGATAGAATATTTGGTTTCTTGTATCTATTTACATTATTCTTCGTAGTTCCTTTTATCCTCGTTTGGATAAGCTTATAATGAGCCTAAATAAAAAGGTCTGTTTTCAATTTTAGAAAACAGACCTTTTTATTTACAGTAAAGTGGATTTAATTCCAAATCTCGGCTTCTTCTTTACTGTAAGTATATTTCATTGGTTTTTCTTTCATAGAATTGGTTTTCCCTTTGATAGAAGAATTTTGGACAGTTTTGAAGTGAGGGGCAAATCTTTGTTTTTGTACTTGCTTACCTGCATTTTTACCATGCCCTTTACCGTAATGCATCTTTGTTAAAGTAAGCTGTTGTTTAACTTTGATATAGTTAGGTTCGAAGTTGGCTGCTTTTTTTGCGATGCGTCGATTTCTAGACCTGTCTACTACAACATATCCTCTATATTTTGCAGCATCTTTAACAACTTTCCTTCCTGGTTTTTTTTCTACTACAACATATCCTTTGTAGCCGGCAGCATCTTTAACAACTTTCCTTCCTGGCTTTTTCTCTACTTCAACATAGCCTTTATATTTTTGGAAAGATTTATTCATCCTCTTGCCTGTAGTTTTATCTACGACAACCTCTACAGGATTATTTTTATGTTTCTGCACAGATTTATCTCTCTGTGTATGATCAACTTTTATTACAACAGGGTTTTTGCCATGTTCACTTACTGCTTTCTTTTTATTTCTAGGATCTGCATTTACATAAGGTTTGAATTTCTTCATGTCTTTTGAGACACTTTCTCTCGCCTCACTTGAAAACTTTACAGTAGGGTTGGTTTTGTGAGCATTACGTACCCCTTTCTTTGTTTTCTGCTCTTCTAATGGTTGGTTGGTTTGTGCTTTTTTATCAGAATAATAAACTCCTGAATTACTATTCGTAGCACTCTTTTTAAGTTGTTTATTTTTTCTTCTTTGTTGATGTTGCTTGACAACTTTACTGTGCTCTGATTGACTTGAGGTATGGTCAGTCCTTTTCTCTTGAGCATTAGAATTGATGCTGATAAGAAGAAAGAACGAAATCACTCCAATAAGAAGAAATGAATTGAATTTTATGTGATATATTCTATTAACCATGTTAGTAAACCAAACATTTTTAAAATTGAGACAGCAACCATAGAAACGAGTAGCCATTTTATAAATATATTGACTTTTTCTGATCCTGATGCAAACTTACCTGCAAACCATGTGCCTATCACTTGACCAATAGCCAATAGTATCGCTGCGACCCATATAACTTGTCCTTTATAAACAAAAACTAAAAACACCGGGAATGTATACGCAGCAATGATCAGCATCTTTACCGCATTAGCTCTAATTAAACTCATTTTTCCTAGATTAGAGACACTTACTAAAATCATAATTCCGATACCTGCTTGTACAAAACCACCATAAAAACCAATACAGAAAAAGATGATATTGTCTCTCCATATCACAAAACTAGGTTTTTGATGTGCAGAAAAGTGTATTGAAGTCTTTTGTTTATTGCCTTTAATAATTGGGTAAAGCATGGCGGTCATGATTGAACCTATAATATATTGTAATGTTTGTTCATCTATATCAGCTACTGTAAATGCCCCAACAATGGCACCTAAAAGTGATGGAATTACATACTTCATTGAAGACGGAATATCCAATAAGTTACTTTTAGAAAATGTATAGGTACCGGTTATATTTTGAAATAAAATACCCAAGCGATTGGTGCCATTGGCAATTCCAACAGGCATACCAAGAAACATTAACAATGATAGTGTGAATAATGAACCGCCTCCTGCGAGAGTATTTACAATTCCAGCTATTATACCAGTAATTACATAGGCAACAATTGATGATGGGTCAAATAGATGAGAATCCATGGAAAGTTTTAGGATTAATTTCTTTTTAGAAATATTTAGTAAGTGCACCTATTAAAAGTTAACTATATTTGCGGTTGAAATTCAAATAAATTGGTCAAAAATGTTATTAGTTTCATATATATCAGAAAATAAACAGGAAGTAATCCAAGGTTTAGAAAAAAGATACATCGAAAATGCTGCAGAAATCATTGAAGAGGTATTGAACTTGGATGAAGATCGTCGTCGCTTCCAGAAGGAAAGAGATGATGCTTTAGCAGATGCAAATAAGTCAGCTAAAGAAATTGGCATGTTGATGAAATCAGGCAAGAAAGAAGAAGCTGAAAAAGCTAAAACTTCTGCCTCTGAAAATAAACAAAAGGCCAAAGATCTAAGCTCTAAAGTTTCTGAGATTGAAAACGAACTAAAAGATAAATTATATCACATTCCTAACGTTCCTCACCCATCTGTGCCATTAGGTAAGACTGATGAGGAAAATGTAGAAATGTATAAGAAGGGCGATATCCCAACTTTACCAGAGGGAGCAAAGCCTCACTGGGACTTAATCGAACAATATGATATTATTGACTTCGAATTAGGAAATAAAGTTTCTGGAGCGGGATTCCCATTCTACAAAGGGAAAGGTGCTCGTATGCAAAGAGCCTTAATCAGCTTTTTCTTAGACGAGGCAGTTACTGCGGGATATTTAGAAGTACAACCTCCAATTGTAATTAATGAAGCTTCAGGATATGGTACTGGACAGCTACCAGACAAAGAAGGTCAAATGTACTTTATGGAGGCAGATAACCTTTACATGATTCCTACTGCAGAAGTGCCAATTACAAACATGTTTAGAGGTGATCTATTACAAGAGAATGAACTACCAAAGAAAATGGCAGGGCATACACCGTGTTTCCGTCGTGAGGCTGGTTCTTGGGGAGCTCACGTAAGAGGTTTAAATAGATTGCACCAATTTGATAAAGTAGAGATTGTTGAAATTCAAAAACCTGAAGATTCGGCAGATGCTCACGAAAGAATGGTGAAACATGTAGAAATGCTTCTTGAAAAATTAGGTTTACCATACAGAAGATTATTGTTATGTAGTGGTGACCTAAGCGTAAATGCTAATCTTTGTTTCGACTTAGAAGTATTTTCTGCAGCACAAGATCGTTGGTTAGAAGTTTCTTCAATTAGTAACTTCGGAAATTACCAAGCCAACCGTCTGAAATTAAGATACAGAGATAATCATAAAAAGACGCAACTACTTCATACTCTGAATGGTTCGGCTCTTGCATTGCCTCGTGTATTAGCTGCGATTTTAGAGAATAATCAGACAGAAAAAGGGATTTTAGTACCTGAAGTTCTTCAAAAATATACAGGATTTGATATAATTGACTGATAGATAGCAATATTTATCGTTGTTAACGTATTAGTTACTTGTATTTTAATTTTAAATACAATATTTTTGCATTCCGTTTGGGAGAAGTTCGTGAGGATTGTTCTACCAGACTTTATCTAAGAATTTTAATACTTATATATAATGGCAAATCATAAGTCAGCAAAAAAGAGAATTCGTTCGAATGAGGCGAAGCGCTTGAGAAATAGATATCAACTTAAAACTACTCGTACTTTTGTTAAGCGTTTACGTGAGACAAAAGATCACGCTGAAGCACTTGAGTTGTATAACAAAGTTGCATCTATGATCGACAAGTTAGCTAAGCGTAACATCATTCATAACAAGAACGCAGCTAATAAAAAATCTAAATTAGCTAAGCACGTTAACAAACTTGCTGCTTAATTTAGAAGTCAACTACTAGTTGAAAAAACATTCAGGCCAAGGTTTATTTAAATCTTGGCCTTTTTTTATATCTTCACTATTATCTTTCAACAATTCATCGACATACTTTTTTAACTATGCATATCAAGCAATTATCATTAAGTGTTTGCTTTATTTTGTTGTTTTCACTCACAATACAAGCACAAACCTATGATTTCTTAAAGTCGGATACGACGGATTCAAATAAAACAATGCCGAGACAAATCTTTGGGCAAACTAAAGTACATTGGGGCGGACATTTTTCTACAGGAGTAGATGGTTTAGAAGAAGTAGAAAATAACTATTTCAGTGCCTTAGAACTAAGAGTAGGCTGGAAAGGTTATGGTAGAAAAAAGTGGCAAGAGCTATTTGGTTATCCTAGTTATGGTTTTGGTCTTTATCAAGCAACATTTTACCCTGAAGCTAATATTCTTGGTAGTCCATCTGCCGTATATGGATTCTTTAATGCACCATTTAAAAGGTATAATAAGTGGAGTCTCAATTATGATTTAGGGGTAGGATTAGCTTATGATTTCTTTGGTTACGACCCAAAGGAAAATCCAGATCAAACAGCAATTGGTAGTGAGTTTAATGTATACTTTACAGTTTCGGTAGAAGGTCAGTTTAAAATTTCAAGACGATTGGATGGTACAGCTGGTCTATTATTTACTCACTTCTCTAATGGAAGAACTAGAACGCCAAATAAAGGGGTAAACCTATACGGTTTAGATCTAGGAGTGAAATATAACTTTAATGGCTATGTCCCTAAAAAAGGAGGACGATCTTTGAAGAAAGATCAAGATCCAAGAGTGAAAACAATTCAATATGATTTACCTGAATTTCAACCTTTCTGGGAATACTATGTTTTTGGTGCTGGAGGTTGGAGTA
The DNA here is from genome assembly GCF_012641475.1 of Flammeovirga agarivorans. NCBI lineage: Bacteria > Pseudomonadati > Bacteroidota > Cytophagia > Cytophagales > Flammeovirgaceae > Flammeovirga > Flammeovirga agarivorans. Next base: position 169,425 of record NZ_JABAIL010000012.1, on the reverse strand, counting down.
CTTCACCGTATGATATTGAAGATAGAGAAAAGTATTATGGGGTGGCTACTATCGGTATGGATGTAGCAAGACACTACAGTTATAAAGGTAAATTCGGTTTAGGTATAGATATTTTTAGAGATGGATCGTTGGTAGAAGAATATCAAAGTCAATATCCAAATGGAGTACCAAACAGTAAATTATGGTATGCAGGTATACATGTATCTCATGAGTTATTAGTACATCGCTTTACATTGGTGACACAAGTTGGTGTTCCATTTATGAATGTAGAAGGCCGTGGTGGCTGGTATGCAAGAGTAGGTGGTAGATATGATCTAACAAGAAAAATCTTTGCTCACTTAGCACTAAAAACTCCAGGAGGCTTTATTGCTGACTTTGTAGAGTGGGGTATAGGTTTCAGAATGTATGGGAAGAAAGGTCCTAATATGTAATTAGAATATATTTTTCCATGTCCCTTTCCACCAATTGTATTTAATGGTACTGGGCAGGGATTTCCAAAAATATTTGTTGATTTCAACACCAAAAGAAGGTTGCATATAGCAGTTAATTGCACAGCCTTCACATTCAGGCAATTTTCCTTCTTGTTGGACAATTGCCTGAATTTTTTTTGACCGGTATAATTCAAACAACTGATTATTTATAGGGAATTTATCTTTACCTAAATGATAACAAGGCAGTATTAATTCATTTTTTGGTGAGATGACGATACTCGAACTAGCCGCTTTGCAAATAGGATGGTCGATGTGGTTACCTCCATCTTCTCTAAGAGCTAGAAAGGCATCATTTAGAAAAACATACTTTTTATTTTTCCACTTCTTTAAATGATTGATTTCTTGTGGTCCTAACGAAGATCCTATGTTGTCGTATTCAAAGATTGGATTAATAATTAATACGAGTTTATTTGGTAGCGTAATTTGCTGGTAGATCTGCTGTATTTCACTGATATTGTTATCCATAGCAGTAAACAATATATCAGGCTTTTCTCCTAACGATAAAGCAATCTCGATAGATTCTAAGACCTTATCATAGCATTGAACACCCCTTCCTTTATCATGTACTTCTTTATCGAAAGAATCTAAAGAAAAGTGCAACATATCAATGAGACCTTTTAGTTGTTTTGCTCGTTTTGGGTAAAGGAGTCCATTGGTTGTTACAGTAGTGATAAACCCTCTTTTTTTTGCTAGTAATAATAGTTCGTGTAATTGTTGATGTAATAAGGGTTCTCCTCCTGTAAAGTCAATTACTTTAACTCCCAATCGCTTTAGGTCTTTGAAGTTCTGATCGGCTTCTTCAAGAGTAATATAAGGTGATGGTTTTTCCCATATATCACAAAAATGGCATTTTGCATTACATCTATATGTAACGTAATAATTACAAAGTACAGGATGGGAAATGAGACGCATCTTAACTAGTAAATAGGAATTAGTAGACAGTAAGAAATATTCAAAAATGCTGAAATAACCTATTGTCTACTAATCAATAACTATATTATATTTCCTTTGCAGGCATTCCAAATACCGTAGTATTTGGTTTTACCTCCATCATTACTAATGATCCAGGACCAATTTGAGCACCTTCTCCAATAATTACATTTGGAGCGATGATAGCACCCGAACCAATAAGAGCACCCTTACCCACTTTGGCACCTGCACCTACGATAGCACCTGAACCTACAGTTACGAGTTCTTCCAGTTGTGCATCATGTTCTAGTACAGCGTTTGAATGGATAATACAGTGGTCTGAAATCTTTACATCATAGCCTAGACGGGCACCTGCATTGATAAAGTTTCCATAACCAATAAATGCTGATTCAGAGATACTAGTATCTTTATGGATGGCGTTAACAGGCTGAACTTTACGACGCTCTTTAAGCATTTTTACAATGCGCTGGCGTGTTTCATGGTCTTCAATAGCAACAAAAGCATCACACTTTTTACCAATATGCTTTAAGAAACCATCGTTTGATGGAGATCCCATTACAGTTACTTCACCAATTTCAGCACCATGTAATTCATCATCTGCATCAAGAAAACAGAAAACAAGAATGTCTTGACTCTTGAATATATCCAGAGCTGCTTTTCCTAATCCGCTAGCTCCGAAAATGATAACAGGATTAATTTCCATAATATCTATTTGTAATTGATTTAATGTTCTTTTAAAAAAGAACGGATAGTATCTGTAATTTACAAATACCATCCGTTTCTAAAGGTTTTATAGAGCAAAAATTAATACGCTTTTGCAAAAAGAACGCGTTGAGTAGATGGTTTACCTGTTAAAATACAAGTACCTTCTTCTTGCTCATTATTTAAAGGAATACAACGAATTGTAGCTTTCGTTAAATCCTTAATTTTCTCTTCTGTTTCAGTTGTTCCATCCCAGTGAGCAGCAATAAAACCACCTTTGTTTTCAAGAACATCTTTGAATTCATCAAAGTTTTCAACCTTTGTGATATGAGACTCACGGTAGTCTAATGCTTTGTTGTAAATGGCAGCTTGGATCTCATCCAATAATTGCTGAACAGTTTCAACAACACCATCAAGTTGATGAGTATTCTTCTCTTTTGTATCTCTACGAGCAATCTCAACAGTGCCGTTTTCTAAGTCACGTTGACCCATAGCGATACGAACTGGAACACCTTTTAATTCCCAATCGGCAAATTTGAAGCCTGGACGAAGTGAGTCGCGGTCATCAAATTTCACAGAAATATTTAAAGCTTGTAATGCTTTTTGGATCTCTTTTGCTTTCTCAGAAATAGCATCCAATTGTTCTTGTCCTTTGTAAATAGGTACAATTACTACTTGGATAGGAGCTAATTTTGGAGGTAATACTAAACCTTCATCATCAGAGTGAGCCATAATTAACGCACCCATTAAACGAGTAGATACACCCCAAGAAGTACCCCAAACATGCTCTAGTTTGTTGTCTTTGTCAGAGAATTTCACATCAAATGCTTTTGCGAAATTTTGACCTAAGAAGTGAGATGTACCGGCTTGTAATGCTTTACCATCTTGCATCATTGCTTCGATACAGAAAGTATCTACAGCACCTGCAAAACGTTCGTTTGCCGTTTTTACACCTTTTACTACAGGAACACCCATGAAGTTTTCAGCAAAGTCTGCATAAACTTCAAGCATTTGTTTTGTTTCTGCTACAGCTTCGTCTTTAGTAGCGTGTGCAGTATGTCCTTCTTGCCATAAGAACTCCGAAGTACGTAAGAATAAACGCGTACGCATTTCCCAACGCATTACGTTAGCCCATTGGTTTACCAATAAAGGAAGGTCTCTATACGATTGAATCCAGTTTTTATAAGTACTCCAGATTACAGTTTCAGAAGTAGGACGAACGATTAGTTCTTCGTCTAGTTTTGCCTCAGGGTCTACAACAACACCTGAACCATCCTCTGCATTCTTTAAGCGGTAATGTGTAACAACTGCACATTCTTTAGCAAAACCATCTACGTGGTCTGCTTCCTTGCTTAAATAAGATTTTGGAATTAAAAGGGGGAAGTAAGCATTTGAGTGACCAGTATCTTTAAACATTTTGTCTAAAGTCTGTTGCATTTTTTCCCAAATTGCATAACCATATGGTTTAATCACCATACAGCCACGAACTGCAGAATTCTCTGCTAAATCCGCCTTTTTTACTAACTCGTTGTACCAAGCTGAGTAATCGTCGCTTCTCTTAGGTAAGCCTTTTGCCATGGTATATAATTATCTGAAATTGATTACAATCTTTGTTTAAGCCTCTTGAACTGTTAAAGTTAATGATATATTGCTTAATATTCTTATATTTGTAAAGAAGCTATCACTAACCTAATTTTTGTGCTTCACAAGAGGTTTGCAAATATAATAATTTTTTGTCCTCTTGCTGATTTAAAACCAATGTAACTAGGTTTATTATGAATAAATGGATATACACCGCTCTCAGTACTTTATTTGCCGTTTCTACTTCTTTTGGTCAGGAGTTCGACGACATGTATTTTACAAAGGCGGACAGAGAAGCATTAAGTGCTAAGCCTATTGCTGTTCCAGCAGACTTAGGATCGCACAATTTTCCGGCTTCACCAGACAGGCAAAATCCACAAAGCAGATTTTCAAATCCTGATGGTGTAGGCACAGGATACGGATATAATTATTATGTAACTGAAGAAGGCGTAATCCCTACTTCTATTCCTACTGAAGGAAATGCATACATGGAAGCAACACAAGGTGTAAGTATTGCTGAACAAGCAGGTACATCTAAAAAAGGAGGATTTTTCTCTAATCCTTCAATTAGTCTTGGCATGAGTGCAGGTACTTTTGGTACAGGAACAAGTATTGGTATTGGCTTTGGAAACAGTTCAGCATTCCAGCTTGGTTTAGGTATTGGAATGGGAATGGGTATGGGAATGTATCCTGGTTGGGGTTACCCTGGCTATGGTATGGGAATGTACCCTGGTTACGGAATGGGCATGTATCCAGGCTATGGCATGGGTATGTATCCGGGATATGGTTATGGATATCCAGGTTACGGAATGGGTATGTATCCTGGTTATGGATACCCAGGATATGGATATTATCCAGGCGGACGAGTTGTTGTTAATAGATCACCGGAGTATACGGCGAGAGTTAACAATGTAAGAACTCGTGTAAATAGCCCAGCAAATAAGCAGTTGCGTTACCCTTCTAGGTATCAACAACCTACAGGAACAGCGTCTTCATCGAGAGTTAATAATGGAACAAGACAGAATTCTGGTTGGAACCAAAGTAGACCATCTTCTGATCCATTTAAAAATAACAACTTTAACAGACCATCTTACAACAGTAATTCATCATTTAGATCATCTCCATCTGGAGGAGCAGGTAGAAGCTCAGGATCTGCAGGAAGATCTGTTAGAAGAAGATAGTTCATCTGTAAAGAAATTAATAAGGATGTTTCTAGTTATGGAACATCCTTTTTTTATAAATTTGTATATAACAAACAACAAGCCCTCTCCTCGTTTTTTTGAAAATACTCATCAATAAAAATATGATAAATAGAACTTATAGGAGATTATTTTTTTTAAGTGCATTATTCCTAATTTTTAGCTTATCAACATACGCACAAAATTTATATCCACCGATTGGTTACTATAATGATGCAGTGAGGTTTTCTCAGCAGAATTTAGCAGGGTCATCAAGAATCCGAGCCATTGGGGGAGCAGGTGTATCCTTAGGTGGTGATATTTCCCATGCCATGCTTAACCCTGCAGGATTAGGTTTTTTCAGAAAGTCGGAATACCACGTTTCTATGGGTATAGGAATGACAGGGACAGAAGCTTCTGGTAATGGTATTACAGGAGATGCTAACCAAACTAGATTTTTTCTTCCTGAATTAGGTATTGTTTGGGCCAAATCAAAGTCTGATAATAATAGCGGTAGTAAATGGAGAGGTGGTTCTTTTGCCATCACTTTCAATAGAATTGCTGATTATAATAGTGACTTGACTTATACAGAGGATGGAAGTAACCCAACTTCTTTATTGAATTACTTAGAAGAATCTGCCTTTGGTATTGCAAAATCGAACATGGATTTAGCATTACAGGATTACAACAATGGTTATGCTTTATTCTCTTTAGCAGAAATGGCTTATGCTATTGATTTGATTAAGCCAGTATATGGAGATGATCCTGATAGTTATAATTATTACTTTATTGCTGATAGAGATAATGGATATGGAGTGCCTTCAACACCAATTCAAGAAAGAAAGCAATCTGTAAAGACTAGAGGAGGACAATATGAGACAACGTTTGCCTATGGAGCAAACTATGATGATAAATTATATTTAGGAGCTAAGTTTGGAGTTCAAAATGTGAACTACTCAAAAACAACTGAATATTATGAGTTAAGAAATGAAGAGTTAACTTACTTAGGTTTAGCTGAAGATTTTCAAACGAATGGTTGGGGTGTTAACCTTTCTGTAGGATTAATTTGGAGACCAGTTGATGCGATTAGAATTGGTGCTACTTATACTTCTCCAACTTGGTATGCACTTACAGACTATTATCAAGCTACTATGGCAAGGGATTATGATAACAAGTCATGGGATGATGCTGAATACCAACAAAATCAATTTGTGACGGATCCTAATGGAAATTATACCACCAATGTATATAATCCTGAAGGAGCATTGTTGAGCAATCCGAACGCTTCTGATACAGGATCATATAATGGAATGAAGACAGCTTCTCATGAGCGTTTAAGAACAAACTATAACTTAAATACACCTTGGAAAACGTCTGGTGGTATCTCAGCATTTTTAGGTAAAAAAGGCTTTATTACTGCTGATGTAGAATATGTAGGTTACTCTGCAATGAAGATTAACAAGGGAGAGACTGTATATTTGGAAGGCACTTTTGATGCATTTACTGTTCCATTAAATTTTGAAGGAGATAACTTTATTTTAGGTGAAGAGTATAGAAATACCATCAATATCAGACTAGGTGCAGAATATAGATTAAATCCTAAGTTTATGTTGAGAGGTGGTTTTGCCTATTATCAAGATCCTCACAAAGAGGAATATAATTTAGGAGTTGACCAAAGTAAACAGTTCTATACAGGAGGATTAGGTTATAGGAATAAGAAATTTTATATGGACTTTGCTGTGATCTTCAGTACATGGAAAAGTATAGACAGTCCGTATCAATTATCTGATAATGCATCTCAGGATGGGCAAACTATTTTAATTTATCCTATAGCAGATGTAAATAATACTCGTACTGAATTACAATTAAGTATAGGTAAACGCTTTTAATACTATGTACAAAATTATCAACGACCCAATTTATGGGTTCGTCTCTATTGATTCAGAGCTAATACTAGAACTGGTTAATCACCCAATATTTTTAAGACTGACTAGAATTAAGCAGATGGGGTGCTCAAGTGTGGTTTATCCCGGAGCGCAGCATACAAGATTTAGTCATGCATTAGGTGCAATGCATTTGATGAAGTCTGCTATCGAGTCGTTGGTAAGAAAAGGTACAGAAATATCAAAAGAGGAAAAAGAGGCAGCAATGATTGCTATTCTATTGCATGATGTAGGACATGGTCCTTTTTCTCATGCTTTAGAACACATACTATTGGATGTACATCACGAAGAGCTTTCTTTATTTTTAATGCACCGATTGAACGATGAGATGGATGGCCGTTTACAAATGTCTATTGATATGTTCACAGGGGATTATCAGAGAAAGTTTTTTCATCAAATGGTTTCTAGTCAACTGGATATGGATCGACTGGATTACTTGCAGAGAGATTGCTTTTTTTCAGGAGTAGTAGAAGGCAGTGTAGGAGCAAGTAGAATAATCAGGATGTTAGATGTCCATAACGATGATATAGTTGTCTTAGAAAAAGGTATTTATAGCATCGATCGTTTTTTAAATGCTCGTCGAATGATGTATTGGCAGGTTTACTTGCATAGAACAGGTTTGGCGGCAGAGTTAATGCTACAAAGTGTAATTAGAAGAGCTAAGCATTTATTAGGTAAAGGAATTGATTTAGTGTGTGATCCTAACTTGAAATTCTTTCTAACTCAATCTATCACAAAAGCAGATTTTGAAAATGACAGTTCCATTGTAGAACATTACTTACAATTGGATGACTATAATATTTGGACAGCTTTAAAAAGTTGGCAATTTGGTGATGATCCAGTATTGAGATTACTTATTGATGGTCTATTAAATAGAAAACTTTTCAATGTTGATATGTCAATTGAAGAAATCGATGAGGAAAAGTTAAAATCTGTTCAAGAAAAATTATTATCAAAAGGTTTTGAAAAGGAAGATTTGTCTTTCCTTTGTCTCAAAGGGAGTGTGAGTAATGCTGCTTATACAACTGATAGAGAGAATATTAAGGTGAAGATGAAAGGTGGGGCAATTATTGATATTTCTGATGCTTCTGACTTGCCAAATATTGAGGCATTAACGAAAATTGTCACAAAATATTACCTATGCCAACCCAAAGTTGTATCTTAGCGTGATTTTTTGTCTGTAGACAAGAAAAATAAAGAAAAAATCAATAATTCTTAGAAGTCATATAGGGAAGACCATACTATGAAATTGGAAATTACCGTACAACAGATTGCGATGTTACTTCAAGGAGAAGTAGTTGGAGGAGATGCTGAGGCTAAAATTTCAACAATTGCAAAAATCCAAGAAGGAGAAGCAGGAGCTATTTCATTTTTAGCAAACATGAAATACGAAGAGTTTATTTATTCTACAAAGGTGAGTGCGGTAATAGTGAGTAAAGATTTTGAACCGAAAAAGGAAGTACCTTGTGCAATGATTGTTGTAGAAGATGCTTACGCTGGTTTCACTGATTTACTTACAGAATACCAAAGAATGTTGAGTCTAGCTAAAGTGGGTATTGAACAACCTGCTTTTATTGACGAAAGTGTTGAGATGGACAAAGCAACTGCTTATGTAGGTGCTTTTGCATATATATCTAAAGGAGTGAAAATTGGTAAGAATGCCAAAATTCATCCTCAAGTATTTATTGGAGAAGGAGTTGAAATTGGCGATAACTGTGTATTATATGCAGGCGTAAAAGTTTGTCATGGTTCAAAAATTGGTAATAACTGTACTTTACAAGCAGGGGCCGTTGTTGGATCTGATGGATTTGGTTTTGCTCCTCAGAAAGATGGTACTTATAAAACTATTCCTCAGATAGGAAATGTTATCCTTGAAGACAATGTAGATATTGGAGCTAATACTGTGGTAGATAGAGCGACAATGGGTTCTACAGTCTTGAAAAAAGGAGTGAAGCTTGATAACTTAATTCAAGTAGCTCATAATGTAGTTGTAGGAGAAAATACAGTAGTTGCTTCTCAGACAGGTATTTCGGGATCAAGTGAAATTGGTTCAAATTGTATGATCGGTGGACAAGTTGGTGTATCTGGTCATATTAAAGTAGCAGATAGGACTATGATTGCAGCACAATCTGGTTTAGCTCAAGGAGTTAAGGAAGCAGGAACTCGTATTATGGGATCACCTGCAATCCCTTCGATGGAGCACTTAAAATCCTTTGCTGTTTACAGGAAGCTACCTGAGCTACAAAGAATTGTGAGAGATCTTGAGAAAAAAGTATTAAGTTTGTAGTCGCATTGGTAACAATCGCGAAATTTAATAAAAGAAATAACCAAGTAGTACGGCAAGAAAAATTGCTAAATCTATATAGATAATGTATACGAAACAGCATACAATTAAAGCACCAGTGACCGTTGAAGGCGTTGGAATCCACACAGGAGCCATTAGTAAAATGGTATTTTTACCTGCAGAAGTTAATCACGGATATAAGTTCCAAAGAGTTGATATCGAAGGTCAACCAATCGTTGATTGTGATGTAGACAACGTTGTAGACGTATCAAGAGGTACAACAATCGAACAAGATGGTGCAAGAGTAAATACTGTTGAACATGTTTTAGCCGCATTAGTAGGTTTACAAATCGATAACGTATTGATTCAAATCGATGGTCCTGAACCTCCAATTATGGAAGGTAGTTCTATTAAGTTCGTAGAAGCTTTAATGGAAGTGGGCTTAGAAGAGCAATCTATGTTACGTAACTTCTTTGAAGTACCAGAAGGTGTATTTTACAAAGAAGATGATAGAAAAGTAGAAATCGCAGCATTACCGTTAAACGATTACAGATTAACAGTAATGGTAGATTATAATTCACCAGTATTAGGTTCTCAGCATGCCGCTTTAAATAACATTGAAGATTTTGCTGCTGAAATTGCTTCATCAAGAACTTTCTGTTTCTTACATGAAGTAGAAGCTTTACGTAAAGCAAACCTTATCAAAGGTGGTAACTTCAACAATGCTATTGTAGTAGTAGACCAAGTGGTTTCGCCAGAAACTTTAGATGAGTTAGCGGAATTATTTGAATTACCAAGTGTTGAAGTAGCAGAAGAAGGTATTTTGAATAACGTAGAACTACGTCATCCAAATGAACCTGCTCGTCATAAACTATTAGATATGGTAGGTGACTTAGCGTTAGTGGGTCGTCCTATTAAGGGTCAAATTTTAGCAGCAAGACCTGGTCATGCAGCAAACGTAGCCTTTGCTCGTAAGTTAAAGAGCTTAATGTTAAAATCAGCTCGTAAGAATGTACCTACTTACGATCCATTACAGCCTGCAGTTTATGATGTGAATCAAATTGAGGAAATGTTACCTCACAGATATCCATTCAGACTTGTAGATAAAATTACAGAATTGACAGATAATTATGTTATTGGTATCAAAAACGTAACTATCAACGAAGAATTCTTTGCAGGTCACTTCCCTAGCAACCCAGTAATGCCGGGTGTACTTCAGATTGAAGCAATGGGACAAACTGGTGGTATCTTAGTATTGAACACAGTAGACAACCCATCAAATTATTGGACATACTTTGTAGGTGTTGAAGAGTGTAAGTTCAGAAGAATGGTAATGCCGGGTGATACATTAATTATCAAATGTGAATTATTAATGCCAATCAGAAGAGGTATTGCTAAGATGAAGGGTCAAGCTTATGTTGGTGATAAACTAGTAACAGAAGCGATCATGACTGCCTCATTAGTAAAAAAAGATAATAACGCTTAAAAATAATTAGGGAGGAGTAAATGAAATAATTCGTTTACTCGTCCTTTTCTTGCAAATTACTGTAAGAATAACTCATCACGATTTAAACGATGTCAAAAAATCCTTACACTGAAAAATATCCAATGACCAATATCCACCCTGATGCAAAAATTGCAGATAGTGTGGTAGTGGAACCTTTTGCTACAATTGAAGGTGATGTTGAAATTGGAGAAGGTACTTGGATTGGCCCTAATGCGGTCATTATGGACGGTGCTCGTCTAGGAAAAAACGTAAAAGTATTTCCTGGTGCTGTGATTTCAGGTGTTCCTCAAGACCTGAAGTTTCAAGGAGAAAAGACGCTTACTTACATTGGCGACAATACAACTTTAAGAGAATGTGTGACTGTTAGTCGCGGTACTACGGATAAAATGAAAACAGTAGTAGGTAGCAACTGTATGTTGATGGCTTACGTTCATATTGCTCATGATGTAATTATGGGTGATAACTGTATTCTTTCTAATTCTACTCAAATTGCAGGTCATGTTGAAATTGCTGATCATGTAATTATTGCAGGTACTGCTGCTGTTCATCAATTTGTGAAGATTGGATCACATGCATTTATTGCTGGAGGGTCTCTTGTAAGAAAAGATGTTCCTCCATTTGTTAAAGCTGCAAGAGAGCCATTAAGTTACTGTGGTATTAACTCTGTAGGTTTAAGAAGAAGAGGATTTGAGAGTGAGGCATTGCAAGAAGTTCATGAAATGTATCGCTTAATCTATACTCGAGGTTTTACTATGGCTGAATCTATGCGTCAGCTTGAAGAAGAAGTAGATCCTTCAGAAGAGAGAGATGCGATCTTAGAATTCTTGAAAAATTCGGAGCGTGGTATCATTAAAGGATACTAAGCTATTGATATAAAAATATTCTAACCATCTTTTCGATAGAGAAGATGGTTTTTTTATTCAAAGACTTTACATATTACAAGCGATAAATAGGCTTTTGGAAATGAAGATTACATTAGAAGGTTTAGGTAAAAAGTTTGCAAGAGAATGGATATTTAGAGGGATAGATTACACATTAGAAAGTGGAAAATCATATGCAATTACAGGAGGTAATGGCAGTGGTAAATCGACTTTGCTAAAAATATTATCTGGAGTAGCAGACCCTTCTAAAGGTAAAATCATTTATGAGACGAAGCATAAAACCGTTGGTGTAGAGGAGATATGGAGATATTTAGTGTTAGCAGGTCCTTATACAGAGTTGATTGAAGAGTATACTTTGCTGGAACAACTGACTTTTCATACTTCACTAAAAAAAATGACAAAGTCTATTGATGAAATCATCGAAACATTAGGGTTTGAGTCTGCAAAAAATAAGCAGATACAAGATTTTTCATCAGGTATGAAACAAAAGCTAAAGCTGGCTTTGGCCTTTTTTACAGAGTCAGAAATACTGTTTTTAGATGAGCCAACTTCCAATCTAGACCAGAAAAATATCGATTGGTATCAATCATGGTTACCTCAGGTAAGTAACGATAGGTTAGTGGTAATCTGTAGTAATCAAACCTATGAATATGAGCACTGTGATGAAATTATTTCAGTGGAAAGCTTTAAAATATAATAACTTATATTATATTTGCTAACGTCGGTCTCCTTATTTCAATTGTCTCTATTACATTCTAAAACTTATAAAATCTATTGTAATGAAAAACATTTGGAAAAAAACAATTCTATTCTTTTCGTTAATTGGACTAATAGCGATGGTGACTAGTTGTGGAGGTAGTGATGATCCGGATCCAGGTACTACTACTGTAGTTTATGCTGCGAATCCTTCATCTACAAACCCAGCAGAAGTTACTGCAGACTTCAAATTAACGGTAGATACATCGAGTGGAAATGTGACTGTTTCAGGTTATGATGCATCATGGCCAATGCCTTCTGGCTTCTCTAACACTACTTTCTCAGCTACAGAATTTGCTGACTTAGGTTGGGATGACGCTACTTCAATCACTGGAGATGCTGCAACTGTATCTTTAGTTTACACTGAAGTAACTTCTTCTGCTAGAGTAAAAGAAACGGAAACAACTTACACTTATGTGTTTGATAAGCAATAAAGGATTTAGATTGTAAAGACTTATTGAAATTTAGACCCTGTTACTGAAAGTGATGGGGTTTTTTTTATGCCCAATTTTTAGAAACCGAACTATTTAAAAGCAATAACAATCAGAATGCTAATAATTTAAAGTCAAACATCTATTTTTAGCATATAATATTTATTTAAACTTATCATATGAAATTCTTTAAAATTGACCTAGGGGTTGCTATTCTAATTGCCATGGTATTAGGAGCAGCACTGGGTGCTATTTTCGGTGAAGATGTATCTGTAATTGCACCTGTAGGGAAAATTTTTATCAAACTACTATCGATGTTGGTTGTTCCATTAGTGTTCTTTTCAATCATTATGGGAGCACAGGCATTAGGGCAATCAAAAAATGCAGGGAAAATTGGTACGCTTACTTTTGGTTACTTTGGATTAACCTCATTCATTGCTGTATTTTTTGGGATTATATTTCCTGTTCTGTTCAAACCGGGTTCTGGATTAGATATTTCAGACCTCGCGAAAGATATGATGGACTCATCATTAGTATCAAAAGGTGAAGTTGCAGGTTTTTGGGATACCATGCTAGGAGCTATTCCAGCCAATCCATTTAGATCACTAACTGAGGGTTCAATTTTACAAATTATTCTTTTCTCATTATTCTTTGGAGTAGGAATTGGTAAACTTCCTGATGAAAAGAGAGAGTTAGTAAGCAAAACGATTGAAGGAATCAATGATGTATTAACTTGGATGATTATCAAAGTGATGTGGATTGCTCCGTTTGGAGTATTATCACTAATGGCTGATGCTGTTGGAACTTTTGGCTTTGATGTACTATCAAGTATTGGTCAATTGTTTATTTTATACATGGTCGCTCTACTAATCGTGGCGTATCCTATGTTTGGTGCTTTTGTCCATTTATTTAGTAATGTATCTGCGAAGAAGTTTTTTAAAGAGATGATGACACCTCAGATCTTCGCCATATCTTCTGCTTCATCTTTAGCAACTTTGCCATTAAATTATGAAGCATGTGATAATATGGGAGTGAAAAAATCAATTTCCTCTTTTGTATTACCCTTAGGTGCGACTGTAAATATGGCAGGAAATGCAGTGTTTAATCCAATGGTTGCTATCTTCTTTGCTCAATTATATAATATCCCATTAGGGTTCGGAGATTATATTGCTATTGCAATTGTCTCTGTATTAGGTGCTGTAGGGACAGCAGGAGTTCCCGGGCCTACTTTGTTATCTGTAGCGGTCTTAATGGCTGTAGGGATACCTGTAGAGGCTTTACCGCTTATTTTTGGTGTAGATAGAATATTTGATATGTTCAGAACCGCTGTAAACATCACAGGCGATGCTTCTTGTGCTGTTGTTATGGAGAAAATTGATAATATGGGATCTACAACTGTAGAGAATCAATCATAAAGGTGAATAAAAAGCTTAAAGAGCTAAAAAAGATATAAAAAAATAGGCTACTCTTTTTTAATAAAGGGTAGCCTTATTTTATTTTTTTCTAAATTGTACGACAAGATTTACAGATAATTTTTTTGTACTCTGTAACAGCTTTAATAACTACACTCAATTTTTATGTCATTTAACTCATCTACTGAAGTCAAAGAAAAAAAGCCAATGACTTTATCGACTAAAATCCTTATTGGTCTTTTTAGTGGAGTTGCTGTAGGTCTATTTTTTGGAGAGTATTGTAAACACCTTAGTATTTTAGGTGATGCATTTATTGGTCTACTTCAGATGACCGTTTTACCGTATATCGTTTTTTCATTAATCGTAAATATTGGTAGACTATCATTAGAAGAAGGTCGAAAATTAATTATTCAGGGAATTAAGTTTCTAGCAATACTGTTGGCAATAGGGCTTACAGTGGTATTGATTTTACCTTTTGCATTTCCAGAATGGAAATCAGCCAATTTCTTTAGTACCAGTTTTGTCGCTCCCCCTCCAGAAATTGATTTCCTTGAGTTATATATTCCTTCTAATCCCTTTTTCTCTTTAGCAGAAAGTAAAGTGCCAGCAGTGGTACTGTTCAGTATTCTTGTGGGTATTGGCGTAATGCAGATAAAAGGTAAGGATAAAGAAATGTTACTGCATAGTTTGGATGCCTTTAACAAAGCATTAAACCAAGTAAACAAACTAGTAGTAAAACTAACACCAAGTGGGGTATTTGCCATTGCAGCAAGTACAGCGGGTACAATGACTTTAGATGAGTTAGGAAAAATGCAGGCTTACTTGCTTACATATCTTGTCGCGGTGATCATTATGGTATTTTGGGTGTTGCCTATGATTATTTCTTCATGTACTCCATTCAAATACAAGGATGTTTTTAAGTATACTAAAGCTACTCTAATTACAATATTTGCCACAGGTAAAATTATTGTTGTACTTCCTCAGTTGATAGAAGACGTAAAAGAGTTATTCAAGAAATATGAGTTAGATAACGAAGAAAACAATGCTGGTATAGATATTTTAATGCCATTAGCCTATCCATTTCCCAACTTAGGTACCTTGGTGATTTTTATATTTGTTCCTTTTGCTGCTTGGTTTATAGGTAGTGGAATTGCACTTAAAGATACTCCGGTATTCGTTGGAGCTACGCTATTAAGTAGTTTTGTTGCTCCGGTGACGGGTATTCCATTTATGTTGGATCTACTGAAAATCCCGAAAGATATGTTCCAACTCTTCGTTGTATCTACGGTATTTACAGATAGAGTAAGAGTAGTATTAGGAGCCATGCACTTAATTACATTGACTATTCTTACAACTTCATCTGCACATGGATTCTTTAAAATAAAGAAAAGTAAAGTATTGTTTAGTTTGGCCGTGACTGTTGGTCTCTTTGTAGCCACTCTAATCCCTCTTAGGATCTTCTTGGCTTATTCCTTGAAAGATGCCTATAAGAATGATCAAGTAATTGCAAATATGCAGCTAATACATAATCTCGTTCCTTTTACAGTTTTACCTGAATCAGTTCCCAACCCTGATCCATTAATGGAAGGTGAAACAGTATTGGAAAGAATAAAGCGTAGAAAAAAATTAAGGGTAGGTTTTTATGAAGATGAAATCCCTTTTAGTTATTTCAATGCAAAAGGTGAGTTGGTAGGGTTTGGTATTGATATGGCTCATGAATTAGGTTCTGCTTTGGATGTAGAATTAGAGTTTGTACCGATTACTATTGGCGATATGCCAGAAGAGTTAGGGAAAGATCATTTCGATATTGTAATGTCTGATATTTTTATGTCGACGCAATATTCGGCGGAGTTGTCTTTCTCTAAGCCTTATCTAGATGTAACCATGGCATTGGTGGTAAAAGATCATGACGATGCTTATAAATCATATGAGAAAACTGCAGCATTAGATTCTTTCACCATAGGATATTTTGAGAGGAGTGATGTCGCTAAAAAATTCTTGAATTACTTCCCAAATGCCAAAGGTGTAAGGTTGGATTCGGTAAATCAATTTTTTAAACAGCAACCTGGAGTTGAGCCACACCTAGATGGATTATTAACCAGTGCTGAAAGAGGAGCCGCTTTGACATTACTTTATCCAGAATGTCAAATTGCCAATCCACTGCCTTATAAAATTACCTTACCACTTGCCTATCCTGTAGGTAATAATGATGAGGCAATGGCTAATTTTGTTACAGATTGGATAGAAGTCAATAAGAAAGATGGAACAATACAACGCTTCTATGATTACTGGATTCTGGGTGATGATCAGCTGAGAAGACAGGAACATTGGAGTGTAATAAAAGATGTTTTACATTGGGTAGACTAATTAATTGTCAAGAAGTGAGAAAATTCTTACTTCTTGACAATTTTTTTTTAAATTACTATCCATTATTTTTTAATCTATAATGATAAATTATTTAGACTAACTCCTATAAAATCAATGCATATGCAAGTTAAATGCTCTTATCTTGTTTACCTTTTCATAGGTTTATTCTATTTGAATTCTTGTGCTCCACATCAACAAACAACAGACGTAAGTAGTCAAGATATTTTTGATACTCCAGACTTTAATTGGAGAGAACTTACTGGTGAAGATGTTTATGTGAGTTCTAGGGCGATGGTGTCTGAAGAAGTCTTGGTCGCTGTAAGTGCATCTACAGGTATGCAGGAGCTTTTCGATGCCAAAGAGAAAATGCCAGAAAGCTTAGCTTCTCTAACCCAACAGTTCATCAATGAATTGTATGAGAACTTTCCCAAAATGACGGAACATCAAAGACAGATGCTTACTGAGAATGCATACTGTCGCATGAGAGTATTATCTAAAGAGTCGGAAGAGAAAGATTTTGAATTAATCCATCAGAAATTAAGCAAAGCATTTATTTATTTACGACAAACCAAAGGTATCCGATCAGGGTATGCTTTTGTTGGTAATATTGCAAAGGCCAATGTCGGAGGACAGAAAGGATATTTGGTTAATATGTCTACAGGAGAGTTGGTTGAAATTCCGATTTCTTCTGCATGGAAAGGAGTTGGTTTTACGGAAGACTCAGGAAAAACACCACTCGGGTATTTTATGATCTATGAAAAATATTCACAGCCGGGGTGGCAATCAAGAACTAAAACAACTTCACCTAAAAGATTCTTTTGGAAGATTCATAGTCAAACATACGAAGGCGAAGCAAAATATATCTACAGAAAATCAACGAAAGAAGAGAAGGCTTTTATCTGTACAAATCAGTTTGGTTTAATTGGTCAGAATATGGGGTCAGAGTTTGTTGATCTTGCAGGTACTAAGTTCTTGGATAAGTCACAAGATGATTTTGCTTTTATTGATAATAGTAATTCTGGTATTCGTCAGTTATATATTCATGGTACTAATAGAGAAGACCAATTAGGGTTTGCTCTTTCTGGTGGATGTGTAAGGGTTTCAAATATCAATTCATTTATCATCAAAGAAATTCTGAAAAAACAGAAGACGATGCCTGTATTTTTGGATGCAGTTGCGTTACATCCTCCGAAAAATATTAAAGTTCCTGGTTTCGATGATACAGATTTAGAATCTATTTATAACGAGCAACAAATTGTTATTCGTAAACAAAATATGTTGGATTCAATCACCTTGAATCAAAAGTTATATTCTAAAGTGTTACCTCCTTTAGCAAGTTCAATTGCTTACCGAATGTCTAAGATCGATAAACAATCTGCCGATATTACAATCAGTATTAATGTGCCCTTCCCAGAATCAGCAATGAAATACTGGTTGCATATTCAAGACTTAGATGATTTATCAGACATTCCATTTCAACAGCATTACGGTTTTAGAGGGGAGTATTATAAAGATCAATTAAAGTTATCGAGTAATCATCCGTTCTTTAGAAATTATGATTATAGTGAGATCAGTACCTATTTTACAGGTCGCTTGAACGATACTCAAGATGTTCTAGTAAAAGACTTGAGTGACGAAATTGTCAAGTACCAAGATTTGGATACTGCTTTGATTTTTAAAAATATCAATATTTCTCAGCAGACTGTTATCGATAAATATTTCGAGGATGGTATCGATTCTATCAGAGGTTTAGAGTTCTTGTCAATATCAGATGAAAGAAAACGAGTACTGCATTATATGGGGCTCTTAGATACTTTAGCGATGGAATATCCAAGTCGTTTTAGAGAGTGGGAACACTTAACTTGGATCAATAACTTTATGGATAAAAGAGAGGAGTGGCCAGGAATTCAATTTGAAGGCTCTATTGATTATTATGATGCTATCTTGGCACAAGCATATATTTATGCTTTAGGAGAGTTGGAGTTACAGCGTAGAGACATCAAAGAAGGTAAGTTGGTTCCTATTAGTGGGCAAGAGTATCAAAATTACCTTACAGAGCGATTAGGAGGAGAAGGAACCCTTAATTTATTAGATGAGGCAGGGCTTTATGCTTTATTCGAATATTCTCATAGTTCAGAGAATCCGCATAATATAAAAATCACAACAGTGACCAACCCAAAAGCCGAAATGCTTTGGGGAATACACATGCTAGCCGAATCCTTTTATTCAAAATATAAATGGATATCGAACCAATATGTTATTACCTCAGAAGTGAATGGGGAAGCAATAACATTAGCAGATTAAAAAATAAATGTCGAACAAGAGGTAAACTTTCTATAAGGTTTACCTCTTGTTTTTTTAAGATACCTAATAAAAAAAAGGAGCTTCCGTACTTAGACAGAAACTCCTTCCAATTCTATATAGATATCGATGACGCCATCCTCCTCAAGTAAATTTGATTTGAATAGTTCATCTTCAGTAAGGTCAAAACTAGATTCTTCGAAATAAGATTCGCTTGTGTTGTCGTCGAAGAATAGGGTTACTTTAAAGGATAAAGTATGTGAGTCAGTATTTTCAAAACCACCTTCCCACAAGTATTGTTGTTGATTTGCTATACTCATGATACAGACTTGTTAATTACTAATTAAAAATAATCAATCTGATCAAAAAAGTATAGTTTCCTTACTCTAATATTAGCTAATATTTAATAATTAATACAGCTTTAACTTTGGAGTAATATGATTAGAATTTCCAACCAACATACATACTTAAAGCAAATGTTCTAGTTAAACCATCAGGTCTTGCTTCTCTTGCCATAACAGGAAAACCTAGGTCAGAACCAAAAGTATATTTACCAACTGTTCTTGATATACCGCCAGTAATATTCAGCGTTAATCCACTAGAGTTTTCAATGTTCTTACGTTGGTTGTTGTCTTCTGTATCGATATAAGAATCTTCACCCATATGTACAATACCAAGTAAACCTGCTTTCCATGACCATTTTTCGAAGTTAGCTTTTGCATATTCAGCTCTAATAGCCATATCTGCAGCTCTTTCATATCCTGTTGTTGTTTTAAATTTTGCATCAGGATCTGGATCATTAGAAATGTATGTACTGCTATTTTGAGTTAGAGGCTGTTGATATCCTACAGAAAATAAAAAGTGATCAACATTGACAGCAACTCCGCCTAATAAATCAAAAGTACCTAAACTGGGTTGGTAGGCCATTGGTAATGCTACACCATTATCCATTACATTACCATCGTTTAAAGGTATTTTTGTACCTGCAAAGATGGTAGTTCTAACTTTATCATTTTTATAAACAGGAACAGACAATGAAAGCGTAATATCTCCAAGTCCTGTTGCAGTCCCTAATTCACCTGTGGAGATGACATAAGGCATCAGAAATTGAAAATAAACTTTATCATTAATGTTGTAATCAGCTTCAACTTGTAACCCAATAATACTGGTTTGTTTTTCTCCTAATGAATATGATGGCTTAAATCTAATTTCTCCTTTAGAAGGATCATCTTCAGATATTTCATTATGAGTCATTGGTCCGATGCTACAAACACCAGCATCAGAGCAACCTTGTGCGTTTGAGTAGTTAGTTGTTACGAATGTTGAAAGCATAAAAAACGCTAGCGAACTCTTAAGCAACAGTGAGTATTTCATAGCGATAAATTGTGTGAGAGAAATGAATAATAGGATTAAGTTTTGTGAAATATACAAAAAATATTTGTTTGAACAATGATTTTAGAACACAGGATAGTTCGTAGAGATTTTTTTGAATAGGGAACTTACCTCTAAATCATCAGTTTTTGTAAAGACTAATCGTCTTGTAATGTCCTTGTGGGGAATATGAATATTGATTTGATGTGAACTGTGATCGTTCATCATTGTAAAGAGTTTAATATTCTTCTCTTCATTAAAAAAGACCTTCTTTTTTGTTTCTTTTAACTCTAAAAAGTGAAGGTTGGTTGTAGGACAATTTATAGCAATAAGCTTCTCATCTTCAAAGAAGAAATGCCAATGTTCATTATGAGTAGTATCAAAAATGCGGATTACTTTTCTCTCGGTTACATCTACTTTGTCTAATAACCCTTCATCATCAATTTTATAAATAACCGATGAGGAAATATTACTAGTTTGTGCACAAAGGGGATTTTTAGTTAAGCTAAATAAGCAGATAAAAGTAAGTGCAGAGAAGTAATGATTTATTCTGTGTCTATATTTCTTATTTAATTTCACAGATTAAAGGTACGACCTACTTTTAAAATAGAAAAATGATTTTTAAGAATTTTTCACAAGTCAAAAAAATAGCGATAGAATGTATATTCTACCGCTACTTTATTCATTTTATGAATGATATCTTCTAGAAGATAGTATGACGATCGATTTTCTCCTCATCAGCAAGAAGTAAGGCATCTTCTTCTTCTTCGTTAATAATAACGTGAGGACGTACACCGATAATCAACATATCATCAATTTGTCTCTGATCTCCTTGGTGCATCCATTGATCCATGAACTTAGAAAGAGAGTCTCTTTGAACGTTCATTTCTTTCTGATGGATATTGAACAGAAGTTCTTTAAATGGTCTTTGCATTAGTTTTCTTCCATTCGGGCCACCAAACTGATCTTGGTAACCATCCGAACAGATATAGAATACTTTAATTTCCTCAAGTGGTAATGAATAAGAATCAAAGACTTTTTTCTGATTCTTCTTACCACCAATACCGAATTTACCACCTTTGAGACGTTTCAGTTCTTCTGGTTCGCTGTTTTCGATATAATATAGAGGTCTACCTGCACCTGCGAAAGTAAGTGTTTTTCTCTTTGGTGAAACCACACAGATAGCGATATCCATACCGTCACGGCTATCATCGTTTTCAGCTTGGTTCAATGCTTGACGAATCATATCGTTCATCAACTTTAGAATTCTACCTGGATCAAGAATACCTCTTTCGTATACAATTTGGTTAAGAAGGTCATTACCAATCAGTGACATGAAGGCACCCGGTACACCGTGACCAGTACAATCGGCTGCTACAATAATGTAGTTTTCGTTTTTCTCACCAAACCAATGGAAGTCACCAGATACAATATCTCTTGGTTTTAAATAAACAAAACCATCCCAGTGAGTACCAATTGCTTGCATTTTATCTTCCATATCTGATGGTTTACCAAATACGGCAGTTTGCATTCTACGAGCATAATTTACGGAACTCTTTACCTTGTCATTGTGCTGAGAAAGTAGAAGGGCTTGTTCTTTTACAAGTTCGTTTTGTCTAAGGATCTGCTCTCGGTGAGATTTCATTTCGTGGTGTTGTTCACGAATTGTTCGAGAAGTTTCCTCAAGCTGACTGTTTTGATCTCGAAGTTTTGATGCCGCTTTTTCAGCATCTTTCTTCGCTCTTTCCAGTTCTTTTGTATTGTGGTTTAGAATGGCCTCTGATCGTTTTAGTCGGTTAAAGGCTTTTTCTAATTCGTAGTTCTTGTCTGTTAATTCTCGCGCTTGGTTCTCTACCTCCTTTGTACGCTTGTTTACCTGTTCCTCTAATCGCTTTTGCTCTCTTCTAGATCGGTAAGCATTAAATTGGATAGTAATCACAATGATTAAAATCGATACAAGGATATAGATCAAGTTACTCCACCATTGTTTGTAGAATGGAGTATATACAGAGAATCTATAAGTTAAAGGTCTAGACCATGAGAAGTTACCTGTTTTTCTACCTCTAATTTCAAGAGTATATGAAGAACCTGGTTCTAACTGGTCTATTAATAGACCTTCTGATTCTTTATCGAAGTTTGTCCATTCGTCCTTTCCAGGGTAACCTAAAATTCTTTTTTGGAAGGCTACGTTTTGTGTTGGATATACTGAAATGTGGAAACCTACTTTTAAGTAACTATCTGAAGGAACTTCTACTGTTTCGTTTAAGTCTATTCTGTCACTACCTACGTTGATCTGTTCTAAGATTGGTCGAGGAGTTTCTTTTAATACCTGAAGGTTAGGAGCGAATCCAATACCTTTTGTTGTTGAGATGAATAACTTACCATAATCATCAATATATAGACCCCTAATGTTGAAGGTAGCATCAGGAAGACCATCTTTGTTGTTATAAACAAGGTACTCATCATGATCGAAGTTATAACGAATTAACTCATTCGAAGAAGCAACCCAAAGTTGTTTTTGAGAAGGGTCAACTGCTAATGCATTGTTGGTAATTGTTGTGAAATCACCAAAATTCAAACGTTTAAACTCTTCATCTTTTAAGATTAAAGTACCATAAGAAGTACCTAATATTACTTCACCTGTCTTTAAAGTAGTGATGTCATTCGTTTGGATATTATTTTCTACTTTAAATTTCACATCAGCAGTTAGGTTGTTAAATGCATCTACTGCTTCGTTGTATTGGAAGATTAAACCATCTTTAGAAGTACCACCAACGAAGATTTCCCCCGCATCGTTAATTTTAATAACAATTGGTCTACTAGAAATACCTTGCTCGACACTATAAATCTTTGGTTTGTTGTTTCTACCAATTTTTATCGCACCAACTACACCGTCCTGACAGATCCAAAGGTTGCCTTCTTTGTCTTGTTGTAAGATGAAAATGGCACCACCTAGATTCGATAAGTCAATCTTTTTCACTTCTTGACCGTTTCTCCATAATTGGATCAGACCATTCGCATCTGAAGTATAAACCCCTTCTTTTGTTGGTAAGATTCTTAAGAAAGAGTTACCCTCTGACGTTTTTACTTTACGTTCTAGGTTGAAATCTTTCAACGAGTTAACAGTACCCATATATAAGGTTCCACCATCTGAAAAATATAGATGATCGTCGTTACCGTTGATATTCTGTATGTATGATGTTGTTAAGTTGGATGCGAAAACGTTGAATGGTAACTGTTGGAAAAGAGAAATACCATTGTCTTTCGCTAACCAGATATCTAAATCGTTATAATAGATAGAATTACCATTATATACACCTAGTTCAGGGTCTCTGTAAAGGTTAAACCCTTCATATGTTGATTCTAAACGGTATAAACCAGATACAAAACCAGTAATTAAGAATTGGTCAGTACCAATCTCCTGGATATATGATGCATCAAATGGTTTCCCGATTTGGTTTCTTACTACTTTGTTTTTGAATACATCAATAAGTGATATACCCTTTTTACTATCTGCAGCAAGGAATGATGATTCAGTATACCAAACTACATGTTCGATATTCCTTAATCCAGAATTTCTTGTAATTAAGTCAAACTTGTTTTCTTCTGCATTGTATTTATATACTGATCCAGAATAATGGAAAACATATAAGTTACCAGACATATCTTCTGCGAATTGGAACGATCTACTTTCGTTTTCACTAGGAAGATTGAAGTCATTAAAGACCATTTCAAACTGTCCATTTTCATTTTGCTTGAAGATCTGGTAATTATCAGCAGCCCATAGCTGACTTTTCTGGTCCTCGAATAAAACCTTACCATAGTGTAGTTTACCAGGTGTAGGTTCTTCCGTTTCCATTTTGATTAATGTCTTGAATTTTACAGTGTTGGGTTTACTGAAAATCTGTACAATCTCCTTATTAGTAATTGCATATAAAGAACCATCTTTCTTTCGTAAGATATGCTTTACATAGTTACTCGTAAGGTGCTTAGATCCAAGGCTTTTAAATTTGTCACCATCATAACGTACTAGTCCGTTATCACTAGCAAGCCATAAGTAGCCAATGGAGTCTTTTGCGATATACTTCGTATAATCGGCTTTTAGACCGTTATCTTTTGAATAGTGCGTACTGAGAATATTTTGCGCTGACAATGGGATGTTAGCAAAGCAAAGCATTATCAGAATTAAAAAATACGCTTTGTGTAGTTGTAAGTAATTTTGTCTCATGGCAATAATTCGCGAATGACAGAGTTCGAATAATTGTGACCAAATGATAAAAAAATGCACTGGTTTATGACTGTATTTTAATATTATTTATTAAAAAAATCAAAAATATAACGCCTAATGTATCAATTTAGTGTAATAAAAATGGGAGAAGAACGCCTAATGTACAGAAATGTATAAAAAATCACTTTTTGAAAAGCCAGTTTTTATCACCAAAAAATAATTAGGTCCACTAAAAATAATCAACCAAAAGTGTTAATATCTAGATAAAAGAAATTAAATAAGTGCTTTATAATGAGTAAAATAGGATGTAATATATTACCTCTTTTTTACTTATGCATATAATTTAGATGCACACTGTCTTTAAAATTGATCTTGATATTTTTATTACCACTAATCTTAGACAATATGGGTGCCAAATATTGTTTAGCGTTTTCTTTTGCGCGAGCTTCAAGTTGCATTTCTTGCCCTGTAACTTTCAGTTTCTTTTCTGCCTCAATATATAATTGGTTCATAGCGTCAGGGCCAGCATGTTCTGAAGAGTAGATTTTTACTTCTTTAGGATTCACTCTGCCATCAATATGAAGAACAGGTAAATCAACAATTACAGTAGAATCCATTAAATGGATATCCTTTTCATGGATCTCATTAAGATTGATATAAGCAACAATCTCTCCTCCGATAACAGCAAGAATTTTAGATTTGAATAATTCGTTGGCTACGGGTATATCTGCTAGGTATTCATTGTCTGCAGTATATTCCGCTACATCACGTACATGCGCTTTATACAACTCTAAACGTCCTAAACCTTCAAGTTCTTCAACAATAAGTTGGTGTTCGTTGGCTTTGTCAGAGTAATTCTCGCAGTATAGGTCATAGCCGATATAGATCGACATGATTACAGCAAGTAGTGTTAGAATTGTAGTATGTAACTTGGAGGACATATAATTTCTTCTTCGTTAGCGAATTATTTCACTCAAAAATACCTGTTTACGACTAACTTAAACAAATATTCAAATCATTGAATTACAAATGTTTGCATAATTAGTGTTACTTAGTGCAACATTGGGGTTTATTTTAGATATAATTAACAATCTGCAAAATCCAATTAAGCTTTGTTGAAATAAAAAAATATACTTTTTTGGTTTGTCCTATTGTGCATCAATAGAAATATGCTAGTTTTGATAATTTATTATTGGAGTAAACTGCACAAAGAAAAGTGTATTGAATAGATGAAGGTTTCCACAAGTCAACCATTTCAGTTAGTATATTCATTATTTCAACACCAGTTTTTAGGGTATCTGTTTGAATCGTTTGTAGTTCAGTTAAATAAAGAAAATAAACTGACTTTACAGCATCAAAACATTTCTTCTAGGAATGCTCATGAGTTTAGTAGTAAACTAGACCAAACAGATTATGAGTTGATTACCCTAATGGATGAAATTCAACCCGAAGCTATTGTCAACCGTTTTGGTGGCAAGAAAAGAATGAAGCCTAACACTTTTTTCTTAACGATTTTTGATGAAAATAAAGGAGATAAAGTGTTACAGAAAAAGATACTGGATTTTGTTGAAAAGCAACGTTCCAATATCCTGGGCAAGCTTTATGGGAAGATGGTTTTTGAAATGGGAAAAGATGGAGACCCAATTTTTAAAACGATTCGAGTCCAAAAACAAAAGGCAGAAATCGAATTTCGGTTTTGGAGAAATAAAGAAGAGAAAAATACTAACTATAGACCTTTTATGTACCATGATGGTGAAAAGGTCGAGTTTCAATACAAAAACGCTGTCTTATTATCCAACACCCCAGCATGGCTTCTGTTAGAAGGAAAGCTGTATACATTTAAAGGTGGTATGGATGGCAAAAAAATAAAACCATTCCTCTATAAAAACTTTATTGCCGTTCCTCAAAAAATGGAGGAGAGCTATTATGAAAAGTTTATCACACACCTTATCGAAGATTATAAAGTAAAAGCTTCTGGTTTTGAAATCATCAATAGAAATGAAAAGCCACATGCATTTTTACGTCTAAAGGAACTTCACATTGAAGGACATGAAGAGGGTGATGTTGTGGATAGAAGTATACCAACAGATGTAGAATTAGGTCTTTTCTTTGATTATGCCGGAGAGGAAGTAAGTGCAGCAGATATTGGTAAAAGAAGTAAAGTAACTCTCGAATATGCAAATGATGAGTTTACATTTACCAAGACTTGGAGAGATAAAGACTATGAGTATAACATTATGAAAATAATGGAAGATACTCAATTAGATATTGCAACGAAAGGTGTTGTTACTTTATCAAAAAATGATGCTTTTACCTGGATTTCTCATCACTCTAAATTATTAAAAGAGCAGGGGCTTGAAATAAAACAAGAGGTAGATGATCAGAAGGTTTACTTTGTTGGAGAATCTACGTTAAATCTCGAAGTATCAGAAGATAAAGATTGGTTTGATATAAAAACAAAAGTAGTTTTTGGTGAATATGAAATTCCGTTTAAAGTAATTAGAAAACTGATTGTTTCTGGTAGACATGAATTTGAATTACCGAATGGAGAAATTGCAGTTATACCCAATGAATGGTTTGCTCAATACCAAGAATTATTTTATTTCTTAGATAACGAAAGTGATGAGCCGCGTTTGCATAAACATCACTTAGCATTAGTACAGGAATTACAGGAAGGGTCTTTGGCAAAGGTGAGTTTCGATAGAAAGCTTGCTCGCTTAAACGACTTCGATCAAATTGAAGAATATAAAGTACCAAGATCTTTTAAAGGAAAGCTTAGACCTTATCAAAAGGCAGGATACAATTGGATGAGATTCCTTTCTGAATATAACTTCGGAGGATGTTTAGCCGATGATATGGGACTTGGTAAAACGGTACAAACGCTAAGTATTTTAGAATACGAGAGGGTATCTGAGAACGGAACTTCATTGTTGATCATGCCTACTTCATTGGTATACAACTGGGAGATGGAGGCAAAGAAATTCACGCCTAAAATGAAGATCCTCAATTATACCGGTACTAACCGTTCAAAAGATCCTGAACAGTTTGGAAAGTATGATATTGTAATTACCTCGTATGGAACAGCAAGAATAGATGCCGAAATTTTATCTCAATACTATTTCAATTATACTATTCTAGATGAGGCTCAAACGATTAAAAACCCTTCTTCTATTGTTACAAAGGCTGTAAATCAGTTAAAAAGTAGAAAAAGATTACTGTTGTCTGGTACTCCTATCGAAAATACAACGATGGATTTGTGGTCTCAGATGAACTTTGCTAATACTGGTCTTTTAGGTAGTCAGAACTTCTTTAAGAAAGAGTTTCTTAATCCAATTGAACGAAAGAAGGACGAAAAAAAATATGCAAAATTATATCGTCTGATTAAGCCATTTATTATGCGTCGCCATAAATCTCAAGTAGCATCTGAGCTGCCAGAGAAGGTAGAAAAGGTGATGTATATCGATATGACTCCTGAGCAAAAGAAAAAGTATGAAGAGGTGAAGTCATCCTATAGAAATGATATCCTTGAACATATTGAGACAACAGGAGTGACAGGTTCGCAGTTTATGCTATTAAAAGGGCTTACAGAACTGAGACAATTGGCTAACCATCCTAAGCTAATAGAAGAAAGTTATGGACATTCTGCAGGTAAATTTGACGAAGTGATTCGTTCTTTAAGTAATGCCATATCAGAAGGTCATAAGATTTTAGTGTTTAGTCAGTTTGTGAAACACTTGTCTATTTTCAGAAAGGAATTGGATAAGCAAGGAATGAAGTATGCTTACTTAGATGGAGCAACTAAGGATAGAAAGAAGGAAGTAAATGACTTCCAAAACAATTCTGATATTCAAATTTTCCTTATTTCTCTAAAAGCAGGTGGATTAGGACTTAATCTAACAGCAGCAGATTATGTTTTCATTCTAGACCCTTGGTGGAATCCTGCAATTGAAGCACAAGCTGTTGATAGAGCACATAGAATCGGTCAGGAAAATCAGGTGTTCGTGTACAAGTTTATCACTAGAGGCACCGTTGAAGAGAAGATTCTTGCTTTACAACAAAGTAAGAGAGAATTGGCGGATACACTAATTACAACAGAAGAGAGTTTTATGAAAAAACTGAGTAAAGACGATATCAAGACACTTCTTTCATAAATTTTTAAAAAAAAATAAACTTTAAATTGTTGATAATAAAATAATTATAATTAACTTGATGGTTTTTGAATGAAAAAATAGAAAAAACCCTTGTGGAATAAAAAAATGTACGTACCTTTGCATCGCAAGTCAGGTCGATTTGCTCCCTAGAATCCCCCAGGTACGGAAGTAAGCAAGGGTAATAGGTTGAGCGATGCGTTCCTGGCTTGTTTTTTTATATCCAAAAGATACCTCAAAAAAGGGTAGACAGTTATTAAAATTGTCTACCCTTTTTTTATCCAAAATCGTCTACTAAGATATCCTCATTGTTGATACTAGGGTTACTCAACAACATTTCTTTCATTCCTTTATTGAAGCTAGAGTTTCCAACAATATAATATTGGAAATTATCCCATTGTTGAAGGTGTGAGAATAATGTGATTGCAGATATCCTCTCTTCCGTTTCTGTAAAAACAGGAACATAGTGGAAGTTCTCTAACTGCACTTCTTGTAACTCATGATGATAAGCCGTTGATACTTCATTTTTGTTTGAATAAAACAAGTATACTGGGTTAGAATAATGCTGGTCTTCTAATTCTTTGAGTAAAGGTAGGATAGGGGTAATTCCTATGCCTGCAACAATAAATGAGATCCCTTTTGTAGCATTCTGAGTAGAAAAACTTCCTATAGGACCATAAATTTTACATACGGTATTTAAGTCCATTTCTTTAATCGATTTTTTGAAAGAGCTGTCACTATATCGCATAGCAAGTCGAATATTGTCCTCGCTAGGATGTGAGACGATGGATAAAGGTCTATGAGATATATCTAAATTTGTGTATTTCGGCGTAAGTAGATCTAAGATGAGGTATTGTCCTGCATTGTATTGAAAGGATACAGGCTTAGTAAAAGATAGCTCAACGGTATCTTCTGCTATTAACTTTTTTTCAATTAGAGTTACTTTGTTTTCTGTGTCTAATGATGGTTCATTTTGGTCTTTAGAAACTACATTAGGTTGGTCTTGAATTTGAGTAGCACATAAATATCCACTGATAATTGCCCCTGTAAAACCTCCTCCGGGGAATGACCAAGAACCTGCAAAGTATAAATTAGGAATGGGTGATTTTAATGGTGTTCTATTTCTACCACTCTGACCTTTTATTTGTGCATACCCATAAGGCGTTCCATTTGGGCTATTAATATAGCTTCTAATTGTTTTTGAAGTGGCTACTTCATAATGCTCAATTTCGTTTTTTATGCCTGGAAACTTCTGATCTAAGCGTTGAATAAATATTGATGCTACTTCCTCTTTTTTTGCTTTATAAGCATCAGAAGATAAACTTTCCCAATCTTGTATATAATCAGCACAGCAAATTACACCGAAGGATTTTCCTTTAGGAGCTAATCCTGCATCAATTTGTGAGTAGTCTACAAAAACAAAGTTGCGTTTTGTCCAATCTCCTTGGTAATTCTTGTGAACATCTTTTAGAGTTTCTACTTCTTTATGGGAGAAAAAGGTAGAATAATTTACGCTTCCATATTGTTTGATATCTCCTTTAAAGCCGATATAGATACTCAATAAAGAACAAGATGGTTTTAAGTGTCCAACTTTTTGATTGATTTTTAATGCCTCTTTATTGGGGAGCATTTTTTCAAGTACAGGAATAGCTGCATTGGAGATGATGTTTTCTGCATAGACTCTATTTTTCGATGAATTCTGGTACTTATCATGATAAAGCACACCTTTTGCCTTACCCTCTTCAATAATTACTTCTTTAACCGTTTTGCCCAATACTACCTGTCCTCCATTATTATTAATGATAGATACCAAATAGTCAGAAAGTTTTTGAGACCCACCTTTGATGAAATATCCACCTCCATTGATATAGCTGGTTTGTGCGGCAGCAAAGTAGATCATTGACATAGAGTATGGGTCATCATGGTAATAAAGCAGGTTGGCCTGAAGTAATAGCTTTAGATCTTCGTCTTTGAAATAATAATCCAACCACGCCCCTAAGCTCTTTCTAGCAGCCCTAACAATGTTAGGAAACTTAAGGGGCATGATCGGCAGAGTGATTGTTTGTTTCCATTTTTCTAAAGGAAACTGAGGTAATTCTGTTAGTATGTTATCCATAAAGGTGAGGAACCTTTGGATGTTTTTCGCCTCATTTGGAAAGTAACTTACCAATTTGTCGTAGGAGGCCTTTTTTCCGTGTGGGAGTGTAAAATCTAGTTTTTCTGATTTTAATCTAAAAACTTCAGGTACTTTAATAAGATTAATATTTTTATCTATTTCTAGATATTCGAAGATATCTTTTTTGATATCCTTCTCATAAAGCCCATCCATCTCATGGAGTCCCACCTCCATGATATAATCCTTTCTTTTAAAAGTAGTCGCACATCCTCCGGCCACATAATGTTGTTCCAATAAAAGCACTCTGTGACCTTTTTTCGTTAGTGTAGCACCGGCAACTAAACCACCTAAACCGGCACCAATAATGATAGTGTCAAATTGATAATAGGTCATTTCTATTCTAAATTGATAGTAAGCTTTTTAGTGTCATTATTCTCAATTGAAAATGAAGCATCCTTAAATTTAGGAGGGGCGAAAGTGCCAAATACATTGTTAGAAAAACCATATTTTTCAGTTGGTTTTCCTACCCAATTTGTATTAAGTTCTTTGTCTTCATTCTCGTCATGCCACACAGCTATTGCATATTCCCCTTCAGGAATATTTTCTAAGGTAATGTAAACATCACCAGTCGACGGTTCAACAGAGACCCCCTCGATATGTTGTCCATACTTTGGAAAGTCATTACTGTTGTCATACAAGCCTACTTGTATTTTACCTTGGGTATTTTCAATCCCTTTAACGTGTATTATAATGGTAGTTGTCTTAAGGGAAAAGAAAGTATGTACGATACATATAAGGCTTAACAGGAAAGTCGTTTTCATAACCGTATGATTTTTGGTTCGTAACTCTAATGTATAAGCACTTTTTTGAAAAAGAAACCGATATGTGATGAACAGGAGATAATGGGGTGTATGGGCCTAAAAAATGAGGTTTTTGGGATGAATGGGACGAATGGGAAGGCCTAATTATTTATAAATACTGATCATTTCTTTAGAAAAACTTCTTGAAACAGGGATTGAAAAATCAAGGTTTTCTAGCTGTAGTTCATAGTTTCTAGCATTACCACTTACTTTTTGAATTTTATCAAAGTTAGCAATATAAGATCTATGACACTGATGTACATTGTGGTCTTTTTGAATTTGCTCTTTTGCCTTCTTTAAAGATAATCGTATCACTTCCTTTTGAATAGCACCGTTTTTTTCGCTGTAAACTTCTAAATAATTCCCTTCTGATTTGATACATAAAAATTGATGGAGCGGAATAGAAAATGATTTTTTTTCTAATTGGAAAGAGATAGCTTCTTGCGTTTCTTCAAGTTCTTGTTCTTGAATTTGTGTATTAATATGTTCTGCTTTCTGTTCCTTGTCTGATCTAAGTTTCCATTCTAAGAATAGTATAAAAACAATAGTAGGGAAGATACCTACAGAAATGGTAATTCCTATGAACTTAATAAATGAATGACTGATAAATAAAACCTCTTGCCCAATTGTAGAAGTATACAACCAGTTACTAATAGAGATGAGCAAAATAATTACTGAAGAAAAAAGAATGGCTTTAAGAACCGTCCACTTTTCAGGATTGAATATTTTTGTGAATATTTTCGGTAAAATGAAGAAGCAAAAAGCAACGTTACAGATTGTTATCAATGCGTACCCACCAATCAATAGAGGCTTATAAAAGACAACATCAGCAATGCCAAAGGGCTGGAAGATATAAAGAAAGATAAAGACAAAAAGACCGAATAGAAATGAGGCTATACTTTTTATTTTATTGTCTTCGATTAACGGAAATGCAGCGTTTAGTTTATTGAGTAGATTAGTCATATTTAATTTAGGGATTCCTCGTATTGCAAGTACAATAAAAAAATCCTCATTCACTAATAAATTTTAGCAAAAGAGGATTTCTTAAGAATTATATAATCTACAGTTTATTTCTTCTTTTTAAAGTCTAAAGCCTTGGATACCATAATACCCCAGAACCACTGACCAGATGAAGTAACACCTGCTTCTACACCTAGCTGTGCTTTCATCTTAGTTAAGTTGTAGTATACATCAAACCAATAACTCTGACTCCAGCTCGAGTAAGTCTCTGCAGGGATTTCTGATGTACCTGTACCGTCTCTTAATGTTTCATGCTGATTTAGCGTCCAGCCAATAGCAAAATCCCATCGTCCACCAGGAGCCCAATAATAACCATTGGTAAAAGAATAATTATTTAGATCTGACTTGACATCCTTATTGTATACCAAGTAAGGTAAAAATTCACCAATTAAACGGCCATAACCAATAGACAATGAAACGTTTTCGTTATCAAAGTCTTGGTACCCCACACGGAAGTTCAGTAAGTTTTTCTCATCGACGTTTTGCCAGACTGAAATTTGTTGAACGTTCCCCATTCCATAATAGTATTGTACGGAAGTTTGTGCTTCTGCTTCATTAGTGAACATCGCGCCACCAATAAAGAATAATCCAATTAGAAGTAGTAGTTTTTTCACGTAAAAGTAGTTTAAATACTTGATGATTCTTTGTAAACAGTCTCTTCTTTCTTTAGTGTAGTGTGAAGAGTATTATTAAAGTATGTATGCAAACAAATGTACGTGATTGGCGAGTAAATGAATGTTTATTCGTTTAAATGGATGATAACATAAACATCTGTTATCTAGATAAATATTAAAGCCCTTCCGGATTATATTAAATTATCCAAAAAGGGCTTTAATTTACTGTGTTATAACAGTTTTGGTTGTAGTGAAACAACTATTCTTCTAGGTAGATATCTAATAGACCTTCAGGTAAGTTGGTATGAAGTGTTTTGGCTTCATAGTCAGCTTTTTGTACAATATCTGCACTCACCGGAATAAGGATTTCTTTTCCTAAATGTTCCATCTCAATTAGATCTTGTGCACTGTTAGTATATACTTTTGTAACCACACCAAGTTCACCTAAATTCTGATCGACTACCTTAAAGTTAATGATATCATGATAGTAGAACTGTCCTTCTTCTAGTTCAGGTAGAGCTGAAAGAGGTAAGTAAAGCTGTACATCTTTTAGAGTTTCAGCATCTTCTAAAGTTTCAATATCTTCGAACTTTGCAATAAATCTATTATTGTGTAATGATAAGTACTCCAAGAAGTAAGGAATCAAGTTTCCTTTTCTTTCTAAGAACACTACATCCAAACCTTCGTATTCTGAAGGATCATCAACGTCGGCAAAAATTAATACTTCACCTTTAAGACCGTGAGTTTTAGTGATTTTACCAAACTCAAAACATTCGTCTTTGTTCATAATATCTGAATTCTCCTTTATTTAAATTTTTTCTGTCATTAATAGACTGATCAACTGCACCTGCATATTTGATTTCTCTTTGTCTGACAATGGTTTCAACTCGTGTATATCATTCACTAGTTGTTGAGCAAGCGTTAAAGCTTCCTCAGGGTTGTGCTTTTTCTTTAATGATCGGATACCATTAAATCGAGCACTTTCTAACACTATACCTGCTTCAAGAAACTTCTTCTTTAATGCAGTAGCATATGCACTATTGATAGTACTTGAATGTAAACGCAAAGAAACGCGTTCTGTTCCATTATTTTCATATGGATACATTTCTATTAACGTTTGAGCAGTTTCTTTGGCAATAGATTGAGCAGATTCTTGTGGATCAGAAAGTTCATAAAATACCTTTGCAGCGTCTTCCACTCTCCATCTGATCTCAACACTCATTTCTAATTCAACACCATCTTTTGCAAAAGTATTCCATGGACCAATGTGATTGATATGATCTTTTTGGTTTAGTCGTTGAATTTTTCTGAATGGATGAGTCCAATAAAAACCAGAGTTTATGACTGTCCCCTTATATTTTCCCATAAGAGAAACTAAAACTGACTCACCATTTTGAGCAGTAAAATACCCTCTTATTAAAACTAGGTCGATAAAGAAAATCAGCATAGCTACTGCCCCTAAGTTTGGAAGTGACAATACATAGGCCGCTCCTGCAAAAAGTGCTGCCTGAATGATTATCATCCAGTAACCAGATAAGCTTTTTAGTTTTTTGTCAGTCATTGATTATTTGTTGAATTGATTCATAGTTCTTGATAACCCAATTGCTGAGAAAGAAAGACACATATCAACAGATTTGTCAATTAATCCATAAAGATCAATTTTTTCATCTTCTGAAAACTCTCCAAGAACAAAATCTACTTGTTTTCCTTTCGAAAAGTTATCACCAATACCAAAGCGTAATCTTGGGTAGGCGGAAGTGGATAGTTGTGCTTCTATATCTTTTAAACCATTGTGACCAGCGGCTCCACCTTTGCCTCTCATTCTAAGAGTAGTATATGGAAGTGCTAAATCGTCTACAATGACTAAAATATTTTCAGTAGGTATTTTTAATTGATTCGCCCAATACTTTACCGCTTTACCACTAAGGTTCATAAACGTTGTGGGCTTAATCACAGTAATACTTCTTCCTTTATTTTTAAAATCAGTAACGTAAGCCAATCGGTCCATTTCAAATTTAGCATCAAACTTTTTTGCTAAAGCATCAGCTACCATAAAACCTATATTATGGCGTGTTTTTTCATATTCAGGACCAATGTTGCCTAAGCCGACGATCAAATATTTCATAGTTCTAATGATTTTTCTTTTGAAGCTGCAAAGATAGTTTTTTGCTTCTTCTTAGTAAAGAGATAAGACCAACGCTTTGTGATTCAACTCAATTTGAAGGAGTTTTAGAGAATCGTTAACAACCTTTGGGTATGAATATAGGTAGGAAACCACACGTCCACCTTCTTTCTTACGTTGGATATTGTCGTCTAAATCAAGTTGATGTTCCATATTGTATTTATAGGCATCCCAAACTTGTTGTTCAATCACATCTGTAGGTTGTTGGCATTCTACCCATATCTTATTGATAAAATTGCTGGTACTATCCGGTAGTAATTTTAGATCATATGAACTACAATCCTCTACTTTGATCGTTTTAGCAAGTTCTTGACCTAAAACATAGGCTCTTTTGGCGATCTCAGGTTCTTTAATCCTTTTAATCTTTCTTTCTTTTATTTGTCTATTGACATCATTCGCATTGATTTTATCAGAAGTTTTAAGTCCACAGGCACTAAAAACGCTAAAAATGATGCTATAAAGTAGAATATTTTGATAGAATCTTTTCATTATCTCTTTTGAAAAAGATGATTTTATAAATTGCACTTCAAAACTAAGCGTTTCGTCTTTTAATTAAAATTACAGAGTAAATGAATTTGTTTTATAGAGAGCTAGGAGAAGCAGGCAAAACACCAATAATTGTACTTCATGGTTTATTTGGCCAATGTGATAATTGGTTGACATTGGGTAAACAAATGGCTGAGAAGTTTCATGTTTTTTTAGTTGATCAAAGAAATCATGGTCAATCTCCGCATAGTGAGGAGTTCTCTTATCAAATTTTAGCAGACGATTTAAAAGAGTTTATAGAACAACATCAATTAGTAAAGCCTATTATTTTGGGGCATTCAATGGGTGGTAAAACAGTGATGCAGTTTTCTGCTAATTACCCTGAGATTGCTAAAAGAATGATCGTGGTTGATATTGCTCCAAGATTCTATCCAGTTCACCACCAAACGATTTTGCAAGGATTGAATGCTATTCCAATTAGTGAAATAAAAACTAGGGGAGAAGCTGATAAAAAATTGGCAGAATATATACCTGGATTAGGAGAACGTTCGTTCTTATTAAAAAATATATATAGACCAAAAACTGGAGGCTTTGCTTGGAGAATGAATTTACCAGTTCTTACAGCAAAAATCGAAGAAGTAGGAAAGGCACTAGATTGTAACCATATTATTGAAGTACCTACCTTGTTTATTGGTGGAACAAACTCTAACTATATTCAAGCTTTTGACATGTCTGAGATTGACGAAAGGTTTGCTTCCGTCCAAATTGAGATGATTGCTGATGCAGGACACTGGGTACATGCCGAAAAACCTAAGGAGTTATTGGAAGCCATATATAATTTTGTTTTATAATTTTGGTTAGTTTATATTGTACTTAGTCACTATAATGACCGATATAAACAATACGATCTATACTCAGTGGAAAATTTTATACCGTATAAACATGATGAGTTATCCAAAGCAGAGATGATTCAGTCTGCTAAAGATTACTTTGAAAAAATAAATAAAAGAAGATCATTAAGGGAGTTTTCAGACAGACCAGTAGACAAAGAAGTGATTGCTAATGTAATCAAGGCTGCAAGTTGTGCACCATCGGGAGCAAATAAGCAACCTTGGATGTTTTGTGCTGTATCTGATCCTGAGGTAAAAAAGAAAATTCGAATAGCAGCGGAAAAAGAAGAATACGAAGGCTACCATGGTAGAATGAGTGAAGAGTGGTTGGAAGACTTAAAACCATTTGGTACAGATTGGAATAAACCATTCTTAGAAAAAGCTCCATGGTTGATCGTTGTTTTTAAGCAAGTCTATGAAATAGATGAGTTTGGAGTTCGTCATAACAACTATTACGTCAATGAATCTGTAGGTTTAGCAAGTGGATTTTTACTCAATGCTATCCATGAGGCAGGATTAGTAGCGTTAACACATACTCCATCTCCAATGAATTTCTTAGCGAAGGAATTAAGTCGACCTGCTAATGAAAGGCCATTTCTATTAATTCCGGTAGGCTATCCTGAAGAGGAAGCAACAGTACCTAATATTACAAGGAAGTCTTTAGAAGAAATTAGTCAGTGGTATTAATATCACTCATAAATAAATAATTGAAGAGTAGGGAAGTTAATTCTCTGCTCTTTTTTTATTCGTCAGATTTTGTACCTTAGACTCCACAACTAAAATATTTAAAGCAAACAAACTAATGAATATTCTCTTCAAATCATTGTATACTTTACTATTGACCATGTCTCCACTTTTTTGTTTCTGCCAAGATTATCATATCAATAAGGTTGGTAACAAAGAAATTAAATGGTTAGATAAAAACTATCATGCAATTTTATTGAATGATAAAAGAAAAATCCATTACAGCTATGTAACCTTAAATGCTGATAATGGAAAACAATATGCCCTTACTTATCAAATCAATACTAATCAATTAATTAGTTTTACAGAATTATCCCAAAAGAAAGAAAATGGAAAGTTCTATATGTTTAATGATGAGGGTAGAGTTACTCAAAAAGGAAACTATGCGTTAGGAAAGAAAGAAGGATTATGGATAGATTACTTTTATAAAAATCATTTCATCAAGTATTCAGTTTATTCTAACAATAGAGAAAGAGTTGAAAAAATTATTGATCGAACAGGGAAATTACTAGTTGATAATTATAATGGTGTATTCACATCAAATATTTATAATAACACTAGATACCTTGAAAATTACAAAGATGGAATCAGTGTGAGTAAGTATTTGATCAATTCTGATAATGATACTATTTATGTAGAAACAACAAACCCGGTTGAAGTTCTAGCCACTGATCTAACTATTAAAGAGCACTTGAAAAAATACTTAAAGGGAATACAGTATGAAAGCTATTATGAAAAAGAAATGGTCTTTCGACTTACGGTAAAAAGTAGTGGAAGGGTTGGAGATGTAGAGGTAGTCAATGGGTTTACAGAAATGGTTAATAATAAGTTTATTGAAGGATTAAAAAATACATTAGGTTTTTGGATGCCAGCCAAAATTGCGGGTAAACGTGTGACTTCATATTATTATTTTTCTATAAATTTATTTGATGTAGTAAAGCCTATAAAAATGAAAAATATAGGACCCGTTTATAATGCAAAGACTGGTAAAGTAAGAAGAGAGTACAAGAATCGTGTAGAAGGACAAAATGACTTTTGGAATGATTTTCCTAGACCGTATGATGATCCAAGAGATATAGCCCCCAATTATTATAATACCGCTAAATCAGATGATCGTCTTTATTTTAAAGAAAAAAGAAAAGAGTTAGAAGCTTTAAACCAAAGACTACTAAGTGAAATAGATTTTGTTTCTACAATTAATGAAGTATTGAATTTGAGTCAATAAGTTTTTCTTACCATACCTCAATAGAATAAAAATGTTTGATATCTAATTTTGTAGTCGTCAATAAATCAGATAGATATGAAAAACATTATCACCAAAAATTATTTTCTTGTTGCAGGTATTCTGACCTTATTGGGTGCATTACCTGTCATGTTATCGCCAGAGTTGGGAACCTATTTATTATTTGATTTTACATCGAATATTCCAACTGAATACTTACCTATTATTATTCATTGGGGTGTTATGGCAGTTGGTTTAGGAGGGATTATGATTACAGCCCATTATCACCCTACAATTCGTTGGGCTACGGCTTTATTTGCTGTTATATCAAAAACATATATTGTTTTCTGTATAGTATGGTTCATTTTATCAGATTATAATCAAGTTTCCATCCACACTTTTGGGGTAGCAGCAGATTATTCTATGCTTATGGTATTGGAAGCATTAATGGTAATTTCAGGTGTGTTTACACTGCAGACATTATCAGAAAAAAAATTAGCCTAAACTCTTATTTATTACCCAAAATAAAAGAACAATGAACGAAAAAGCGATAAAATATTATTTCTGGATTACAGGCTTTATTACTGCTGTAGCCAACATTCCTATGATCTTTTCTCCGTTTCTGGGTACAGAAGCTTTATTAAAATTAAATTTACAGCAATTACCTTTTGCAGCTCCACTTTATGGACATTGGGCCATGATGGTAACTTGTATTGGTGTGTATTTATTTATGGCTGCAACAAATAAAAAATACAGAACTTCTGCTGTTTTATATTCTAATTTTGAAAAGGGAATTATGGCATTAATGGGGTGGTATTTTATGTTTACACAACCCGACATTACTATAAACCATTACTTGATTGTGACTATAGGAGATACTTTATTTACCATTGGAGGTATATTTTATTTACTATCACAAGCCAAAGAAAGAAGAATAGCAGTAGCTTAAACTCTTCTTGGAGGAAATAAAAAAACAGTCATCTTATTATGTTATGTGTGAGTAACATAATAAGATGACTGTTTTGTATCAAACCGTAAGGTTGTTTTATCGATACATCATATAACCGGATGCTTTTTTAAGGAAAGTAGTTTCATCTTTTCTCCAATAAGCTTTGATGTCCTCAAAAGAAAAGTTCTGAGTGAATTTTAATCTTATCTGATCACTACCACATACTTTATCAAACATGCTGTATCTGTTTTCTTTCCCTTGGAACAGATTTTTTGTTGGATATAATTTCTTTAAAACAGCTAAGGCATGGAATTGAATTTCAGAAAGTCTCACTTTATCAAAGTCTGTGATATATACTTGAACACCATGTAATTTCACTCCTTTCTTATCTTTATAATAAGGCGTAAATGTAATTTGTCTGAAGTATACACCTTCCAATTTTAGAGCATTCATTGCTGCAGCATATTTTAATCCATTGATCCATTCGGCTGCAAAAACATCAAACGGTAATGTATAACCAATACCAATAAAACTAGCTTCCAGTTCACCGATAATACCTGTAGCAGGGTAAAGTTCAGCGGTAGCTACATTTGGAATATGTGGTGATGAGGGAACCCAAGGTCTTCCTGTATCTTGAAAACGCATATTTCTGTTCCACCCTTTCATTGGGATCACTTTCAGTTTACACTGTTTCTTACCTTTAAGCCACCCTTCATAGTTCATCATATAGGCAAGTTCACCAACAGTTAAACCATAGATGTAAGGAATAGGAAATTGACTTACGAAAGAAAAGAAACCGGGTTCAACAATATTTCCTTCAATTTTCTTTCCCCCTAATGGGTTTGGTCGATCTAAAACAATTACTTCTTTGTTATTTTCTGCGGCAGCTTCCATCACAAGTCCTAAAGTACTGATGAAAGTATAAGACCTTACTCCGATATCTTGAATATCATAGACAATAACATCAATATTACTGAGCATTTCGGGAGTAGGCTTTCGTGTTTTACCATATAATGAGTAAACATTAAGTCCTGTAACTGGATCGATATAGCTGTTGACATGAGCACCTGCATCGGTATCACCTCTTGCCCCATGTTCAGGTCCATAAATAGCCGTTAGGTTAACATTCGGAGCCTGATGTAAAATATCAATGGTAGAGGTGAAATGAATATCAACACCCGTCGGGTTAGTCACTAATCCAACTCTTTTACCGGCTAGTGCCTTGAAGTTTTGGTCGCGTAAGACTTCTATACCTACTTTAACATAGTTGTTTTCTTGGGCGATTAAAGTGGTATTTGTAATTAAGAGTAGAGTGATTAAAAAGAAAAAATACAGCCTTTTCATCAATAGAATGGATAAACGTTCTTGAATTAAAATCAAAAAATAATCATTCTAAAAAAACATTCCTAATGATTAAAAGTAATGCAAAGTGGGGAGAGTTTAGAATGAGAAAGTTATGTGCAAAGAAAAAGCATCCAAGCTGACGCTCGGATGCTTAATAATTCAATTATCGCACTCACTTAGTATTTTTAGAAATGGTAACGCACAAACGCTTCCATTGCTTCATATTCTGCCATACCTAGTGCATTGTATAACTTGGCAGTATCTGAGTTACGCTCTTCCGCTCTTTGCCAGAATTCACGGTCATCAGTACCTTGGAATACAACACCATCTTTTTGAGACTCGTGGAAGAAAATTGCTGTACGCTTTTTCAACACTTGCTCAGGAGACATTGGAACAGCCATTTCGATTTCGTCGATTGGCCACTCATGCCATGCGCCTCTATACATCCATACCCAACAGTCTTTCATGTAATCTTCAGCTTTTAGCTCTTCAAGAGAAGCGAAGATGGCATCAAGACAAACACGGTGAGTACCATGTGGATCGGCTAAATCACCTGCCACATAGATTTGGTGAGGTTTGATTTCTGAAATGATCTCATTGATGATCTTAATATCAGCTTCACCTACAGGGTTTTTACGAACTTTACCAGTTTCATAGAATGGTAAATCTAAGAAGTGAACTTGTGATTCAGGAATACCTGTGTAACGACAAGCTGCAATAGATTCATCTCTACGAATCTGACCTTTGATTTGACGAACTGCAAATGAATCGATGTCTCCATCTTCTTTCGCATCCAAGAAACCAGTAATTTCTTTGAATTTTGATCTAGACTCTGCAGAATCGAAACCTAAGTTCTTCATCATTGACTGAGTAAACATTGCATATCTACGCGCATCGTCATCTGATACGGCAATGTTACCAGAAGTTTGGTAAGCGACGTGTACTTCATGTCCTTGATCCACTAAACGTTGGAAAGTACCACCCATTGAGATTACATCATCGTCAGGGTGTGGAGAGAAGATAATTACACGTTTTTTAGCTGGTTCAGCTCTTTCTGGACGTTGTGAGTCGTCTGCAGAAGGCTTACCACCTGGCCAACCAGTAATTGTGTGCTGCAACATGTTGAATACTTCGATATTCAATTCGTATGCAGAACCTTTTGTTGAAAGCAAGCTATCAAGACCGCTTTCTAAATAATCATTAGTAGTAAGTTTTAAGATTGGCTTTTCAGCTTTGTATGCCAACCAAACAACAGCCTTTTTCACCATTGCTGGTGTCCATTCTACTTCACGAACTAACCAAGGAGTAGTTACACGAGTTAACTGCTCAGAAGCTGCTTCGTCAAGGAAAACAGAAGTATTATCGTGATTCTGAAGGAATGTTGCAGGAACCTGCATTGAAATGTTTCCTTCTACCATTTGTTTAACGATAGGAGCTTTACCAGAACCCCAAGCCATCATTACGATACGCTTAGCTTTCATAATTGGCTTAACACCCATTGTAATCGCGCGTTTTGGAACGTTTTCGATACCGCCAAATGATGGAGCAGCATCAATACGAGTCACAGCAGCTAAAGTAACCATACGAGTACGGCTGTTTACTGTAGAACCAGGTTCGTTAAAACCAATGTGACCAGTACGTCCAATACCTAATATCTGTAGATCCAAACCACCTGCTTGCTTAATTTTTGCTTCGTAATCAGCACAGAAAGCATATACATCTTCCATTGCTAATGTACCGTCAGGGATATGGATATTTTTCTCTTGAATATCGATGTGATCGAATAAGTTTTCATTCATGAAACGAACATATGAATGTACCGAATCAGGTTGCATTGGATAATATTCATCCAAGTTGAAAGTGATCACATTTTTAAATGAAAGTCCTTCTTCTTTATGTAGACGAATTAACTCATCATATACTTTAAGAGGGGAAGAACCTGTAGCAAGTCCTAGAACAGCATTTTCTCCTTTTGAAGCTTTATCACGGATCAAATCAGCGATCTCATGAGCAATAACAACTGATGCATCAGCACTTGTGTTAAAAGTAAGTGTTTCTAAACGTTCAAACTCTCGGTCTGTCATCATTTGTTGGTTCAAAATTGTAGTGTTCATGTTAATAATGCTTTGTTTAAATCAATTGTGGTTATTCAAATGATTTTAAGATGTAACACATTCATTGTGTTATGATTAAATCATTGAATACGTTACAAAATTAGAGATACGGGGGGCGCATCCATAATTATTTCGATACAAGACGTTCGTCGATAGATAAACGCCGTTGGTCGTTGATAAGTTTGCTTTTGAGCGATATCTTAATATTTATTTAATATATAATCTTACAACACTCCAAAATGAGGATTATCGGAATTTTTTTAGCCTAAAAAGCTGATACTTAATTTAAGTGTATAAAAAACGTCTAATAGTACAATTGTGCTTCAATTTTAAGGGTTGCAAAATTTAAAATGGGTAATATTTTCGGAATCATATAAATTGCAAGATCAAACATCAAAATCATAAAATGACAAAGCAAGAGAAGGTTCAAGATATCGTAAATACTTTACAGACTTTATATCCTAATCCACCTATTCCATTAGATCATAAAGACCCTTTTACATTATTAGTGGCTGTAGCATTATCTGCTCAATGTACAGATGAAAGAGTGAACAAGATTACACCCTTATTATTTGCAAAAGCTGACAACCCTTATGATATGATGCAGTTAACGGTTGAAGAAATTAAAGAAATCATTAAACCATGTGGATTATCTCCAATGAAGTCGAAAGGGATTCATGGAATGTCAAAGATTATTGTAGAGAAGTTTGATGGTAAGGTACCAGAT
Source organism: Flammeovirga agarivorans (assembly GCF_012641475.1). NCBI lineage: Bacteria > Pseudomonadati > Bacteroidota > Cytophagia > Cytophagales > Flammeovirgaceae > Flammeovirga > Flammeovirga agarivorans. The sequence continues at coordinate 125,646 of NZ_JABAIL010000012.1, read as the reverse complement.
AATTTTGAAGACCTTGAGTCACTTCCAGCAGTTGGGCATAAAACCGCTTCTGTAGTGATGTCACAGGCTTTTGGTGTTCCTTCTTTTCCGGTTGATACTCACATTCACCGTTTGATGTACCGATGGGGACTTTCTACAGGAAAAAGTGTTACCCAAACAGAAAAAGATGCCAAGCGATTATTTGAAGAAAAAGATTGGAACGACTTGCATCTACAAATCATTTATTTTGGTAGAGAGTATTGTCCGGCACAGAGACATGACCCTAATACCTGTCCTATTTGCTCGAAACATGGTCGAAAGTCCCTTTTCAATGCTCCTGCAAAAAAGAAAAAGACAAAGAAGTAAATCAGCAATTTTGTCTATAATCTTCTAAAACCGTCAAATTAAAATGACGTAATAGGAAAAATAATTCGTCATTACATAAAAAAAAGCCGAATATAAGCCTGTAAAGTAGGATAGGGATATTTATCATATACCTTACTTCCTAAAACTTTGTATATTAGGCAACAAAATAAAACTTTCGTATAAGTGATATTAGTATAAATGAGTTTTGAAAATATAGAAGAAGGCGAATTGATCGACTTAGTAAAAGGAGGAGATCGATTGGCTTGGGAATATATCACAAAGGAATATTATCAAGCGATTCTTAATTTTATTAACAGCATGGTCCACGATTGGGAAACTGCTGAGGAATTAGTGCAAGACATCTTTGTGAACTTTTGGACGAAGAGAGAAAACCTAAATATTAATTTATCTTTAAAAGCGTATTTATATAGAGCGGCAAGAAACCATACGCTCAATTTTATAAAAAGAAGAAACTTTGAAAGGGAATACCAAAGAGGGGTAGCCGAAAGAATGGAAGTTTCGAAAAACGAAACAGAAGATGCTTATCATTTTTCTGAATTAGAGAAAAGATTAACTTCTGCTATCGAGGAACTACCGGAAAAAATGAGAGAGATTTTTAAAATGAGCCGTTTTGAAGATCTAACTTATAAGGAGATTGCAGAAGCATTGGATATCCCTGTAAGAACAGTGCATTATCAAATCGGGTTAGCTTTAAAACAACTAAGAGAAAAGTTAAAAGGGCATGCAGACCCAAGTTTAATGTCGTTCGGTGGATGGGCAATAATTGGATTAATTATAGAAAATCTTCTTGAGGGGAAATTTTTTTAGATTTTTTTTGTCCACAACATTTACCTAGTTGTCAATAGATTGAAGCGTAACTATGCCTAAGCTTTACGTTTCTACTGTGGATCGAAAAGGTAAGAACTTTCACGAAATACTAGAAAAAAGATTAACGAGTAATTATAAATTTATCCGAATTTTTATGGATAAGGAAATTAACATTGATTGGACACTGATTGCTGAGTGTTTGGGCGGTGATGACCAAGCGGTTGTAAAAGCCAAAGAGGTTGCTGCTCAGGATGCTACTTTCAAAAGTGTTTTATCAGAAGTGACGGAGATCTGGAATACAGCAGGCTCCATGGAACAAGGCCGACGTTCGAGGACGAATGTTGAAGCTTTGGATGAAAAAGTAGATCAGATCTGGCAAAAGATTTTAGAAATCGAATCTGAAGAATCTGAAATGGCTGCTTCATTAGAAGAAAATAATTCTAATGTAGATCAGGATGTTCTTGACATCTGGAAAGCATCTTCTTCTTTGGGTCATAAACAAAGAAAAGAAGTTTCTGGAGAAGAGATGGATGCTGCTATGGCAAAAATGCTGCTTCGTATGAGTGTTGATGAGAAAGAAGAAAAGCCTCAAAACACCACTTTCAAAGTAGAAAAGAATACAGCTGTATCTCAGGGCAAGAAATCGATGTGGAACTTCCAAGTAAGAATGGCTGCTTCTGTGGCTGTATTACTAACGGTTGGTTTTACGTTGTACTTCTCTTTAACTGGAGAGGCTGATCTGAAAACATTTGAATCAGGAAGTGATGTAGCATTGGTTGAATTACCTGATGGTACTGAGGTATGGTTGAATAAAAACAGTTCAATTACCTACCCAGAAGAATTTGCTAGTGATTCAAGACAAGTGACTCTAAAGGGGGATGCGTTTTTTGATGTTCATCGAAATCCACAAAAGCCGTTTAGTATTATCACTGATAAAGCAAAAACGACTGTATTGGGAACATCTTTTCATTTGAAAGAAAATGAAGTAGAGGTAGTGACTGGTAAAGTAAGATTTGAAGATAAAAACTCGGGCGACTATGTTGTTTTAGTTAAAGACGAAAAAGGTATTCTGTCTACAGAAGGAGTTAACAAACTTACTTACGATAGCCATGATGCATTGTCTTTAAGACAGTCCAATTTAGTTTTCCAAGGAAATACTTTAAAAGAAGTGACAGAAGTATTGTCAAAAGCATATGGTGTTGATATAGTTATCGAAAACCAAAACTTAGAGGCAAGAAAATTCACAGGAACATTTAATAACAAATCAATTGAAACAGTTATTGAACAAGTAACTGAAGTAATTGGTTGTTCATCAGGTGTTACAGAAGATGGTAAAGTATTATTAAAATAGATTACTGATTATCATTCAAAATATATCAAGGCTACTCTTTAATAGGGTAGTCTTTTTTTGTATCTTATTTTTTCGGACCGATTGAAATTTTGAATGGAAGATTTGATAAAAGCAGCTTTTAACGGAGTTGATTTAACTGAAGAGGAATGGCAGTTTATAAAGGATAGAATAGCACTTCAGCATTTTAAAAAAGGAGATATCCTCTTAAAGGAAAAAGATGAAGTTCTCACCCAATATTATGTGATAGAAGGCTGTCTCCGCTCTTTTTTTATTGATACTCATGAGAGAGAACATACTTTGCAGTTTGCAATCCATGATTGGTGGATAAGTGATTATACTGCTTATTTTGATGCATCAACAGCTATACTTACAATAGAATGTATTCAGGATACAACGGTTTTAGAATTATCAAGAATAACTCAAAAAGAGGTTTTTGAAAAGATTCCCAAAGTCGAGAGTTTTTTTAGAGATAAGCTAGAACATAGCTTTGGAGCTTTTCAACTGCGTATTATTAATAACCTTTCAAAAACAGCGAAAGAGAAATATCTGGATTTCCTAACATCGCATAAGCAAATCGAGAAGCATATTAAGAATTATCATATCGCATCTTACCTTGGAATCACTACAGAAAGCTTAAGTAGAATAAGAAGAGAACTAGCGAAGCAATAACTTTTCTTATCATAGATCAATTTTATAAGTGAATTTATTTTTTGAGTTTTGCATTGTTAAAAATAAAATTCAAATGATCAATTTAAAGCATTTATTAATCGGTCTTATCTCTTTATTAATGTTCCAATCTTGTGGTTCAGAAAAGACCTCTCAATCAAATACAGAAGCACAACCAAAAAAAGTTTTATTTGTACTTACTAGTCATGACCAAATGGGAAATACTGGTGAGAAAACAGGTTTCTGGATAGAAGAATTTGCCACTCCATATTACTTCCTAAAAGATCAAGGAGTTGAAATTACATTAGCATCACCAAAAGGAGGGCAACCGCCTTTCGATCCAAGAAGTGATGCAGACAATGCACAAACACCATCGACAAAACGTTTTAAAGCGGATCAAGAAGCACAGAAGCAGATGGCGAATACACTAAAATTATCTGCCGTAAAAGCAGATGATTATGATGCTATTTTCTATCCTGGTGGTCATGGACCCTTATGGGATTTATCAACTGATAAAACGTCCATTGCTTTAATTGAGTCTTTTTATAACGCAGGTAAACCTGTCTCTGCCGTTTGTCATGCTCCAGCAGTATTCAAAGAAACAAAGGCAAAAGATGGTTCACCTCTAGTAAAAGGAAAAAAAGTAACAGGTTTTTCAGATGAGGAAGAAGCAGCAATTAATTTAACTGAAGTTGTTCCTTTCTTAGTTGAAGATATGTTGAAAGAAAATGGAGGTATCTACTCTAGAGGAGATAATTGGGCTGCTTATGCAGTAGAAGATGGCTTATTAATTACAGGTCAAAATCCAGCGTCATCAGAGTTAGTAGCTAAAAAGTTATTAGCAAAACTGACAAAGTAGAACTTATAAATATCGGTTTGTCCTTGTATTCAAAGGATGAAATTAAAGGTGATAAAGCTCCAAATGGTAGTTTTATCACTTTTTTATTGCTCATATATGAATGAGTCTGAATAAAAGTTTTCTTAATAAAATAAGCTGTATCTTTGCAAGGAATTTAAAATCAATCGAATGCATCATACGATAGAATTAGATACAATTGTTGCATTAGCAACAGTACCCGGTCAGTCTGCAATACATGTGATAAGACTTTCTGGTCCGGATGCGATTAAAATAGTAAACAAAGTATTTAAAGGAAAAGACCTAGAAAAACAGGCAGGACATACCGCTCATTTCGGAACGATTCGCGACGAAGAGGGCGTAATTGTTGATGAGGTTTTAGCTACAATTTTCTACGGTCCTAAATCATATACAGGTGAGAATACGGTAGAAGTATCTTGCCACGGTTCACAATTTATTGCAGACCAACTTCTACAACTTTTTATGAAAGTAGGAGCGAGGTATGCAAAAGCAGGTGAATTTACACAAAGAGCTTTTGCGAATGGCAAATTAGACCTAGCACAAGCAGAGGCCGTTGCCGACTTGATCGCAGCAGATTCACACGCTTCAAGAGATGCCGCAATGCAGCAAATGCGAGGTGGTTTTTCTCGAGATATCAAAGCGCTTAGAGAAAAGTTGATTCACTTTGCTTCAATGATAGAGTTGGAATTAGACTTCTCGGAAGAAGATGTGGAATTCGCTTCAAGAGATGAACTAGTAGAATTAATCAATGAATTGAAAAGAGTAATTAAAGCATTGATTGATTCTTTCTCTATGGGTAATGTCTTGAAGAATGGTGTACCTACTGTTATTGCAGGTAAGCCAAATGCGGGGAAATCAACCTTACTAAATGCATTACTGAATGAGGAAAAAGCCATAGTTTCTGATGTAGCAGGAACAACCAGAGATTTTATTGAGGATGAAATCAATATTGGAGGTGTTACTTTCCGTTTTGTCGATACTGCAGGGCTTAGAGAAACTCAAGATAGAGTCGAAGCGATTGGTGTGCAACGTTCTTATGAGAAGATGAAAAAAGCATCATTGATCATGTATATGTTTGATGCAGCAACTTCGTCAATTGAGGATGTAAAACTAGAAGTTGATGCATTAGAGAAGTTAGGGGTACCTTATATTTTGGTTGCTAACAAATTGGACCAATTGGCCAATGGGTTAGCTACTGATTTCAATGAATTCTCTGACCACTTGATCAAAATCTCAGCAGATCAAGGTACTGGTGTGGAAGAATTGAAAGAAAGAGCCTTACACTTGGTTAACCTTGACAAGGTTCAGTCTGGAAATACAATGGTTACGAATGCACGTCATTACCAATCACTTCGAGAAACTATGAAAGCATTAGATGATGTGATTAATGGTGTTGAAATGGGTATGACTGGAGACTTCTTAGCATTGGATATCCGAAATGCACTATACCACTTAGGTGAGATCACTGGTGAAGTAACTACCGACGATTTACTGGAGAATATCTTCAGTAAGTTCTGTATCGGTAAGTAATTTATCTATTAAAATATTTGAAAAAAGAGGCTTTAGGGCCTCTTTTTTTGTTTACTCCCCAAACTGATCCGTTAAAGTAGCACTCAATGAAGCAGGAAAAGCACCAATTAAAGTTCGCTTAAATGCTAAACTAAAATCTGTTATCCAAGGACATTTATCCACCACTGTAAGTAATATTCCAATAATTAAAACTGATAAGACAAAGGTGCTGAAAATTCTAATTACATATTCTTTTCTGAATAGTTTTAGTTTCATTTTGTAGGATGAATAATAGACAAAGGAAGCAATAAAGACTATGGATATACTACTTAATATCAAAGTATTTAGCCATGGTAATGCATCACCCATTGTCCATACTTCTTCTGTGAATGCTGTCGGAACTGCAAGGATGCTAGCTCCCACAATTATTTCTAAAAGATCATTGATTCTAAATTCAACTTTAAGTGGAATATCAATGGTTCTAAGTATCTTTCCCTGCTCATCCAAAATTTCAAATAACTCGTAAAGCTTTCCATTAATTCTATGATATTTCCGATTCACTCCTTGAATATTGAGTTTCATGCTAAAGTAAATTTTTAGTGATTTTTTCTATTTATCGTGTATCAAAAAGTTATTCTTAAACATTTGATCACCCTACAAAGGTCCGCCTTACGGAATGGAATCACTTGATGAAAAAATTTAAGGAGTTGTGTAAAATCGTCAACTTGATTTTTTAGAATGATGTTTAATGAAACAATTTCTTTGGTATCTTTAATAAGGACAAATTTTTGGAAATGGAAGATAAATATACGTTTGAGACGAGTGAACACACAGTTCATGGAAGCTATGAAAAATTTGCCAAGGATTTAAAAGGTACTTGGGATGGTGAGGAACTTAATATAGACACAGGTTGGTGCACGTATAAAGGACATTCTTTCTGTTTTTTAGAAGAAATGTATGTAGGTATTTTTGAACTGAATTCTAAAAAACCAATTACCGTTAAATATGAACCTGATGATGGTAAAACTTATATCAGTATCAGAATAGGTTTTACAGGATCCTTCTTTAGTAAAGGCGACACCAAAAAATTTCATAATCTAGGCGTTTTTATCTACAATTCTTCACAACAATTTGAAATCGAACTTCCTCATGGAGCAAAATATGAATACGTTACTATCCGGTTTTCTGTTGATTTCTTCAATAAATTCACCCGAGAAAATGCCAACTCCAAAATCAAAGCTCTTTTTCAGAATAACACTCCTTGGTTTCATTACCTTCCGCTTGATGTAGAAATCGAAAACTTTGTGCGTACCATTATTGCGAATGTGGACAAAGACAAAAGAAGAGATATTTATTTTTTTAGTAAGGCATTAGATATTGTCGGTATTATCCAAGAAAAATTGGAGTATGAGAGTACAAATGTCAAAAAGAATATACATCCTGAAGATCTAAAAGCTATGATGCAATTAAAGGATGAATATCTCTCTGATTTTACTGAACAGCCTAATTTATCTGAGTTAAGTGATGAGTTTGGGATGAGTATTTCTAAGTTGAATCGTATTTTTAAATCGATTTTCGATCAACCTATTCTTCAATTTTACAAACAACAAAAGGTGGAAGAAGTCTACAGACAAATTATTTATACCGATAAAAGTTTGACTGAAATTTCTATGGATCTAAATTTTAGTGATAATGCCCATATGAGCAACGTTTTTAAAAAATACTACGGATATGCACCTTCTGAACTCAAAGACAAAAAAGACACTGGAAAATTAAAATAACCTATCGCTTAAAAAGATTATTTGATAAAGAACCCTCTTGATGAGCATTTTCATACAAGAGGGTTTACCATAAATAAAACCAAAACTAATTTATTTCTTAGTGTGCACCACAACCACAAGGTTCAAATGGCTTGTCAACACCAGTTCCACGAACATCACCCAATGCGCCACATCCACCGGCATAGCGAATATCCTGAAGCTGAATGACGTTGTTATCAAAATCTGTAAGGTATAACTCTTTTGTATCTCCATTTGCGTCACCACCACGGTCAGGCATACGTTGTGTGTAGTAAGTTTGCAATGGACCTGTCGCTCTCCAAGATTGACCTAAAACATTCATTCCGAACTCTCCAAGATCTTTCTCAATACGATTTACATCGAAATCTTTCACTGCAAAACAAGTATGGTCGATACGAGGTTTCACACCTTTAGCTTCTGGACCACTTAATTCATAAAGTACCAATGAAGCATTACCCGTTCCTACTCTTAATACTGGTGTTGGACCTTGATATGTATCTACTGGAAGATCAAAAATACTTTGATAGAATTTTAAAGACTCAGCTCCATTAGATACTCCAAGTGTACAGTGGTTTAATTCTATACTCTCTACTAATCCTTTTGTTGGCGCTTCTTCAGGAACAGCATACGTAACATCGCCTAGAAGTCCGCTACCACCGGCATATTTCTCATCTTGGATCTGTACAATAATTCCATCAGGGTCACCAATAAATAATTCAGGAGTACCTTCAACTGCACCACCTTTATCCGTTCCTCTGTTTCTTAATGTAAATTTACCTGGATCTGGATAAATTGATTGTTCATAACCTAAAGCTGTTAAACGCTCAATAAATTCATTAGGATCAAAATTTTCTACAGAGAAACCAAAGTGAGTATAACCCGGCTTGTCCGTTGCTTCTCCTAAAATAGAGAAATATTGAGGGCCATCGCCTACTCTGAATACTACGCTCTCGCCTTGACGGGCTACGATCGGGAAACCGAAAATGCCTTGTAACCACTCCACCATTCTTTTAGGATTTGATACGCGCATTGAAGCATGATTAATTGAAATTACTGGTACTGGTTTGAAATTTTTTTCTGACATAATTTTAATTGTTTGTGTCTTTTCAGACGAATGATATATTTTGAATTTTTCTATTTGTAAACTTCTGACTTTAAAGTCTTTTCGACATCTCCCTCATTGTTTACATTACAAATATCAGGGTTTAAAAAAGGAATCTCTTGAAGGAAAAAGGCAGGTAGTTGTAAGAAATCTTCAACTTGTTTTTTTCTTTTTAATACTTGAATAATATTCTAAACTACTTCACGCTTAAAGAGCAGATTCCTACATCAATTGAATGGCCTAAAAGCAAAAAAAAGAGGCAACATAGTATGATATGTTACCTCTTGATATAAATTATTTGTTTTCTTTATTTTAGATCAAAAATCCCTACACGATCGGATTTTGTACTTCCTACCCAAATACGATTTCCCACTTCGATTGCACTTGTTCCTGCTCCTAGTACACCATAAACAGCAGCCGGCATTACTTCGGTCAACTCAAGCGTTTCAGGATCAATACGTGTGACTTTGAAAGTCGTCATTTGATTACCACCATAAGCGGCAGCCACTTCTTGTTGCTTGGCAAAATCCAATGGTTCATCTACTACATGGATACCTGCCAAAATCGATTTTCCATCTGCTGACCAACGTAAGTTATCTGGAATACCTCCTAAATCCATTGAAGTGACTTTAACAGGAGATACACTTCGATCTATTTTCACCACAGAAAAACCAGTAGAAGCGGCGACATAAATTTGTTGTCCATCCTCTGAAATCACAATACCGTTTGGTGTTGAAATATTTTCTGATCCCTCAATATCTTGCCATCCATTTGATTTATACCAAACGCGAGTATTTCCAATTGGGGCTCCTTTTAGTGCCAATTTCATAGATTCTTCTTGAGGCATTAACGGGTTACCTGTAGATGTTGCCACTACACCACCGTCGGGCAATAAGGCAACAGCATCTGGCCAAAAATCTTTGGCTACATCAATCCCACCAATCCATGTAAACGTTGGAATTTCTTCTGAATAGTCAATTCTAAATACCTCTACAGCTTCTCTACTTTCACCAGATGCACTAGCGTGGCTAGCTACGTACACTTCAATAGTAGTTTCTGTTTGATTATGGAAGTCAAAACCGTGAGGACTAAATGCATTCCAAGTTGGAGGGGTTGTTAATGGGAAACGATCTTCTTCTGCAGTTATTTTAATAGACGAAGAATCAACTCTAAACCCAGTTTCTTTTTCAGCGTCAAATAAGTGCCAATAACCTGTTGTGATTACTTTATCCCAGAAATTAGGTCCATAACATGTAATACCTCCACCAACGATCCAATTGGTTCCTGGTATCTGAATGATGTCTTCTACGTTATAGAAACCGATATTAAATTTGGCGTTCGACATGAATTGTTCAACTGTTTTCATTGTTTTGTTATTTAATTTTTGATTAATAATTTTTTAGGAATTTCAACGATGGGTAAGATCGAAGAACTTATTTCAATCGTTTTATTTTCGTATTGAGCAAATGAGAAATTGACTCCATTTAGAACAAACAAATTGATGTGAAATAGTGTATTGTTTTTCATTGTATTTATAAATCTGTGAGCACCATCATTTTGATTGTATCACAAATAAATATCGAGGTTGAAAAAAGGAATCTCTTGAATGAAAAATGTAAGTAGTTGTAAGAAATCTTCATTTTCAATTGAACCTTTTCTCTGCAATGCCTACTAATGCTCGCAGTTCTTTATGTTTCTTAAATGAAGACCTATCAGCATGAAAGACATGGCATAGGAAAGACCGCTTAACCAAACAGGCTCAAAACCAATATATTTTGATATCATACTCAATGCATAAATGATATAACTTCCCCACATCAATTTATTTTGAAGCGATTGTGCACTACATTTTAATGTTGAAAAGTAAACTGCCATACCACTAATAACGATCATAGATAAATCAATCATTCCCCAAATATCTAATTGATGAATATGGTGGATATGATCGTGATGATGATGGGTTGAATGAGATAAGAAAGAACTTCCAATCATCACTCCTGAGGTGATAATACAATGGACCAAACAAACAAATGATCCTGTAATTCCTATCTGATCGGTGTACCTGATAAATTCCCTTTTTAAAGCGTACATAGTGTCAATTATTTATGATTAAAGATGATTTTTTGTTGTTCTAATTACTGAACAATACAAAAGTCTTGATTTCTAAATGAAAAGGATTGAAAGGAATCGTCAGGTGCTTGAAAGAAAACGGCAATTTTTTCCTGAATCAAAATGTACATTTAGATGAACTTATAATCATAATTGGAAGGCTCTCTTAATAAATAGTAGTATTGCTAATACCTAATAGGTAGTTTCCATCTAGAAGTTTTATTCTTCTTTTTTCTTATAATAATTCATCAATTAGTAATTATTACCCAAATACTTTTAGTCTTAAGTGAGAAGCTAAAACTATATTTCATTTATTGCGATGGTGTTGCAAAAATTAAGTTTATGAAAGAGAATCAAGATATACCCTCAAAGTCATCAAGAATATACTCCATTGATATATTGAGAGGATTAGTGATGTTATTTATGTTGTTAGATCATGTGAGAGAGCGATTCTTCTATCATGTACCAATATCAGATCCTATTGATATTCATGCGGTAAGTTCGGAATTATTTTTCACTAGAATATTGGCTCATCTATGTGCTCCAGTATTCGTCTTTCTGACGGGTTTATCAGCTTGGTTATATGCACACCCTAAGGGAAAACCTGAAAGGTCTGCAAGTGGTTTTCTATTTAAAAGAGGACTTCTTATTATTCTAGTCGAGGTTACACTCATCAACTTTTCTTGGTTTGGGGAATATAAAATTCTCTTTTTACAGGTAATGTGGGCCATTGGAGTAAGTATGATCTGCCTTTCGGTATTAAGTAAGCTTCCTCACAGATGGATTGGTATTGTCGGTTTTATCATTGTTTTTGGCCATAATACACTGACCAATTTTATCTTATCACCGGATGAATGGGGTTTTACATTATGGACTATTTTATATCAGAGAGGATACATACTTTCAAGCGATCTTTTATCCATAAAAGCTTCTTACCCAGTTTTGCCATGGATTGGAGTCATTTTGTTAGGCTATTTTACAGGACCACTTTTTGGAGAGAAATTTACTAGCGAAAGAAGAATAAAAGCTCTTTTCCAAATCGGTCTAGGTAGTTTAATTTTACTTTGCTTTTTGAGAGGGTGGAATATATATGGAGAGACATTGCCTTGGGAGCGACAAGAAACATTTATTCAATCGGTCATGTCATTTTTAAATTTTAAGAAGTACCCACCGTCGTTAGACTTTCTGTTATTAACCATTGGAATAGGTATGTTTTTACTACTCATATTTGAAAGATTCCACAATAAATTTACTTCTATATTAAAGACCTTTGGTTCGGCTCCTATGTTTTTCTATATCATGCATTTATATGTACTTCTGTCTTTATATAAAATGTGTATCTATCTTTTTGGTACAAACCAGGGAAACTACTTTGGATTGGATAGTCTCTGGCAAATCTGGTTGGTGACTATCGTTTTATCTGTTTTTCTTTATTTTCCGACTAGAGCGTTTTCAAACTATAAGAAGAAAAGTCACTCACGTTGGATAAAATATTTTTAAGAATTCCCTTTCATCTAATTTTTTCAAGGTCTCCTCGCTGCTATAAGAACGAGGAGACCATGTTTATTCTAGGGATGAATTATAGAGAGACAGATGTAGGTTCAATCATTTCAATGACAAACTCATCTCTATTCTTTCTTACTTTAGGTAGTTTAGAATTTGTATCTTCATCAGATCTATACCCAATTGGAAGAATAACTACAGGTAAAAGGTTCTTCTTATCTAGACCTAACTTTTCTTGATAAGCTTGTGTGTCAAACCCCTCCATTGCACAAGAATCGATATGTAGTTCAGCAGCAGCTGTCATTACAGTACCAAGGGCTATATAAGCTTGTTTTGTGGCCCAGTCTTTTTTTGTTTTCTCATCCATTTGTGAAATATATCCAGACACAGATTGATGATACCCTTCCAGTGAGGAATAAGGCACATTTCTAATATCCATTGCTCTTTGAATGTATTGATCGATACTCTCTTTACCAATTTCTGTTTCAATAGCAAAAACCAGCAAATGAGATGCATCTCCAACTTGTTGCTGATGATAAGAAAGAGGAACAAGTTCTTGTTGCAGTGCCTCATTTTGTATTACAATTATTTTGAATGGTTGTAATCCCATTGAAGTAGCAGTAAGGTTTCCTGCTTCTAAAAGTGTTTCGATGTCTTGAGCATTTACTTTTTTAGAAGTATCAAACTTTCTTACAGCAGCTCTCCATTTTAAAGAATTAATAATAGCCATGATAAATAAATTAATAACATGTAAATATTTTACATGTAAAATAAATAATTAATAAAAAAGACCCATTAAGGTCAATGATGATAGAAGGTTGAAGCATTTAACTTCTAAGCCTATCCAGTAAATCACTGAATTGCTGTGCTTCTTCATCAGTAAATTTATGTAGAATGTCGAAGGGATCTTTGCTTTCGATAATATCAATCTGTTTCAAAAGCTCCAGTCCTTCATCTGTGATTTTAAGATATACAACTCTTCGATCTGTTTGACTTCTCTTTCTTATGATATAATTTTTTTCAATCAGCTTATTTGATAAACGTGTTGTATTGGGAGTTTTGTCTATTAATAATGCTTTCACATCATTCATATTCATCCAATCTTTATTTCCACGTAATATTCTCAATACATTATACTGTTGTGATGATATATTGAAAGGTTTTAAATAGTTCGTATTAATTGTTTCCAGCCATTTTGAAGTATAGATCAAGTTGGTCATAAAACGGTGTTTATGATTTGCAAATTTCACTTTTAACTCTTGTTCTATTTTAGGCATTTGTACTAAACTATTTGAATAATTAATATCTATGAATCAAATGTAATAAATTTACTTTACATGTAAAATATTTTGGTGTAAAATAAAATAATACTCTATTGATCATGCTGATTCTTATACTTTTGATTAATTTATATCCCACTTTGATAAATCTATAACCAATTCCATTGTGAATCATTAAATCAGATAGTATTGGAAAAAATCCCCAACATCCCGTTTAAAACTCAAAAAGCCCAAATGGGAATAGAATTGATCCCTTTAAACGATCTCATTCAACGTTTAAAAAATACTACAGACCATAACCCTTATAAACCACATAAGATTAACTTTTTTATGCTATATGTCATTACAAATGGTAATGGTACGCATCAGGTTGATTTAAATAAATATGAACTGAAAAGAGGTAGCGTATTAAAAATTGCGAAAGGACAGATTCATGCATTTACAGAGGACCAAGATTACAACGGATATTGCATTGTACTCACTGAAGACTTTTTGTTGAGGTACTTTTCGGCATCCTCAATCTATGCTATTTCTCATTTTTACAATTATCATATTTCTCCTCCACTTGTTAAAGATGTGCCTATTAATGATTTTTTTATAGAGCATTTTACAAAAGAGTTTAACCAAGGTAATAATTATTTGAAGCTAGATATACTGGCTAAAATATTAGAGATCTTTTTGTTGAGGTTGGAAAGAAGTGTTCACAGTAAAACGCCGTTAGAAGCAAATAAAAAACAGTTTATTCTGTTTTCTGAGTTTAAAGATTTAGTGGATCAAGAATATGCCAAAACTAGGAATGTAAAAGATTATGCAAAATTACTTTCAATTTCTACAAAACACCTAAATACCATTGTAAAGGAGTTTACAAAAAATACAGCAAAGTCATTTATTGATCAGTATGTGATATTAGAAATTAAAAGAACCTTATTGAGTTCCGATATATCTTTAAAAGAAGTAGCCTTTAAAGTAGGCTTTGATGAAATCACCAACTTCACGAAGTTTTTCAAGAAACATACAGGAATTACACCAAAAGACTATAAGTAGGTTTCATATTTACCATTTTTTGAAATGGATTAACCTTTACATTTTTTATAATTGAATGGATCTTTGTTTAAAAAAGAAATTCCTATGAGTAACGTAAAATCTTGCCCTACCTGTGGTGGAGCATCGAAGGTAAAAGAAGTAGATAGTGTTGTGGAGTACGAATCACTACAAAATAGTGAGCTAGAGAAAAAGATTGTGCAATTGAAGAAAGCGATGATGAAATATAAAGAAAAGTCTGAAGCACTAGAAGCAGAACTGAAAGCACTGAAATCAAAATAAAAACCTTCAATTACCTAAAATGAAAAATCGCCCTATCAATTCAATTCTTTACACTTTTCTTGCACTATTGATGCTTTTGGTGAGCAGTTGTCAAACATCAAAAGATAATGTTGACGATCAGAAAGCAGAGCACCCCAATATCACAAAATTGAAGGAGCAGTCTAAAGAGTTTCAACCTGAAATCATTCAATTAAATGAGCATGTATATGTTGCTGTCGGATACGATGGTTCTAATACATCGATGATAATAGGAAAAGATGGAATCATTATTATCGATGCTCTTCGAGCGTTGGGAGCTGCTGAAATAGTGGCTAATAAGTTCAGAGAAATATCGGATAAACCTATCAAAGCATTAATCTATACACACGGTCATCAAGATCATACCGGTGGTGCTTCTGCATTTATTGGTGATACAAAAGGGGTAACGATTATTGCAAGAAATGGTTTTAAGGAAGAGCTACAGGAAAATTCACCAGTGAAACCCATTCTAAGAAAAAGGAATGCAAGACAATTTGGTAGGGACTTGCCAGAAGAGGATATTATCAATAGAGGAGTCACTGCTGGAGTTACCTCTAATGATAGAGTGGGGAAGGGTTATATACAGCCCAATCTAACGTTTGACGATTCGTTGAAGGTAACTTATGCAGGAATAGATTTACATATTTATGCTGTAAATGGTGAAACTAATGATGGCTTGTATGTATGGACTCCTTCTCAGACAACATTATTTGTTGGTGACAATTACTATCATGCTTTTCCAAATTTATATGCCATTCGAGGTTCTCAATATAGAGATGTACAAGCATGGGGGAAGGCCATAAAAGAGATGAATACTTTTCATGCAGACTATCTTGTTCCTGGACATACAAGACCATTAGCCGGTAGAGATAAGATTTATAAAAACTTACATAATTATGGGGAGGCGATCTTGTTTGTTTTTAATAAGACAATCGAATGCATGAATAAGGGGTATTCATTAGAACAAACAGTAGAGCATGTCCAACTTCCTGACTCATTAAAAAATAGTCCAAATCTTCAGGAGTTTTATGGTAGTGTACCTTGGGGTGTTCGATCTATTTTCACCCATTATGTTGGGTGGTTTGATGGAAACCCTACCCACTTATATCCTCTCTCATCTGTACAAGAAGCAAAGAACATAATAAATTTGGCTGGTGGAGAAAGTAAAATGTTAGAGGAATTAAACTTGGCAGTAAAGAAAGGAAATTACCAATGGGGATTACAACTTTCAGATTATCTACTGCAAGTAGCTTCTTCTAAAGAAAAGGTCACTTTACAAAAAATTGAATGTTTGAGAGGATTAGCAGCTCAACAGATTAATGCACCTGCCAGAAATTATTACCTATCGTATGCTAATGAATTAAAAAGGCAATTGTCTGAATAGAAAACTAGCTCAAAACATTATGGAGCGTTTGGTTTACTTCAAGGTGCTTTGGAGTATTATATAATAGTTTTTTCGATTCTATAAAGGTTGAGATTTGAGAAAATAGATTGGATTTAGAAATTTTTTTAAAAAGATATAGGGTTTTTTATATCAGTTTGCCCTTCTAAGGTTGAACATTAATTCAACAAAAAACTGTATAAAAAATGAAAAGTTACTTTATCAATCTAAGAATATTTCTCATCACAATAACTTTATTATTTGCAAATCTTACCTATGCTCAAAATTCAAAATATTCTCAGGAAGAATTGGCTTTTATGCCTGCTTCATCATTATTAGAACTGTATAAACAATTAGCGGTTTCACCTGTAGATGTTGTTGAAGCTCAAAAAGCACAATGGGAGAAAACAAATGGAGAGGTCAATGCAACGACATTTACCTATTGGGATAAAGCCTTAGCACAAGCAGAAATTGCAGAGCAACATTATAAAGATGGAACCTACAGATCGTTAGAAGGAATTACAGTAGGTCTTAAAGATGAACATCATGATGTAGGAATGAGAGTGACACAAGGTTCGTTAGTACATAGAAATGATCCTCCAAAAGATTATGCAGATCCTGTAACACAAAAATTGAAAGATGCAGGTGCAATTTTTACTATTCAATGTACTGTTCCTGAATTATACCTTCACTTTTGTACAGATACACGCGCTTGGGGAACTACACGAAACCCTTGGAATAATAAATATTCAGTAGGAGGTTCTTCAGGAGGTTCTGGTGCGGCTTTAGCAGCTGGATACTGTACAATTGCAACAGGTTCTGATATGGGAGGTTCTGTTCGTATCCCTTCTGCTTTTAATGGTGTTTACGGTTTAAAACCTTCTTTCGGAACTGTACATACAGATTTACCAATGTCTTATTTCTCAGGTACAGGCCCAATGGCTAGAACTTTTGAAGATATGGCAATGATGTATAATGTAATTGCTGGTCCAACACCTTACTCACCAAACGTAATGGCACACCAACAACTTCCTACTAATTATGAGTCTTTAGAAGGCGTAAAAGTAGCTTATGTTTTAGGATTAGGAATATTAGAGCCAACTAACGAGGTGAAAACTGCCATGAATAATGCAATTGAGGCTTTAAAGAAAAGTGGAGCTCAAGTCGATATTATTGAAATTGATTTTGGTATGGATGCGAAAGAATTACTGACCAATTTCAAGAAAATGGCCTTTGCAGGACCAATGGGTGGACAAATGTCTGTCTATGAAACGTATCAAGATTCATTGACGAAATACGCTTCTAACTTCGTGGATGCAGCAGCGAATGCAGGTTATAATGGAAAAGACTTAGCAGAAGTGGAGTTGCTAATCAAAAAGATGTATCATCTATTAGCAGAGGCTACTTTTGAAAACGGTTATGAAGCTGTTATTTTACCAACACTTCCAACAAGTCATATTCCTGCTGATTTTGATCTTGTAGATGGAACAGTGGAAGAAGATGGTAGAGTTTTTCCTGGTATTGTAGGTGGTGCTTACACTATTCCTTTCAACCTTTTAAACTACTGCCCTGTAGCAAGTGTACCGGTTGGGTTGAGCTCACAAAATATGCCTATAGGAATGCAGATCGTAGGTAAACCTTATGATATAGAAAGTGTTTTTAAAGTAGCGTATAACTACAGTCAAAAAGGAATTAAATTATTTGAGGGCAATAATACCCCATCAAAGAAAATGTCGAAATAATAATTTCAGATTAATAGAGTAATAAAATATAAGCTAGGCTGTTTCATTCATGAGCGATGGAACAGCCTAGCTTTTTATTTATTCTGTGATTGTAATATTCGCCGTATCGGAACTATAAGCAGAAAAATAACCTAATGCATTATTTGACCAATTCGACAATGGATTACCTGGAGCAGCAGAACCTCCCCTTGGCCCACCGCCAGAACTAATAATATCATCAAGTGAATTAAAGTAATCATAAGAAGGCTCATCAAAATGGATTAATTGAAGGTGAACCACATCTCCCAGTTCGAAAGTTTTTGATCGTACTGGTACCTTCACTTGGTTACCATTTGTCTTGCTATCATCAAACACCTGAAGGTCTTTACTTGTATTTTGATAAATACCATTTAGACTATGTGTAATTCTATAGAAGTTGGAGTAGGCTGCAGGGTCAGTGTATTTGATATATACGATATATCCTGCTTCTCTTGGGCCAAAACCTTCTTCATATTCATAGTAGATACTATCAATAGCAATTTTTTCAATTAGAGTAGTGGATGCTGTATAGACTGTTCCATCAACATCGACTTCAAGAGCAAATTCAGTATCCACTTTTGCATCTAAAGGAAATTGATACTCCCCCTCTCCAATATGTGGAATATCCTGTATTTGATCATCATACTTGAGTGTAATGACAGCGTTTTCTATTTTTTCTGAAGGTGTATTATCAAAGTAAGGGGCAGTTCGAGATACTTTCACAGTGAAATCATGCTCTCCTTCTAAAATTACCGCTTCAATAACCACCTGAGGTGTTGCATCGTTGAGCTCAATATCAATAACTTTTTCACAGGATGTACTCCAAAGTAAAAAAGAGAGCAGTATAAGATTTATATATTTCATGAGGTCTATTTTAGAGTTTAAAGTTGTAAGTCACTGATGGAACCCACTTAAATAATGCTGTTTGTACAGCCTCTGTTTTTGTAGGATCAGTTTCGTTAGGTTCAAAATTGATCATGTAAGCATTCTCTCTACCGTAAACATTGTAGATCGAGAAATTCCAACTGGATTCGAACTTATCTGTTTTCTTTCTTATCCAAGTTAATGCTAAATCAAGACGGTGGTAGTCGGGCATTCTGTATCCGTTTCTTTCAGTGTAATAGGGAACAATTTTGCCATCTACCTCATACCTTCCAGAAGGGAAAGTCACAGCATCACCTGTGTAGTAAATAAAGTTTCCTGATAAGGTTAATTTAGGGTTGATCTTATAAATCCCCACTAAGCTGATATCATGAGTTCTATCTTGTCTAGCAGCAAACCATTGCCCTTGGTTGATTTCATCAAATTGTTGTTCGGTTCTTGATAGCGTATAACTTACCCAACCTGTAAACCTTCCTTTATTTTTTTTGACCATCATTTCTACACCATAAGCTCGGCCTATACCATATACTAAATCACCTTCATAATATTCATTCTGAAAAACATTAGCTCCCGTCTTATAATCAATGACATTTTGCATGTCTTTGTAATAAGTTTCGATCGATGTTTCAAAAGTGTTGTCTTTAAAATTACGGAAGTAGCCTAATGAAATTTGCTGAGCTTCCTGAGGCTTCACATTATTTGAACTCATAATCCATGTATCTGTAGGTGAAGATGAAGTAGAGTTTGTTAGCATGTGCATGTATTGGTAGTTTTTATTGTATCCAAGCTTAACTGAACTGACCGAATTCAATAAATAATTAGCAGATAGTCTAGGTTCCCAACCACCATAGTATTGCATTAGATCTCCATCTTGGTATTCTTTCATTCCAATGACTTCTCCTTTATCGTTGAACTCAAACTCTGATCCTTCACCAATTTTTTGGAACAGTGAGTAGCGGATACCATAATTTAAACTTAGACGATTGGATACCTTAAATTCATCTTGAATATATACGGCTCCTTCAATACCATATTGATTGGCTTGTTGTTGTGAATTAATGCCAGTGTTTTCACCCGCATATATATTACCTGGCTGAATTGTATGATGAATAGCGTTTAAACCGAATTTGAACGTATGCTTGTTACTGGCGAAGAAAGTGAAGTCTTGTTTTATATTGATATCATTGATTACCGATTCAAGTGCGATAAGGTCTTCATTTTCACCGATAGCAAATTCATAATTGTAATCGCTGTAAATAATGGATGTATTAGAGAAAACTTTACTTGAGAATACATGATTCCAACGTAGCGTACCTGTCATATTACCATAATTGATCCCCATGTCTGAGCTCATTCCGAACTTGTCATTACCAAAGTATCCTGATAAGAAAATTCTATCTTTATCTGAAATTCGATAATTCGCTTTAAGGTTTAAATCATAAAAGTAAAGGTCTGAATTCTTGTAGGCAGGGTCGTCTAATAATCCTAAAAATAAATCAGCATAGGTTCTTCTACCCGAAACCATAAATGAGCCTTTGTCTTTTACAATAGGACCTTCAACGGTAAGTCTCGAAGCAATGGTTCCAATTCCTCCAGTAACGTTGTATTCTTTTGCATTTCCCTCTTTCATCCTAATATCTAGAACAGAAGAAGTACGTCCACCATACTCAGGCATCATTCCACCTTTGTACATGGTAGCACCTTTTATTGCATCACCATTAAAAACAGAGAAAAAGCCCATTAGATGTGATGGGTTGTATACCGGTGCTTCATCAAGTAATACAAGGTTTTGGTCCAAGCCTCCACCTCTAACATAGAAACCTGATCCTCCTTCTCCAGAAGTTTTTACTCCGGGTTGTGTTTGCATCACTTTAATGATATCTACTTCACCACCAAATGTGGGTAATTCTTTTATCGCTTTTGTATCTAGTTTAGTGACACTACCTTCATTTTGAGTAATATTTTGATCTTCCCTTTCCGCAGTAATAACAACTTCCTCTAGACTTTGAGCAGTGGGATTTAGTTCAATACTTATATTGGTATCTTTTGTAAGACTAATTTTTTGCTCAATTTTATCATAGCCTACATAATGGTATATGATGGTATAATCCCCTTCTGCAATGCTCAATGAGTAATACCCATAAAGATTGGCAGTAGTACCTACACCTGGCAATTCTTTAATGGTTACCGTAGCATAAGGTAAATCTTCTCCATTGGAAGCATCTTTTATTTGTCCGTTGATTGCATATTTTGATTGACTAAATAAGAAAGATGAGCTGAGAAGAAACGTTAAGAGTAAGACAGCTTTGAAATTCATATAAATAGATTAATTATTTATACAAATATTATCTAATGCTGTTTTATAGAGGTTGAAAATCTATGTAAGGCGGACAATTTTGCATATGAAACGGACAGCCTATTTTATGTGAAATAAAAACTAGGCTTGAAGCCATCTTAAAAAATCACTGCTTTTTGCTTTACTCACAATAATTTTTTCTTCAGTGTCAAGTTTTACCTCAACAAGAAGTTTTCTTGCAAAGTATTTAGATACATGATGAATGGCTTTTCTATTGATTAAAAATTGACGATTTACTCTATAGAAATCTTGCCCCAAATCATTTTCCAAAGCGTCTAATGTTTGTTCTGTAGCATATTTTTTCTCCTCAAAAGTATAGAGATACGACACCCCATTTTCTAGTTGTACAAGAGCAATATCAGAAGTATTGATAGGGATGATCTTGTCTCCTTTAAAAATAAGGATATTCGTTTTGGTTGTTACTTGGTTCTTATTGGAAAGATCATTCATTACTTGCTTAAAAGTAGTATCGTTATCCGACTTCGTTTTTGTCAGTCGATGTATTTTATCTAATGTTTTAGTGATTGTATCACTGTCAAATGGTTTTAAGATATAATCAATACCGTTGGCTTTAAAAGCTTCTAATGCATATTCATCATAAGCAGTACAAAATACCACAGGGGCATGACTATCTATTTCTTGGAAGATTTCAAAACTTAATCCATCTGCCAATTGGATATCAGAGAAGATAAGGTCCGGTTCAGGGTGATGATTGAAGTACTCAATGGTTTCATCAATGGTTGTCAGCTTTGCTTCAATAGTATGTTCGGGACTATAGTCTAGAATTAAAGATTCGAGCTCATCTGCCATTAAGTATTCGTCTTCGATAATTACGATTCTCATTTGTTTATCGTCTTAAAGGTTACTTCAAATTGATTAGACAGTGTATTCTTGTGAATGGTTGGTGTATCGATTCCAAGAAGTTGAAATCTCTGTTTTAGATTGTCTAATCCTGTACCAGTGGTCGCTTCATTATTTCTTTTAGGAATAATATTATTGATAAAAGAAATCGATTGATCTTCATTTTGCTTAATCTGTATTTTCAGAATATTTTTTGAAGTAAATGCATTGTGTTTAATCGCATTTTCAGCTAACGACTGTAGGGTAACAACAGGCAAGTAAGCTGTTTTTTGAACTGTATTTGGTAAGTCATTTTCGAAGACGATAGCATTTGCAAAACGAATCTTTTGCAATTCAATATAGTTCTGACAGAATTCGATTTCATCTTTAATCAGTGCAAGATCTTTTGATGTTTCTGTGATTGAGAATCGGAGGTAGGCAGAAAGCCTTACAAGATACTCTTCTGCTGTTTTCTGCTCTCTTTTGATTAAAATTTTGAGAGTATTAAGTGCATTGAAAATAAAATGAGGGTGTATCTTATTTTTTAGTTGTTCTTGCTGAGTAACGGATTGGGCGAGTTCCAACCTTGTTTTATCTAATTCAAGTTTTGCCTTTTCATATCTACTAGTAATTAGCCAATACATAATCAGAATAAAAGTATTGTTGGCTGTTGCCCCAATAAATGGGTAGTACTTGAATGCCCCAAAATCAATGGGGTTAATTTCAGCTCGCTTTTTTTGAATGATCATCACTACAAGAAACATAAAGGAGTAAGATATAAAATACTTCCAGTACTGATGAATTCTTCTTTTTAATTGATGATCCATTAAATGAAACAACCAAATATTCAGCATCCAGTGAATAAAAATAACTACACTTACCCAAAACAGTGCTTTAAAAATCACGGTGTAACTAAAGCGACTAATATACATTTCTACAATCTCCGTTTGAGGTAAAGAAGAAATGAACAGCATCATAGGCATTATGGTATAAATAGCAATCAGAGGAGAAGTCATGATGGCAATTTTTACCAATTGTCGAAGTTGTGATTTTTCAGCATTAAGAGTATTCATACTTTCAAAGTAATTAAAAGAAGACGTATTAAAGTAATAATCTGATTCTAATTTGAATCAAATTAATTTATAGTCCCGAAACAATAAAGGGTCATGAAGGCATCAAGATCTCCATGGTTTATGTGTATATTAATTGAACCAAACCAAAAACTATCTCAAGTGAAATCTATCAATCTTAAAATCAAAAACAGTAAGGGCATTACGCTCTCTTCTAAATTAGAACTACCAGAACAAAATGAAGTAATAGCTTATGCAATTTTCGCTCATTGCTTTACCTGTAGTAAAAACTTAAATGCTGTAGTGAATATTGCCGAAGCTTTAAACTCTATGGGAATTGCCGTATTGCGTTTTGACTTCACAGGTCTTGGGCAAAGTGGTGGAGAGTTTAGCGAAACAGACTTTTCTTCCAATATTCAAGACTTGGTAGATGTTGCTGAGTATCTAAGTGAAGAATATGAAGCACCCAAGTTAATGATCGGACACTCTTTAGGTGGAGCGGCAGCCATTTACGCAGGAAAGAAAATTGAATCGATAGACGCGATTGCCACAGTAGGAGCACCATCGGCACCTCATCATGTTCAACACCTTTTTCAACACAGTATTGATGAGATTAAAGAAAAAGGGAAAGCATTAGTTCAGTTAGGAGGGAGAGGTTTTACAATCTCAAAGCAATTTGTAGAGGATATTACAAATACCAACATGGAAGAGGTAATGGATACATTAAGAAAGCCTATCATTATTCTTCACTCTCCACAAGACACAACCGTCGAAATAAAGAATGCAGCAGAAATTTATGGATATGCACATCATCCCAAAAGCTTTATTTCTCTGAATGGGGCAGATCATTTATTGACAGAAAGTAAATATTCTAATTATGTAGGAAAAATGATTGCTCAGTGGGTAACCATCTATTTAAGTTAGCTTAGAGGTAATAAAAGGGCCTTAAATGATATTGTAGTTCATTGATTAACTGTGTTATAAGTCTCATTCGTTAAGTTAACAAAGCTCAATTGATTCTATTTTATATCAACCTAATTTTAATTAAACTCGTAATTTAAAATAACTGACCGAATAGTCAGTCAGTTTTAAACTTAATTTTATTACCATGAAAGAAACAATTTTAAATTATCGTACAGATTCACAAACAGAAGAGCATAAAAAATTAGCATACGATATCGAATTTACAGCATTTAAAGAGGCGGGTGGAATTTACGATGAAAGACATGCGAAACTTTATGGCAATTTGGCAGTAGATATGATTAACGATGGTAGTTATTCAATTATCATCGAAGACGTTGGTCATGCTTGTTATACTCCAATGAAAATTGACCAAGCTCCACACTTAAAATGTTATGTGTTAGCACCATTAGCAGTATTACCGGGACATCAAGGTAAGGGATTTGCAACAAAACTTATGGAAATCGCTGAATCAGAGCTAAAGCCAGACGTAGTTTTCGTTGCAGGTGAAAAGCATCATTACGGAAGAAGATATAGTACTCCACATAAAATTGATATTCCTGTAGCATCAGAAATGCCATTAGAAAACTGGTTTGCAAGAGAATTAACACCAGGTTGTTTAGATGGTATCGAATCATCAACATCAATTTCAGGTCCTTATTCAGAGCCGAAACAATGGAGTCATCCATCAGAACAATTTGACGAATAACATTTTCGGAAATAAAATATGGTTTTCTAGTTATTGAGTTTTAACTTATCTACTGACCGATTAATCAATCAAAATGATTAAACTATGGATAAAAAAGAACAGATCATAGATGTAGCCAAAAGCTTATTTTCAGAAAAGGGGTTTGATAAAACTCCTGTAGCGGAAATTTGTGAAAAAGCGAAGGTATCTCATGGATTACTTTTCCATCATTTCAAAAATAAAAATGGATTGTTAAGAGCAATTTTTGAAAAAACAACGAATCAGGTGGTTGAGATGAACAAATCATTAGATCGAACTTTACGTCCAATCGAGAGATTAAATATTCTTATTGATCAGGCTTTTGATTCAATGGTTCATGATAAGTTATCCTTCAGGTTGTATCTAAATATTATGTTTCAACCTTCTACAAGGTTAGTTTTAGCAGATCTAATTCAAGAGCGGTTTTCTGTTTTATTGGAGCAGACTAAATATTTCTTTGAAGAGTTACCTGCTGAAAAACAGACATTATACAGTTATCAATTTATTTCTGAATTAGATGGTATTGGTATGAATTATATCTACTCTTTTGAAGGCTATCCTTTGAGAGAAATAAAAGCTGAATTCAAAAAAAGATATAACGCTTATATCGAAGAAAATACTTTGTAGTCAGATACTAAAAATAGTAAACCACAAGAGTTCTTGATCTTATCAGTGAACGCTTGTGGTTTTATTTATCCTTTTCTTATAATCCCATCCAGTTCTTTGGTTGTACCAAGATTGAAAACAAATTTTTCATGAAAGCCGACAGGAACCTTAAATAGGTTTTGTAAAGGTATTTCTAATATTGAAGCCCATAGACATCGAATCACACCACCATGAGTCACCAGTAAAACTTTCTTGTAATCTGCAGTTCTTAAGGTAGTGATAAACTCTTCGACTCTATGAAATATATCTCTTAAAGATTCTCCGTTTGGTATTTTTTGATTTACAAAATCGTCCATCCAAGGCTGAAGTTTTTCCTGTGGAATATCTTCCCACTTTTTACCTTCCCAATCTCCATAATCAAATTCCATTAACCGCTTATCCAGTCTTACACCTTCTAGATGAAGTGCCTTTGATAACTTTAGGCATCTACTTAATGGACTACAAAAAATAGCGTCGTAATCTGTATCAAGTTGAATGCTAATTTTACCGACATCATCAACAAAAGTATCGGCTACATCAACATCTAGTTGTCCATAACAAATACCTTTCTGAACAGCAACAGGAGTATGTCGAATTACATGAATTTCCATATTGAGATAAAAGTTAATAGAGACACACATTCTGCAATTTGCTCTACCGCTCCAAGACAATCTCCAGAATATCCATCAATCCATTTTTCGAAGTACTTTTTTGAATAAAGGTAGGTCACAAATAATGGGAGTAGTACAATAAAGAAATGCCATTGACCAAGAAGAAATAAGGGAGTGATACCAAAGAAATATGCACCAATGATTTCTTTCCAGCCATGCTGTTTAGCAATAGGTTTTACTTTGCTGGTAGCATCTTCTCTTGAGTAAACCGAAGTAAAAACGATATTAATAGCTGTTAGCCTTCCTAACGCATGATAGCTTACAAAATACAAGGCGATAACGTATGGAGGTTGGTTTTCTAATGTTGTAAATAATGACAGAAGGGAAGTGTATTTTATCAAAAATAATAGCACTAAAGCAATGGCTCCATAAGCACCCACTCGACTGTCTTTCATAATCTCTAGGATTTTGGTTTTTATCCATCCTCCTCCAAAACCATCCATTACATCTGCCAGTCCATCTTCATGAAAAGCACCTGTAGTCAAAACACCTGCAATTAATGAAAAGACGACAGCGATAGAAGTATCAAAGAGAATAGAGCTTAACCAATAAACACCAAAAGAGATGAGACCAACGATCCACCCTATTAAAGGAAAGTACCGAGTGGCTTTATTGATATAATCGGGATCATAATCAAATTTAATAGGACTCGGTATCCTTGTATAAAACATTAGTGATGTGAAGAATATTCGGATTTCTTCTTTCATAAACGTAGTATTAATTTTCTTTATCGCTTACTCCAGCGCTTTCAAAGCTAGCCATTTCATTTAAGAAATTAACGGCACTTTCAATAATTGGATAAGCAACTGTACATCCTGTTCCTTCGCCTAGTCTCATTCCTAAATTCAGAATAGGAGAGACATTCAATTCATCAAGAAGCACTTTGTGACCACTCTCATTAGATAAATGACAGAAAATAGCATTATGAATAATGGCAGGGTTCATTTTATAGGCTACTAAAAATGTATTTGAGGCAATAAAGCCATCTACCAAGATGATCATATTTTGTTCATATGCTTCAAGCATAGCACCACACATTTGTGCCATTTCAAAACCACCAAAAGTAGCCATTACTTCCTCTGCAGAGTTTATTGGACCATGAAAGTCTTTTGCTTTCTGTAGGATATCAATCTTATTTTTTAATTGTTCATCGTCTACACCTGTTCCTCTTCCAACACATTTTTCTATTGGTAGGTCTAGTAGACTACTCATTATCATGGCGGATGACGACGTGTTTCCAATGCCCATCTCTCCAAAGCCAATGACATTTGAACCCTTCAGAGCCATTTCTTCTACTACAGCTTTTCCATTTTGTAAACAAGCTTCAAACTCTTCTTTACTCATGGCTTTTTCTTCAAGGAAATTTTTTGTTCCCTTGCCAACTTTAGCATTTTTAAGCTGATCGTTTACTTCAAAATCGAAGTTGACTCCAGCGTCTACGATTTTTAGATCGAAGTGGTTTTGTTGGCTAAAAACATTTACTGCTGCACCTCCATTTAAGAAGTTTAGTACCATCTGAAAAGTTACTTCTTGTGGGTAGGCACTTACTCCACTCTTTGCAATACCATGATCTCCAGCAAAGACCACTAATGATGGTTTTGATAATTTAGGGGTTAATGTATTTTGAATTTTTCCGATTTGAAAAGCTAGTTTTTCGAGCATTCCCAAAGCTCCAAGTGGTTTAGTTTTTAAGTCAATTTTTTGTTGAAGTTGTTTTTCAATGTTTTCCATAATCTTCATTGGAGAGAGTTGTTTGTGAATTTTTTACAGGTCAAAGATAGATAATGAATACAATAAAAAATAGGTTTTTGAACACAATAAACCCCTATCAAAATCATACAATATTCTGATAGGGGTTATATGTTTTTCATCAAAAAAGACTATCAGTTGATAGAAAAATATTTGATGTTAAACAGGTCTTGATTGACCTCATTAAATATCCCTTTTTCTCTATGGTAAACTTTTGCGTTGATTGTAATTCCTTCAATAAGCCATTTGTTTATCTTCGGTTTCAACTCAGTTACCTTTTTGTCCAGTAAGTAAGAGATAATTGGAATATGTGTATTCTTTAAAAACACTTTATTTCGCCTTTTTTGTCTGATTACATCATAATAGAACCTTTTCATCCCATTCACTAAAGGCTGATTTTCATGCTGAATTGCATCCAAAATCAACTTATTTGTATTGGACAGGATAAATGTGACTTCTTTGATATTATTGGTTTCAATAACGTCATTGATTTCACTGATAATATCTTTTTCAAAAGAGACAGAATTACCCAAAGATGAATAATAATAATTCTCTTCTTTAAAAGTAGCTTCAATAATTGTTTCTAGATGATCTGTCGGACAGACAAAATATAGATGTTTTTGCATTTTAATTAAGCAACCACTGGGTTGTATGGGAATGATGAATGGTGTAGATCAATTTTCAAGGCACCATCTTTCACTTTATAACCAAAAGTATATTCCACTTTTGCTTCGTTACCCTCTAAATCAGTAAAGAAGTAGTTACCCATAGCAATAGCTCTATTTTCTTCAAGAATGATATCAGAATT
This sequence comes from Flammeovirga agarivorans, assembly GCF_012641475.1. NCBI lineage: Bacteria > Pseudomonadati > Bacteroidota > Cytophagia > Cytophagales > Flammeovirgaceae > Flammeovirga > Flammeovirga agarivorans. The sequence continues at coordinate 97,087 of NZ_JABAIL010000012.1, read as the reverse complement.
CTCGAATCTTACTTTTGTCCAAGGGTTAATTGCAAAACCTTTGTCTTCTGCACAAGCACGATCTTCACCTGCAATAAAATAAGATAAAGCTTCAGCTTTTGTTGGTCTAAATTGCTCTACAGCACATTTTGTAGGTTTGAACAAAACAGGACCAGCTTCAAAAGAGTAAAGCTTATCAAGAAATTCATTGGCGAAAGCTTCACATTCAGCTCTTTGCTCTTTTAGTGAACCGATTTTCACTACTCCTGCTCCCCATTCGTTTTGGGCACTTACTACTTGTTCTTTAGTTACCATTTTAGATTAATTAGATGTTTTTGAGATGATCCATAGCGGACCATTTTTCGCGATAAATATATAAATAAATTTTGTTTTTGCGATGGTGTCGCATTTAAATTATGGAATTATGCATTTATCAACACTAATAACTTCTTTTATTTTATTTTTAAGTCTAATAATTTAATGAACTCATCTCTTAAAGCGATATCATTAAATTTTCCACCATATTCTAAGGTTACAGTTGAACTGGTTTTATCTTTTACTCCTCGAGAAGACACACAAAGGTGTTCAGCATCTACAATAACAATGATATCTTCCGTCTTTAAAGCGTCTTTCAGTTCATTATAAACCTGAAGAGTCATTCTTTCTTGTACTTGAGGACGTTTGCCGTAGTATTCTACTATTCTGTTAATCTTTGATATACCAATGACTTTACCTGAAGAAATATAGCCGATATGTGCTTTTCCGACAATTGGTAAAAAATGGTGTTCACATGCAGAAGAGAAGGTAATATCTTTCTCAATCAGCATTTTATCGTACTGATACTTGTTGTCGAATACTGATAATGAAGGTTTATTTTTAGGGTCTAAGCCAGAGAAAAGTTCTTTTACATACATTTTCGCAAATCGGTAAGGGGTTCCTTTAAGACTATCATCTGATAAATCTAATCCTAAGGTTTCCATAATACCTGCAAAGTAATCTTGAATGATTTCGATCTTTTCTTTGTCTGTTTTTTCAAAAGCATTGGGTAGCATAGGTGTATCTACACTCGTCATGATATGGTTGTCTCCCTCAGCTTCTATTTTTAATTTCTCTTTCTTTTTCATTTACTCCATTCCTTCGATAAATTTCAATTTCTTTTCGTCAATATCATAGCTTCTATAGAAGCATGCTTTTCTATTCTCGCCCTGTTGATCGAATGTATGACAAACGCCACTACCCATCAATTCTACTTGATAGATAATAGCGTCTTGATCACAGTCCACCATAATGTTTTTCATCTGAAGGTAATTGCCAGAAGTTTCTCCCTTGGTCCATAATTCGTTCCGAGAGGTGGACCAAAAAGTGGCTTTTTTACTTTTTAAAGTATAGTTAAAAGCCTCTTCATTGGCGTAACCCAACATAAGTATTTGTCCGGAGTCATACTCCTGTACAATGACGGGTAACAATCCACCTCTCTTCTCAAATTGGAGTTGGGGAATAAGTTTCTCTTCTAATGCAATTTTTGAACTGTCTTGCATTGTAATGTCTTATTGGATATTTAATACAAAAGTTAAATCAAAATCTGGGTCACTAGTTTCAGCAGTAGATGTTTCAGTTTTAAGACCACTAGGTTGGTGCATTAATCTTACTCTGAATTCACCTCTGTTTAAAGCCTCTGAAGTAGTCCAAGTTGTTTGTAAACCTACAGGAAGATCGTTTTCATCTTTATCATCATAGTTGATTGGATCACTAGCATTATCGATGTTACCGTCTCCTGTTGGGTCTGAAAAAGCACCTTCAGTAAATGCATAGAAGAATTGGTGTTCATCATCTTCTTCTAAGATTTCAGCACCGATATCTTCACCATGTTCTTCATGTTCTTCTTCGTCATGATGCTCTTCTTCTTCCTCCTCCTCTTCATGTTCATCATGGTCATGTGCTAATGTGTTTAAGATCTCATAAGTAAGTTTATAAGTCTTATTTGCATCTAATGTAATCTCATCTTTGATTTCAAGAGGTTTTACACCTTCACCATCTTCATCTTGAGCAGAAGCAGTTACTACATCATTAGCATCTTGTGTATTTGTAAAAATTAATTTTACATCTGTGATGGTCTCATGATCATGCTCTTCTGGTGGAATATCTTCACTGTCATCACAACTTGTAAAAGCGAAAGTTGATATTGCAAAAAGTGCAATACTGCTTCTTTTGAAAATGCTTAAAGTTTTCATTTGTTTTTTATTTAGCGTTGAAATTATAATTGATAGAGAAGAGGAAATTTCTTCCCATTTCGTCTGCGAAGTACCTCATGCTGTTGAGGTAATTTCTGTAACGAGTATTAAATACATTATGAACTGCGATGTTGGCAGTAAAATCCTTGATTTTAAATCCATAGGATATATCAAATAAGAAGTATCCTTCTGGTGCATCTTTAAAATCGAATATTTCTGAAGTAGGAGTTATTTCGACTGTTCCATCTATGATATCTTCTGGAGGAACAGTTCTTGGAGCTTGGAATTGTTTGAAAGTAAAACTTGGTCTAAGAGATAAATGAGAAGATTCAACGATCCAAAATGGCTTCAAATTACAATTCAGTTCATAATGTGTTGTAATTGGAGGCTGATTGATGAGAGGTTCATTATCTTCAATATTTTGTGACCATAGGTAGCTAATACCAAATGTGCCCGTTAATGAATTAGACCACTGTCTTTGCCATGTGAAATCGCTTCCTATAAAAACAGCATTTGCCTGATCAAAAATAAATCCTGGCATAGGACCTCTGATAGTCCCTAATACTCCGAAAGGTCTTTCAAATACATAGTTTTGGATGTAATGTGAATAAGCAGTAACCGTATAAGTATTATCACCACTTTGGTGCTTTAGTTCATTAATCCACTTATATCCTTTTTCGGGTTTTACATTACTTTCAGCTAAAGGTTTTACTTCATCGGTATTTATGCTGCCATTTTCATCGAAACCATATCGAAGCATACCATAAGTAATTTTAAATCCATGCTGACCAAAGCTGTAAAGTTCTTCTACATTTGGAGTACGCCATGCTGTACCCAAGTTTGTTCTGAAAGTAGTATTGTCATTGATCTGACGGATGTATCCTAATGATGAAGTGACATTGACAAAACTGTATTCATCTCTAAATACATTTTGATAAATATCTCTACCTCTTACATTGTTGTTTTCATAATCAGCTCGAATACCAATTTCAAAGGTATTTTGATTTCGTTGAAAACTTTCAATGATAAAACCACTCACTCTAGTAGTGTTATAATTAGGAATAAAGGCTGTAGTATTTGTACCAGGGTTGTTGTTGTTATCCTGAGTAAATAACTGAGCTCCAATGATTCCATCTAATTGAAGCCAATTTTTATGATCCCATTCTAATTGATAATCTGAAGTTGTTAAGTCAAGGTCAATAATGGGAAGGTCAGCATTTCTTCTTACATCAAACTCTTTTCTTTTATTGATTTGTCGACCAACTCTAAACGTAAGTTTTTCATCATCTGAAATCCACCAATTTACTTCACCTTTGAGCAGGTGATGTTGAGTTAACTGATTTGGTTCGTTAATATCATAAGAAAAAGGACGCACAATAAGCGGTACATCAGAATTGATGGCCTTAATAAAAGAATCGCCAGTTTCTGCAACTGAAGCTCTTAATAGTGCTAAGTTCTGATCGATAAAACTATAGTATCCTTTAACATCAAAATTCCCGAATTTATATTTTAATCCAGCGTTGAAAGATTTTTCTTCTTTTCCTGTATTCGTTAAAGAGTAATCAGGAGCATGTCTATCACCAATTCTAGTATAACTACCTCCAACATGATAGCTAAGGTTATCAAAACCTTCACTTATTTCTGTATTAAAATTATATCCTTTACCATTGGTTTGATACCCCGTTCCGGCACCAATATGTAGTGGCCGATTAAAATTTAGTGGGTTTGCATCGACTACAATTGCTCCTCCTAATGCCTCAGGGCCATAACGAACACCAGATGCTCCTTTGATCACTGTTACGCTATTCGCTGAAGTAATATCTATTTCAGGGGCATGGTCTGATCCCCAATTCTGGAAGCCGTGTTTTAAGCCATTATTTAATACTAGAACCCTATTTCCGTACAATCCATGGATAACAGGAAGTTGTACATTATTACCTGTAGAAGTAAAAGTGACTCCATCGATATTGGTAATAGCAGAAGCTAATGTTTGGGTTGGGTTAAGGGCGAGTGATTGTCTATCTACTAGATCTTGTGCAATACTAACAGTACCGGTTTTTTCTTCTATATCTGTTACAGTAACCTCATTTAGAGCAACAACATCTGGTTTTAAATAGATTACAGAATTGTTTTTGTGCTCTTTATGCACAGAACAAGTAGCATCACATGTGGTGTTACAATAGCCATTACAAGTAATTTCTAAACAATTGGTGATCTCACATAATCCAGTTAATTGGAACTTGCCCTCATTGTCTGTAAGAGTATAATGCTTAGTTCCTTTAACACTAACAACTACAAAAGGTAATGCTTCTTTTGTTTCAATATCAAGGATTGTTCCTTGCAATTTATAGTCACAATTGCCTGAAGCCTGTGAGAAAACAAGGAGACTTGAAAGTTGAAAGAGAAAAAGAAGAAGTAGCTTTTTCATTAAAAAAGTGTTAGGATGATTTATTAATTGAATCATTTATCAACAAATATTTAAACAAAATTATATATTTGCTATTAAATGCGATAGTGTCGCAAAAATGGAGAATTATTTTATTAAAGACAACAATGTTGTATTTATTGAGGGTGTTAATGACGATTTTTTAATGAAGAAATTTAATTCGAAGAGGGAATACCTTTGTAATTATGGGATTAGGAGTACACCATTTAGAACAGAATTGTTAGAGATTTTTATGGAAAATTCTTATGGTTTAACTCATAAAGATTTGCAACAAAGGATTAAATCAAACCCAGACAAAGCAACAATTTACAGAGCTCTTGATATTTTTTTAGAGAAGGGTGTTATTCATAAAGTGCCTGGGTTTAATAGCGTTTCGAAATATGCGTTAACTCAAGAAGAAGTAAGTTGTCATTCTGAAAATCATGCACATTTTTTATGTAAACGATGTAAGAAAACATTTTGTATGAATGATTTAGCACTCCCGGAGTACACAAATTTTAATGGTTTTAGTATTACTTCGGCAAGGCTAGTACTTGAAGGTATTTGTCCAAGTTGTGCTGAACAAGAAGTAGTTGTAGGTTAATTACATTTATTATTATTGCAACGGTATCGCAATAAATAGATTTTTGATTATTTTTGTCTCTTCATTATTTAAATATTTCAATTTCTATATGAATACATTAAGTCTTAAATCTGATGTTTTAGGTGCTGCGATTAGCTTTTTATGCTTATTACATTGTATTGCTACTCCTCTTTTCTTTTTGGTTGATAGCTGTACAACAAGTGGTTGCTGTGAAGCCTCTCCAGTTTGGTGGAAACAATTTGATATACTTTTTGTATTGATCTCTTTTGTTGCTGTTTATCGTTCAATTAAAATCAGTAGAAGACGAATCATCCAGATATTGTTCAGTATTAGTTGGATTGTGCTTTTAGGCATTGTTATGAATGAGCAATTCCATTGGATGAGTATTCATGAAAATCTTATTTTTGTTCCTACTCTTTCATTAATTGCATTACATTTATACAATAGGAAAGATTGTAAATGTGCAGGAGATACCTGTTGCAGTTAACGCTTACTGATTAAAAGAGACTTTATAGTCTCTCTTTTTTTGCCCAAAATATAATTAATTACATTTCTCCATAAACTCTTTTTTATACGCTCGGCCAATTGGAATAACTTCTTCATTAGAAAGGTGTACTTTATTTTGAGAGATCTTAAGAAGGTGTTCTAAATTGACAATATACGATCGATGAACCTGACAAAATGTGTTGTCCAATTTATGGTTCCATTCTTTTAAAGAGGAGGAAGAAAGGTACTTTTTAGAAGTGGTAAATATTTCAGTATAGTCCACATCAGATTTAATATAGAATATATCTTGATGTTTAATTTTAATGATATCATTTCGTGATTTAATAAAGATCACTTCATTATGACTAGAGTAATTAAGTAAAGACAATGCCTTGTTAATAGATAAAATAAATCGATCATAAGAAAACGGCTTTAACAAATAATCAATCACTCTATATTGATAACTCTCTAATGCATAATCGGAAAAAGCGGTTGTGAGTATCACTACAGGACTATTTTTTAGAGACTTTAAAAATTCAATACCTGATAATTGAGGTAAATTAATGTCCAAAAACATTAAATCAACAGGATGTTCTTCGATAAATTCTTTTGCCTCGATAGCATCGGAGAATGTATTAAGTAATGAAAGTTGATCCGTTTTTTGAATGTAGTTTTTAAGAATCTTTTGAGCTGGAGCCTGATCTTCTACTATAATACATGTAATCATATTTCGATGTGTTTTAAGTTTAATGTTAGTGTGACTTTGAATAAATTGTCGATGGATTCTATGGATAATTCATGTTGGTTCGGATATAGTAAATGCAGACGTTTCTTTACATTCTCTAATCCAATTCCAGAGTGTGTACTTTTAGCAAAATGAGGTAAAAAATTATTAATGCAGGTGAAAGTGAGTAGGCCTTCTTTATTTACTACTATATCAATATCGATAGTAATATTTTTAATCTGACTTTCGTTGCTGTGCTTGAAAGCATTTTCAATAAATACAACCAAGATTAGTGGAGAGATCTTAAAATCACTTGAAAGGATTTCCTCTTTATAATTAACAATACCTCTTTCATGAATTTGTAGTTCATTTAATGCTGTATAGTTTTTTAGATGCATTAATTCTTTAGAAAGCATTACTTCATTCTCCTTGCAATCATACAGCATATATCGAAGCACAGAAGATAGCTCTAATATTATTGAAGGTGTTTTCGGTGATTCTTCTAAAGCATAAGCATACAAATTGTTCAGATGGTTAAAAAGAAAATGCGGGTTGATCTGATATTTTAAAAATTGAAGCTCACTTTCATTCATTAAAGATTTTAATTGCTCAATTTCACTTTGTTTTTTATTAAAGTCCCATACAATCTTAAAAGCAACCATGATAAAAATTAATGGGAGCGTCTCTATTAAGGTAAATAAGATTCCAGGGAAATATTGTCCTCTAGTATCAGGATAATAAATCTGTTCGAGGATAAATTCATCTGTTAGAATCACAAAGCTTATTAGAAAGCTAAGAAAAATAACAAACAATAATGTCTGGTTGCGATAATAAAAATAGGGAAGCAAAAAGTAATTAATAATAATAGCGGCAACTAAGTAATTACCAAAGAAAGCAAATTTATGTATCGAAACAAGAGAGTAAAGTGATACGTTTTGTGTACCGTCTAATGTATACGAAAAATAAATAAAGAGTATTGTAATAATGACTCCTTGATAGGTGATTTCATTATAATTATTCTTTAATTTTTGGAAAGAGAAAGTCATAGCAATCAATACTAAAAGTATAATATACTGAGGTATATCAAATTGTTTGAATGTTGTTAGCGGTAAAAAAAATGTCGTTTACCGATTTCACCTTTGCAACTTACTAATATTTAATAAATTTGTTATTTGTAATTAGTCTAAATAGCAAATACTTTCAATCTTGAACAAAAAATTAACACTCTTTCTTTATTTTATAACTGTTGCTCTAGCTTTTTCTCAAGAAAAGGGTACCGTTATCACTGGTTCTGTAATGAGTGAAAAAGGTCTACCTATTGATAATGTAATTGTAGGTATTGAAGGAAAAAATATTGTCACCTTCTCTGATAAAGATGGATACTTTAGTTTAAAGAAAGTAAAGCAAACAAAGTTCAACCTTATTTTTACTCGTTTAGGCTATAAAAAAATGGTGAAAGCGGTTGATCTTGAAAATCAACCATCTTCTGAATTCAATATCGTTTTAATTGAAGATGTTGTTGCCATCGATGAGGTGGTGATTACTGGAAAATCTAACTCTACTACAGTAGAAGAAAGTGGTTTTGCTGTGCAATCAATAGACTTGGAAGTATTTAAAAACTCCACAATCGATATGAACCAAGTATTGAACAGAACATCGGGAGTTCGTATTCGAGAATCGGGTGGAGTGGGTTCAGATTATAACTTCTCGTTAAATGGTTTATCTGATTACAGGGTCCGATTTTTTGTTGATGATATCCCAACGGATTATTTAGGTGATGCTTATAAATTAAATAACTTTCCTGTTAACCTGATTGATAGGGTTGATGTATACAAAGGTGTAGTGCCCGTCGATTTAGGAGCCGATGCACTTGGTGGTGCTGTTAATATAATTCCTACAGAAACTTTAGATTCATATTTAGATGCTTCTTATAGCTATGGTTCTTTTAATACCCATCGATTAGCAGTAAACAGTCAGTATAGACATGAAAAGTCTGGTTTTACTGTAAGACCCAAACTATTCTATAATTTTAGTAATAACAACTACACCATGTACGACATGGAAGTGTATGTAGATAAAGAATGGAAAACGGTAGATGTAGAGCGTTTTCATGATGACTTTATGTCTTATACTGCAATGTTGGAAGGTGGTTTTACACAAGTAAAGTGGGCTGATGATTTAATTATTGGTCACTCATTTACAAGAACTGAAGATGATGCACAAACGGATTTTTATGGTAATCCAAGAGGAGAGGTAAGGTCCGAGGAAGATAGTCATATAACTACACTTAAGTATAGTAAATCAAATTTATTAGACGATAGAATGTCAGTGAAGTTATTTGCGGTGTACAACACAAGAAACTTTATCAGTATAGATACCACTTCGAATAGGTACAATTGGCTTGGTGAAGTAACAAGAGTCACAAATGATAACTCTGCGGAATTATTCAATCAGAAAACTCTTTATGAGTTTGAGCAGAAAACATTTATATACAGAGGTAATGTTAAATATAAGCTATTTGAAAACCATACAATTAATGCCAATTACATTGGTTACCAAGTAGAAAGACAAGGCGAAAACCGTTTAGGAACCCCTGAGAATGAACCATTCCGTACTCCAAATAAATTAAGGAAAAACATTTTTGGCATATCGTATAATGCTCACTTAATGAGTAATCGATTAAACTTAAATGTGGCATTAAAGAATTACCATTTCTACATGTATACTAGAAATGCAAAGTACCTGAAAGACCACTCTGTAGAAATCGAAGACCTAGAAACCACTAAAAGTGAGATGGGGTATGCGATTAGCGGCCGTTATTTTATACTCCCTCAATTACTCATTAAAAGTTCATTTGAAAGAGGATATAGATTACCAGAACCTGTAGAAGTTTTTGGTGATGGTTTAGCCATTTATGCAAACCCTGAACTTCAGCCAGAAGCAACTTATAACCTTAATTTTGGCTTCAATTATAACCCTAGTTTTGGGAAGAACAAGCTAAAAACGGGTGTTAACTTCTTTAGGAGAGATGTGGATAACTTCACATTTAGAGAATCATTTATTAGAGGTAGTCGGTATGAAAATATCCTAAGTGTTTTGATCTATGGCTATGAATTAGATTTAGAGTGGCAGTGGAACAACAGATTATTTTGGAATGCCAATATCTCTAGACAATATGTTCTAAATAATGAAAAAGTAGATGCTACAGGTGATGAAAGTAGAGTGTACAGAGATCAATTACCTAACACACCTTACCTATTTGGAAATTTGGGTGCTAGTTACAGCTTACTGCCATCAAAGAAAGTGGGTTTACTCCTAAGTTATAACCTGAATTATGTACATGAGTTTTTCTTAGGTTATGAATCTATTGCTCAAGGAGGAGAGAAGAATATTATACCTACTCAATTATTGCATAATGTTGGTATTACCGCTTCAACAAAAGACAATCGCTACAATATAAGTCTAGAATCAAAGAACATTTTTAATGCTTTGGCTTTCGACAATTTTAATATTCAGAAACCAGGAAGAGCCTTTTATATGAAGGTAAGGTACTTCTTGCGATAGAATATACTCAAAAAGAAACTTTCAACTTTCAATTTAAAATACATTTAATTTTTTACTAACATGAAAAATCTAAACAAACTGATTTTTACTTTTTTCTTCTTATCTATTGCCTTAATTGGTTGTGAAACTACCGAAACAGAAGAGGAAATCATCGAGAATGAAGACGAGGAGACAGTCGAGGATGAACTAAGTGCGAGAGTGCTATTAAGTCTTGACTTGGAAGCACAAGGGTTATATCCTTTACATGTTGTGGATGATGCTGAATCTGGTTCTGCGGATATCGAAGAAGCTCAAGAATTAATGAAATCGGATGGAGCTGTTTTAGTCACGAATAAAGATGGTTATACTTATGTAAATGACTACACAGGAGAGACTTTTAAGAAGCTAAAGGTAAATGATGAAGGTGTCCTTGAGGATATGGGGGAAATTCCAAACTTAGGTACTAATGGTAACCCTCTATTTACATTTTTAGATGACAATAGAATTTTATTGACATCGAAGCAATTATGGCCAGTAGATGGTGTATATAGCTACCAAATTATCAACGTTTCGACAATGAGCGAAGAGACTAGTGGTACAATAACATTACCTATTAACGCTGATGCTGATGCAGGATACTCTTATATGTGGGCTAATAATTATGTCTTCTTCGAAGGTAAAGTATATATTCCTTATGTTGAGGCAGGTGAAAGCGATGGTGCTATTTATGACGAAGCTCAAGTAGCTGTATATAATGCAGAAACAATGGAGTATGAAAAGAAAATTACTTCTTCAAAAACAGCGTCAGTTTGTAATGGTTTCAACCCATCTTACGGAGTATCGGAATCAGGTGATTTGTACTTATGTTCATCAAATACGGCTCTTTATGCTGGAAATGAAAGCGTTCCTTCAGGTATTGTAAGAATAAAAACAGGTACTTCTGAATTCGACGATTCATATTTCTTAGATATCACTGAAGCTACAGGTTTCCATACATTAGGTATGCAATATTTAGGTAACAATAAAGCGATTGTTCAAGTATTCAATAGCGATGTTTGGGATAATAGCGATTACTATGTTGAGTATGTGCTTGTTGATTTAGAAACTAAATCAGTAGAGTCTTTAGATATTCCTGCATCAAGAGGTGGGTACTATGGAGCAAGAAGATCAATGGGTCTTTTAGCTAATGGGAAAGGTGTAATACTTACTAACCATGAAGATGGTAATTCTTTATATATCTATGAACCTTCTACAGGAAAAGTATTTGAAGGTTTGAACTACACAGGAGCTGAGGCAATTGTTGGTTTAAAAACATACTAGTTCATTACTATATCAAAAGTGCCAAGGAGTTATTTTCTTGGTGCTTTTTTCTTTATGCAGTTTACGATAAAAAATATCATCGGTAAGTTACACCTTTGGCTAGGGTTAGCCTCTGGAATAATAGTATTTATTATTTCTATTACGGGGTGTATTTATGTTTTTAGTGAAGAGATGAAATCTGTCTTTTATGAAGATAGAAATCAGATCACTTTACCTACTTCAGGTACTGAGCGTCTTCCAATAAGTCAATTAACTCAGATCGCAGAAAAAGCAATTGATAATAAGTATACTTTTCAGAATATAGTAATCCCTAATTTTGAAGGCCATACTGTTAGCTTTATTTTTCAGGATACAGATGAGGATAAATTTTTGTATCCCAACTATATGAAATTTAATAAGACGGTATTTATCAATCCTTACACTGGAGAAGTAGTAAAAGTAGAGAATACCAAATGGGAGTTTTTTAACGTAATTTTTTGGGTACACATCACTTTATTTTTAGGGTATAACCCTGTTAGTCATATTCTGGTGGTTGGTGCTGTATGGATTTTTGTATTCTCTCTCTTGTCGGGACTGTATTTATGGTGGCCGTTTAAGAAAAATCAGCGTAAGCAAAGTTTTTCTTTTCGTTGGACGTCATCAACTAAATGGAGGCGAAAAAACTATGACCTTCATAAAATTCTAGGATTTTACTTTTTACCATTTGCTCTATTAGCAGCTTTAACGGGTTTGCTTTGGGCTTCAGAGGACTTTAATAAAGCTGTAAAATGGGCTGCAAATGCTGGTATTGAGCAAGAAGAAAAACCTCTTAAAGAGCCTACAAAAGGAATTTACTCTTTATCTCCGCTCGACGATATCTTGAAGCAAACTTTAAATGAAATCCCTGAAAGTAAATTTCTTCTGATCAGAAGACACCCCAATGATAAAGTTCCCTATATCGTTAGATCTTATGTGGATGAAGCATTGAATTTTACGAGAATAGAAATGTACTACGATCGAAATTCAGCAGAATTGTTAGGTAGACAAACGTTTAAAGATAAAAATAATGGGGACAAGATTCAGGCTTTAAATTATGATCTACATGTAGGTAGTATTGGTGGTTTACCGACGAAAATAATCATGTTTATTATGAGCCTTACTATGGCGTCTTTGCCCATATCAGGTTTTTTGATTTGGAGAGGAAGAAAGAAAAAGTCCTCCAAAAGAAAGAGCAATAAGAAAAGTTTAGTAACTCATTAAAATAAAAGGGTTTTTGACCAAAATATTCACTTCTCCTTTCAGAAGGTGATCCACATAAGGTTGTTGGACATCTTCTCTAAAAAGAAATTCTTATTGTTCTAATGAATCTATGAAGGAGAAATTAATTATAAGTCTATTGATATTTTGGTCATTTTCACTGTTTGGGCAAGAAAAAATTGACAATAGTAAACCGACAAATCTATATCAAAGGATTAATGCAGTAGCTGAATTTAATGATTCAGGAACCTATGGTACAAGGTTGATTTTTAATGGTGTACCCAAGGATAATATCTTATATAGTATTGAGTTGCCATTATTATATAAAGAAGGAGTAGAAGGTCAAAAGGGAAAGTTTGGCGTAGGGAATATACGAGCTAGATTCTTCCATGTTACCCATAAAAATTACGCTAAAACTTTAGGGGCCTTTGGTTATTCTGTAGATGTATTTGTTCCTGGACAAGAAGGTATTGGTGATAATAATCTAATGATTTCTCCCGGGATATTAGTGGGTGTGATAGCAACAGAAAAAGTACAATTTTTTCCAATCATATCTTATCAATATAGATCCAATATTAATACAGGTGCGGTGCAACACGGTGCAAGTTTTCAGGTGATTACTCCTGTTAAGTTTAATGACAACTGTTTTATTCGATTTACTCCAATTTGGCAAATGCCAGATTTCAGAAGCTCAAGTATTTCGATGGCTTTTGAAACACAGTTTAATTACTTTATTTCTCCAAAAGTACAACTACAGCTTTTCCATCTTGGTCATGAAAAGTTCGGAAATACTTTTAGAATAGGCACTACGATATTTTTATAGAAAAGAGCCCCGAACCTTAGTTGGATACGGGGCTAAATGTGTTATTTTTCTAAATCTTCTCTGTTCCATTTTGATGTATTGGCAGCAGCTTCATAAGTACTTTGTAAGAAAGTGAGTAATACTTTGTCAGGTTCAGAAGACTTCTGCACATCTTCATATTTTAAGAAAAATTCTCCCATCTCAGCACTCCAGAAAGCTTCTTCAGGAGCTACCTTTTGACTTCCAAAGAGTGCATCACTAGGGTAAGCATAGGCGTAAAATGCGGGATAGGGGAAATCTTTAGACCCTGGCCAAAAACCAGCACTACTTACTTCTTTCGAGTAAGCTTCTTGCATTACATCCAATGGCATATTTGGCATTCCTCCTTGATGTAATGGTGCGTTGTTTCCTGAAAAACGAGTAACAGCCAAATCAAATGCTCCCCAAAAAAGGTGAACGGGACTAGCTTTGCCAATAAAATCACTTCGGAATGTATTAAAGACCTCATTTGCTTTTAACATAGCTTTCCAGATAGCTTGAGCAGCGTCTTTATCATAAGCCTTATTAGTAGTGTTTTCTGCAAAAGGAATGGCAGGTTCGATTTCATTGGGCTTTGCATGGATCTTTACATGAATTTTTAACTCTGCTAATTTTTCAAAAAGCTCTTGATAAAAATCTGCAACAGTTCTTGGATAAAGCTCCATGGTGACACTACCTGCATTCGAACACTCAATAGATAGTTGATGTTTCTTAAAATCAAAATCGATCTGAAATACTCTACCATCATAAGGAATAGGATTGGTTGTGAACCCTTTTGGGCTGACATATAACGGGACATGCCAAGAGTGATTTTGCCATGGCATTGTTTTCAAACGTATCTTTCCTACGATCTGAATCCATTGATGAAGTGTAGCTAAAGTATCTTCAATCTCATCGAAATTTAGCACAGGCCATCCGTTGTTTTGGGTACTCATAAAATGGGTTTTTAGGTGGAGGAATGTTTTGAATGATTACATAGGATTATTCTTCATAAATATCGAACTCTGCTGAAATAGATTTCATTAGTTCTGCATCTTCAAAGTCTGCATCACTTAGTTTAGATAGCTTTTCTAGGTATTGATCGAACTGACCATTTTTAAAGATGGTCAACATTTTTCCACCGTCTACACATTTTGCAGCATGCCATACATGAGGAGGGACAGTAATAGTATCTCCTGCTTTAGCTACTACCGTTTCATCATCAAAAATAAGTTCTACTTCTCCTTCGAGAATATAGAATACTTCAGTCATGATTTTGTGATGATGCCTCGCCAAATAAAAACCAGGCTTAAGGGTATCCTCTACAAAGCAAAGTTCACCATTGGTTTTGAGAGAGGAAAGCTTTATAAAACAATGGTCTTGTGAATAGTTGTAGTTTTCACCATCTCCTTGTCGGATGACTTCTTTTTCTTTCATTTTAAAATAGTTGTTTAATGAGTTGATGTACTAATAATACCATTAAAATTATTCAACTGAAAGAAAACAAACACCCATCCTAACAAAGTGTAATATTTTGTTGGAAACATGAAAGGTCAGGCAAATTTGAACTGATTTACCTGACCTTTTTATGATAAAATACTTCTTCTATTTTTATTCTGCGAGCATATTGATAAATACAAATTGTCCGCCCTCATCACCTACATTATGCAGTGTGCCAAACTGTGGAGCATTTTCGCTATTATTGGCAACAGCATCATTAAAGCTATAAAACAGTTTAGAGGCTGTAAGATACTTTTGCTTATTCTGCTGAAGGTTTTTCAATAAGTATTTTGCAAAAACACTTTCATCAGGAACAGTTTTCAGTGTACCACTTGTCATACCTTTTCTACTTCTTTTCTCATAGTAGTTGGTAATAGATCTTTCTGCATCAGCAAAAGCACTTCTGGAAGGTTTAAAAATACTTCCACCAAAACAAGAATCAGAAATTAAAAGAATATGTTTAGCATCAATACCTTTCAATTTTGTACTTAAGTTGGCGTTCGCTAACCAGTTGGAATCATCACCCGCAACAGCATCTGATGGTAACCAATATCCCTCTTTTACCTTCTGATCATAGTAACCATGTCCTGCATAAAAAATGACCACATTATCATCATGTTTTACATGTTCTCTTAAGGTATTGAGTGACTTAAGTACTTCCGAACGAGTAGGGTCTTCTAAGAAGATAATATTCTGAAGTTTAAAGCCATATTTTTGAACAAGGATGTCCTTGAAATTATTGGCATCTCTTAGTGGAAACTGTAGGTCTTTTACAGAGTTGTCTTTGTAATTTTGTACTCCAATAATTAGTGCATGATATGTTCCGGCTTTTTGTTGCTGATTATTATTTACTGGGTTTGTAATCACCAATGCTCGAGTATCTTTCTTAGGTTGTTGATAGGCTACTTGTTGCTTTGGTGCAGTAGTAGCAGTAGGTTGATACGTCTGTAACTTGTTAGCATTAATACTGGTTACTTTAATGTAATCAATACTAATAGAAGTTCCTTCTGCATAGAACCCAGTGATATCTTGATCTTCAGCTAACGGTTCGTAAGGAAAAGAATATACGTGATTTTGATTGATAAAAAGATGGTACCAATCACCGACTTTTCTCACCATTAAATCATTGTAATCATCTTCATACAATAGATCAGAATAAGTCCAATCTACTAAATAACTTTCTATACCATTTTGCATCTGTTGGATACAGTAATACCCACTCTGTGTAAAACTAATCGCATATCCTTTTTGCCCGTCTGAAGACATTCCCCATATTAAGCCATTTCCATGGTCTTTTTGGTAATCTTCATGTTGAATACTTGTTTCAATTTCGAAGTCTTTTAGATAAGGATAACCGAAACCAGATTTGATTTCTACGACAGATTCATCACCGTCATAAGAGGTAAGTCGGTAAGTACTATTTTTGATTTTACTTTCCCTAACATCGTCTTCTAGGTATTTTACAATCGTCCATTCATTGTGGTTATCATCAAATTCATCGATAAAACTGATCTCTTTTGCATAATGAGGTACAGCATCGAATTTTCTGAAATCTTGAGCAACAATTACTTGGGTAGCCAGTAATAAAGAAAGTAGAAGAGTAATAAGTTTCATTGTCTGGAGTTACAGTTAGATACGAAAGTTTTATTTGATGTTACAAAGTTACAGGAATAAAATGTAAAGTGATAATTCTCAAATTTTTCAAGAGTGAATTGATTAAGGATAACCTCACTGATTTTACGAAAAGTAGTTTCCTCGCCTGTTTAATCATGATTGTTAAGTAATCTGAAAATTGACTTCTAAATATTTGTATTTTTTTTTAAATAAATATAATTTACACCATTATATTAAAATTGATTCTTTAACAAAACATACATCTATTCAACCTTTAATTTCCATTTTTTAAACTCATATATTTTCTTGGAACTTAAGGCGTTGACTATAAACACTTCCACTAAATGAAAAAAATATCTTTAGGAAGAGCTCCAGATAATACACTCATACTATCAAACTCTAAAATATCTTCCAAACATTGTGAAATTCATGACGATGGAAATGATTATTTAATATATGATTGTGACAGTACGAATGGTACTTATATCAATGGACATTTAGTAAGAACGTCAATTATTGAAAAAACAGATAGACTAGTATTAGCAGACTATGAAATCGATTTACAGAAAGTATTAAGGGCGTTTGACTATTTGAAAGAAGGAGATAAAATTCCTTACCCAGAATTGAGCAATCATATTGCAGAAAAAGAAAGTAATGCATCGATCAAAGATAAATTTTTGGAATTGGAAAATGTATATGACGATTACATTGCCAAGAAGAAAAAGATCATGTTGGTAGACGCAACGAAGAAAACTGGTATACGAGCGGGCTTAGCCTTTATCCCTGTAGTAGGCCCTGCACTTGGCATCTTATCTTCGAATGTTGGAGGTAATGTTCAACAGAAAATTATGGATTTAGACGAAGAGCATAAGAAAAACTATGTATGCCCTAAATGCTATAAGTTTTTTGGTAATGAACCCTTCGAAAATTTAAAGAAAAGAGGCTTCTGTTTTGCCTGTAAGACAAAATGGTTAGAACAATAACGATAAAGTAAACATAACTGATTAGTATCATGGAAGATCAAAAAAAAGAAAAGATTAATTCTTTGATTAATGATGGCTTAAAGGAACCCTTACCCACAAAAAGTACTACTTCATTAAAGCATGATTTAAATCCCAAACTAAAAGAATTAAAGCAATATTCTAAAAAAGCAGCAAAACCTGCAGGCAACATTGCATTAGGAAGTGCTGCAGTTATTGGTGGGGTATTGGG
The DNA here is from genome assembly GCF_012641475.1 of Flammeovirga agarivorans. NCBI lineage: Bacteria > Pseudomonadati > Bacteroidota > Cytophagia > Cytophagales > Flammeovirgaceae > Flammeovirga > Flammeovirga agarivorans. The sequence continues at coordinate 79,393 of NZ_JABAIL010000012.1, read as the reverse complement.
AGCTGAGAAAGTTTCAGATTTGTTATCTGATGATAGTGCTCAAAATGATAATACCGATGAACCGGTAGAACCAGTAGCTCAACCCGATTATAACTGGCAAGAAGCACCAGTTGCACAATCGGTGAATGACGACATGACATTTTCGGAAGCCTTCTCATCAGCTAGAGAAGAGTTAGGGGCCGGTGGTGTTTTCTATTGGAATGGATCTCCTTACCATACTTTTACTGAAGAAGAGTATGATCCTACTACTGGTGAAGTAACTGTTGATGTGGAAGAAGCTGAAGTTGTAGCCATCGAGGCAGATGATTTTGAAGAAAATTATACTGAGGAGGATGCTGTAGAAGAAGATGGTAATACATCTGATATAGTTTATGCCTCGGTAGATAATCATGATGATGATCCTACCAATGATGAAACATATACATCAACAGATACAACAGAAGAAGATTTTGGTTATGAAAATCCAGAGGATTACGCTTAATCTCTCATAAAGCTTTAAAAATGAAATTTAAATGTAATAACTGTAAGGTTTTGGTTTCTGTAAAAAACGAGGCCTTTCAGAAGAAAAATCAACTTAAGATTAAGTGTCCAAAATGTTCAACGATTAATGTGGTGAAATTTACCCCACCTCCTCAAGAAATTGAGAAAACTGTTGTACATGAGACAAATAATACGTTTAGCACTTTTAATCAAGTCAACGAAGCACCTCAAAATACTCCAGAGAAAAATGGAGAAAAAGCGGTAGGTTGGTTAATAGTTCATACTGAAGATAAAGAACATCTTTCATTTCCTTTATTCTTAGGAATTAATAAAGTGGGACGTAAATCGGAACAAAATATTCCTGAAGTACCATTAGAAGGAGATAAATATGTAAGTCGTATTCATTGCTACTTAGAAATTATAAGGAGAGGTAATGCCACTCAAATAATCTTGGCAGATAATGGAAGATTTAGCGGTGGAAGATGCAGTACCAATGGTACTTATGTCAATGGGAATGAAAAAAGGCTAAACGAAAAAATGGAAGTGATCATTCAGGAAAATGATACCATCCAAATTGGACGGACAAAGCTTGTATTTAAAGGTATTTCCAATCAAGATGTACACACTGTGATTGATGAAGTAGCTAATTCAGATTTCCAGAAAACAATAATTCAATAGACATCATGTCATTCCAAAAATTAAATATCTTTACTCCATTAGGACTACATGAATTAGGCAAAAGAAAAAATAATGAAGATTATCTTTACCCAACGTTAGATGATGTATCATTAGATAATCGAGTTTTTCTTGTTTGTGATGGAGTTGGTGGTCATGAAAGAGGAGAAGTAGCTAGTGAAATAGTTGCAAAATCTTTCGCTGAATTAATTCTTAAAAATTACTCCGAAGGTGCGGACGAAGAAGGTGTTGCCATTGTTTTTGAAAAGGTTCAAGGGTTAATAGATAAATATCTAGAAGAAAACCCTGAAGCAAAAGGAATGGGAACTACTATGACATTTCTTCAACTGCATAAAAAAGGAGCAACCGTAGCACATTGCGGAGACAGCCGAGTGTATCTTATTCGTAACGGAAAAATTATTTGGAAAACAAATGATCATTCGTATGTGAATGAGTTGCTACAGAGAGGCTTAATTACAGAAGAGGAAGCCATTGACCACCCCAAAAAGAATGTGATATCAAGAGCTGTAATGGGCAAATCCATGAAAGAAGTAGTTCCTGATGTTGCATTATTCAATGATCTAGAACCATATGATGTTTTCTTTATGTGTTCAGATGGAATCTTAGAAAGTATGACAGACAATGGTCTTGAATATCTTTTTTCTTCTCAAATGACTGATTTGGAGAGAATACAAAAGATAAAAGAAACTTGTGCTGAAACATCAAAAGATAATCATACTTGCTTTCTAATTCGGTTAAATGAAGTAGAAAAAGAAGAAGAGGTTTCTGATGAATCTTATGAAGGCAAAGGGTTGCTTTCTAGATTATTCGAACGAATTTTTTAACACCAAAACACTTTAAACTATGAAAAAATCAACAAAGAAAAGTTCAGAGTATTATGATTTGAATAATGATGGGTACACTGAAACAAGAGTATCTGACACCAATAATGATGGGCAACATGATACGGTCTCTATAGACACCAATGGTGACGGTTACGAGGATAAAGTAGGGTATGATACAGATGGTGACGGGAATATTGATGTAATAAAAACAGATACAGACCATGATGGTATTTATGATGCCGCTGTTGTTGATACGAATAAAGATGGTTCTGCTGATGAATATTATACAGATGAAGATGGAGATGGTTATATAGATACAGTTCAATCAGATACAAACCATGATGGTGTCGTAGATACAGTAGCATATGACACCAACGGTGATGGTACTGTAGATACAAAAACAGAAGATGTTGATCAGGATGGTCATATTGATATTGTTTCGTTAGATACAGATGGTGATGGAGTCTTAGATACCGTAGCTTATGATACAAATGGTGATGGTTATGTTGATGTTGTAACTCATGATACAGATAATGATGGTCAAGCGGATATAGCAGAAGTAGACGTGAATCATGATGGAACCTTTGATTATGCTAATGTAGATACAGACGGAGATGGCGATGCTGATATCACTTATTACGATACAGATGATGACGGTGATTATGATAGTTACGCATAGATAAAAAAACATAATGATCAAAAAAGGCTTCCTATAAAAATAGGAAGCCTTTTTTGATCTCATTCAATATTTAGAAGCACATTGAAAACCCTTTCTTTTGAGCTTTCTTTATTGTGTTTTCATCCCAAGAATTGAATTTATCACATTTATAAACTCTGTATTTACCACAGTTACCTAAATAACTCCATTTAGTGGCAGCAGACGATTTAATTAATTTGATCGCTTTTTCTTCTGATTCTTCGCCAGCCCAAAGGTTTTGCATTGGGCCAATACCAAACCAATACCCTTTGTCATTCTGCCAAGTAACCATATAATACTTTCCATCATCATACGCAGATAACATTGTTTCTGCATCCTTTAATGGCTGATCTATAGTATTAAATGAGGGTAAAGAAAGAAGGGTAAAGAGTGTTAAGATAGATGCTATAATAAGCTTTTTCATAGTTTAAATTAATTGAAGTGGTCGTTAAGTTTGTTGATTAAAAACTCTTTATCTAAATCTACAGCGATAATTTTACCTTCTGTATTTAGTAAGAAGTTTTTAGGAAGTTCTTCGATCTGATATAGTTCAACAATATCGGACTTCTTATATTTCATGTCTGAAACATGAATCCATTTTTCAGTTTTGTCGCTTTCGATTGCTTTTATCCATGAGTCCTTGTCATTTTCAACACCAAAAGCAACAACTTTGAAATTGTCCTTTGCAAACTTTTTGTAAGCCTTATTAAGTTCTGTGACTTGCTCTCTACTTTTTGGATTCCACGATGCCCAGAAAACAACTAATGTAAAAGAACCTTGAGCTTGATCTAACTCAAAGTCATTGCCATTCACTCTTTGTGCTACAAAATGAGGAGCAGTTTCACCTATATCTAATTTTACTACTGTTTCTTCTGGCGCTGCAGGAGTTTCAGTAACTGTAGCTGTTCCAAAATCACCTACACCATACCCAATATAGAAGTCATCTACAGTAACTGTATTCTTACTTCCTACTTTAAAGCCGATTTTTGGACCAAAGAAAGGTAAAGCTTTAGTGCTTTTCCAGATTTTATCATTGACTAAAAAATGTACAGAGTCACCTTGGTGGATAATAGAAAGTTTGTTTTGATTGTAGGCATTGAATCCTGATAATTTAGTCGGAGCAATGACCATAGAACCTTTACCTTTTATCAGTTTTCTTACTGATAAACTACCATTACCATTGAAGCCGTACTCGTAAGATCCATCTTTTGTATACCCAAACTTGATAGAGTTGAATGCATTCGTATTTGCACTTTCGTTGAGTGTTAACTTTGCCTCTATGGTATAGTCTTCTTTATAATTGAATTTTACATCACGTAATGCTAGAAACGATCTGTTTCCTTTTGAGGTAATTTGGTAAACACCATTTTTTACTGTTGCATCAGCAACATCATTACTTGCTTCAAGCCATTGATTGGAGTTGGATGAAAAACTATCAGAAAAAACAACCTTATCTTGGGCTGTTACAACACTGATAGGGGTAAGAGCAAGGCTTGCAATTAATAGCGCCTTGTTAAAAAAATTGTTCATAGTGTATTAAATTATTAAAGTTTGAGTGCTTATGACCACTCATCATAACTATCGAAATCATCTTCTAAGTTATTAAGGTCATCGTTATATGCATCCATATCGATATCAGTTACTTCGATTGGGGCATCATCCATCACTTCACCGTCAAATTCGTTGGAGTCATCTTCAATGATACCTACCATACCTTCATCGGCATCCATATCGCCTTCATGGGCAATTTCACCAGCTACGACATCACCTTCCAAACTGTCATCTTCAGTGAGTACCTGACCAGAAACTATATCTTCTTGGTCATCAGCAATTTCACCTGTAACTACGTCTTCTGGATCATCTTTTTCTACTTCAAGGTCATGGTATGGTACAGTATCGTAATCTACTGTTGGGTCACCATTTTCATCCACTTCTTCCGCATAAAAAGTAGCGTAATGTGTTCCATTCCATTCAAAAACTCCACCAGCACCGAGTTCTTTTCTAGCAGCAGCAAATGCTTCATTGAAAGTCATATCGTCTGTAACAGTTCCATCAGATGCCATTGGGGCAGTATGAGGATCAAAAGGATCATTTTCCTCTTCTACAGTGGCAGTTACTTCGGGAGTTTCAGAAGTATCCGAAGGTGTCGCTTCATTTTCACTTGCATTAAGAGCAGTAGGTGGTTGCTCTGTAGCTTCTTCAGAAGCGCCTTCAGCAGTTTCTCCAGAATGTTCATCGATAAAAGTTTTTACCATTCTAGCTCCTAAGCCAATGGCAAATGCACCGACAATATGTCCTCCACCGTGTACCAGTACTTCTTTCGCAGTTTCTAGTTTATCTTTATCTAAAATGGGCTTTTGGGTAGAAGACTTTTCTGATATTTCTGTTTTTGCTTCTTTATTTTGTGCTTTAAACTCCTCCTCATTCATGATGAGAGTTTTATCCATACTTTTCTTATGCATTATGATTCATTTAAAGAACTTAAAACTAATTTTCTAGGACTTTTACCTTTTATGGTAGGTGTCTGCTTATTATTTGTGGCTTTTAAAACGTTGGCCTTAACGTATGGGTATAATTCTTCTACAGTAACATAATTATCTTTATTTCTGTCTGCTTTACCTTCTAATCCATTGATAAGAAAATACGAAAAAGCACCTTGTCGAACACTTGCAATTTCTTGTGATACTTCTTGTCCTGTGGAAGACATAAATATTAGAATATTAGTGTCTTGTTGGTCGAATGAAGTAGATACTGAAGTATTTACTCGATTTGATGAGTTGTTTCCAATATTTCCAGCAAAACAAGCGTCGGCATAAACAATCTTATTTTTTACCTTATACCTTTTAAAAACGCTTTTTATCTCGTCAAAAGCAAGTACGTTTCTGGAGATATCATAAGGGTAAAAGACATTATTTTCTCCTCCATGTCCGGAAAAGAAAAATACAATCATATCATTGGGTGATGCCTTAGAATAGATCTTGTGCATAGTGTTAATGATATTTACTTTATTTGCTGCTTCGTCAATCAGAACAGCCATATTCTCTTTTTTTATTCCTCCTTTATCACTTTTTAGAAAAGAAGAAAAACGATAGGCATCATCGTCACAATAGTTTAAATCATAACCTGAACCTTCATAGTTGGCAACGCCAACAACTACAGCATATTTTTGGGGAGTTTGAGTAAAAGAAAAATATGGTGTAAAGAATAATAGAAGTAAAAAATACGTTGTCCGTAACATTTATATTTTATTTTCATTTAATACAAATGAAATATTTATTTCCAATAAATTCAAAATAAAATTAAAAAAATCATAATTTAGCGATTGATATCTTTATCAACAAAGCTTGTTTACCCCAAGTATACATGCCTTACCCAAATTTTTTTAACATTAATGATCGATAATATTATTTTCAATTACCGCCTAACTGAGAAAATAGGAACAGGTGGTATGGCTACTGTTTATTTAGGTATCCATGAAAAATTAGGAACTCCTGCAGCAGTAAAAGTTTTACACAAGAATTTTGTTGAAAACGAAAAAGTAAAGCAGCGTTTTATCAATGAAGCAAAGGCATTGTATTCTTTATCTCATCCATATATCGTAAGACTTTTAAATTATGAAGATGATGGAGAGCATCTAATCATGATTTTAGAGTATATAGATGGGGTAGATCTTAAAGAATATATTCAGCAACATCCTGAAATCAAATCTGTAGATAATGCTATTCCGTTCTTCTCAAAGGTTTTGGAAGCGTTTGCTTATGCACATAAAAAAGGATTGGTACATCGAGATATCAAACCTTCAAACATTATGGTGAATAAGGAAGGGAATCCTGTAGTCCTAGATTTTGGTATCGCCAAGTTGCAAGATAATATGGAGGCTTCTTTAACTGGGACAAATGCTTTGATGGGAAGTAGACCGTATATGTCTCCGGAACAGATTAAGAGTGCAAAACATTTGGATCATCGTAGTGATATTTACAGTTTAGGGGTAACATTATATCAATTATTGACAGGGGAAAACGCTTACGATACGACAACATTATCTGAATGGGATGTGATGAATAAAATCGTAACAGAGCCTTTACCTAGAGCAAGTGAAAAGAATATCGATGTAACTGAAGGTATTGAAAAAGTAATTGATAAAGCAACAGCAAAAAAAGCAGAAGACCGTTTTCAAAATTGTGATGAGTTTGCTTTAGCACTAGTTAATCATAAAAGCTTTGAGTCTGAAAATATTGTTGATGAATCAACCTTAGTGGAAGAAGAAAACTCTAAACCCTATGATGTGGATTCAACTCTAGTAGAAGAAGACATATCTCAGAAGACACAAAAGTTTGAAGAGAATTCTTCAACCGGAGTTCCAAAAACTAAAGAAAACAGAGATAATAAATTACCATTCATTGCAGCAGGTATTACAGGTATTCTTCTATTGTCAGGAATCGTTTATTATTCGTTTATGAGAAGTGATACTTCGATAAAAGAAGAATCGAGTTTAGTATCGGAAGTAGAAGTGGAAAAAGTAGAAGAGAGCGATGATAATGAATGGTTAAAGGCAGAAAACCTTAATACGTCTTCTAGTTATTCAACATTTATTGAAAAGTTTCCAGAAAGTGAGCATAAAAAAAACGCTCTGGAAAATCTTGCAAAAATTCATTTCGATAGCCTTTTAGGCCTTAAGAATAAACATGAACAGGTTGCTAATTTCTTTAAAACGGAATTATCGAAACATTTGAGTGACTCTATAAGGTCAAACTATGAAAAACTAAAAAAGAAGGAATTTCCTCCAATCGATATTACAATTAAAAGTGGCAAGACATTCTTGTATAAAAATGTACCTGAAGTAATTAAAGTAAGCCATACCGGTAACAATAACTACAATGTTAATGCGAGTAGTAATTCAAAAGTAGCAAAAAGAGAAGGGAGGAAAAACGAATATTCTATAATTGCAAAAGATAATAATAAGGTAAATATTAAAATTAATGGATCTGGAAAATCAGCAAACAAATATTTTAAAGTTATCAACACACCTCAACCGACAATTGAATATAAGTTCGAGGATTTGCAAATTTTAGTAAAACCAATTTCCAACAAAAACTTTAAAATTAACTATCCTAATGAAGCAAATTACCGTGTAGTAGATTGGTCCATTGATATTATTGGTGAAAATGATGAGATTATTTATACACACAAAATAAAAGGTGGTAAGCAACAGGTTGATCTTAGAAGGTGGAAAGATAAAGCTATTGAATACCAGGTTAATATTAATACTGTAGTTAGGAAAAACTCATTAGGGACAACAGAAAAAGTGACTATAAAAGGAGATAATAAAATTACCCTATACAACTAATATGCTTAATAACACAATTTTAAACTACAAACTCACCAAAGAGATTGGTGAAGGAGGTATGGCAACTGTTTACCTGGGTATCCATGAAAAATTGGAAACACCTGCTGCCATAAAAGTTTTACATAAGAACTTTACCAAAAATGAAAAAGTCCGTCAGCGTTTTATCAATGAAGCGAAGGCATTGTATTCTTTATCTCATCCATACATCGTAAGGCTCTTGAATTATGAAGATGATGGAGAACATCTAATCATGATTTTAGAGTATATAGACGGGGTAGATCTTAAAGAATATATTCAGCAGCACCCTGAAATCAAATCTGTAGATAATGCTATCCCATTTTTTGCAAAGGTCTTGGAGGTATTTGCCTATGCACATAATAAAGGATTGGTACATCGAGATATCAAACCTTCAAATATTATGGTGAATAAGGAAGGGAATCCTGTGGTCTTAGATTTTGGTATCGCCAAGTTACAAGACAATATGGAGGCTTCTTTAACTGGAACAAATGCTTTGATGGGAAGTAGACCATATATGTCTCCAGAACAGATAAAGAGCGCAAAACACCTAGATCAGCGAAGTGATATTTACAGCTTAGGTGTAACATTATATCAATTGTTGACGGGTGAAAATGCCTATGACACAACAACACTTTCTGAATACGATGTGATCATGAAAATAGTAAATGATCCATTACCAAGAGCTAGTGAAAAGAACACTGAGGTTAGTGTTGGCATTGAAAAAGTAATTGATAAGGCGACAGCAAAAAAAGCAGAAGACCGTTTCCAAAACTGCGATGAGTTTGCTACTTCACTTATTAATTATAAAAGCCTAGACGTTGAAAATATTATTGACGAAGCAACCTTTGTAGAGGAGCATAACGCTCAAACAAATGACTTAGAGTCAACTGTAGTAGAAGAAAATGTTTCCCAAGAAACTAAAACAAGAAAAGTTACAGAAGAGGTTTCCTCTTCAGATGTTCATAATATCAATAATAAAAACAATAGTAAACTTCCATTTATTACCGCTGGTATTGTGGGGATACTTCTAATTACAGGGATTCTTTATTATTCTTTTTCTGATGTAGATAAAACTGTTAAAGAACAAGAACCTGACCTTGTTGAAGTTTTGAAATCTGAAAAGATAGAAGAAAGTCAGAATGTGGAAATAGTAGAAGGTATTGATGACGCTACACAAACAGGCTCATCATTGAATAATGCTACTATTGATAATAATCCTTCTAAAACTGAAGAAGAACCCTATACTCCGCCAACAGATATAGATAATAATCAGAATACTAATAATGAAGAGGTAAACTTTTCCTCAAATAACTCTAGTGATGAAACCTATAAAGTAGGTGATAAGGTAGAAATTGATGGAAATGCATATTTAGTTGTAGATTATTTATCATTAAAAAAATATGTCGAAGACGGTAAGAATCTAACTTATATAATTACTACATACGTTACAGATATGAGCTACTTGTTTTATGGAGCCACTAGTATTAATGGAGATATTTCAAACTGGGATGTGAGTAATGTAACAAATATGGCAGGTATGTTTGAAGGTGCAACAGACTTTAACGATGACCTTTCAAATTGGGATGTAAGCAATGTTGAAAGTATGTATGAGATGTTTAATGGTGCCAAATCATTTAATTCCGATATATCACATTGGGATGTAGGTAATGTTACTAATATGAGTAGGATGTTTGCAGGTGCAGAATCATTTAATTCCGATATATCAAGTTGGGATGTAGGTAATGTTACCGAAATGGAATATATGTTTTTCCAAAAATATATCAAGGGAATGATGGTGACGTCATCTGGAAAAAGTAATACATCTTACTCATTCAATGGAGATGTATCTAAGTGGGATGTTTCTAATGTAACTAATATGGGAGGTATGTTTCATGGGGCACATTATTTTAATAGTGATCTTTCAAATTGGGATGTAAGTAATGTCACTAATATGAATTCTATGTTTGAAGGAGCAAAGTCGTTTAATTCCGATATATCACATTGGGATGTAAGTAATGTAAAAGATATGAGTGACATGTTTGAAGGAGCAGATTCTTTTAATAAAGGTTTTATTAAGACTTGGAGTCAACAACCAATTAAAACCAAAGCTGACATAACAGGTACGATCAAAAGAGTAGAAAAATATGCAATGAAGGTTATAGTTACTGGTTTTAACGATAGGATAATTAAGAATGCTAAAATAGAGTTTAGAAATAGGTTAGGAATAACGAAATATACAAGGTATACAAATGACAAAGGAGAGATAATATTTTATGAACCGGAATTTTCTGTTAGTGATTTTGATGGTTTTTCTTATAAACTAACCTATGAAGGGAAAAAGTTTAAGGATTATATTTATATATCATCAGATGATAGAGTACTTAATGTGAATAAGTATTAAAAGCCTTATTTGAAATAATACTATAATTTTTATAGATATGCTTAACCAAACTATTTTTAACTACAAACTCACCAAAGAGATTGGTGAAGGGGGTATGGCAACCGTTTACCTAGGTATCCATGAAAATTTGGAAACACCTGCTGCCATAAAAGTTTTACATAAGAACTTTACCAAAAATGAAAAAGTACGCCAGCGTTTTATTAATGAAGCGAAGGCATTGTATTCTTTATCTCATCCATATATTGTAAGACTCTTAAATTATGATGATAATGGGGAACATTTAATCATGATTTTGGAATATGTAGACGGTGTAGACCTTAAAGAATATATTCAGAAACATCCTGAAATTAAATCAGTAGATAATGCGATTCCTTTCTTTGCAAAGGTTTTAGAAGCTTTTGCTTATGCACATAAAAAAGGATTGGTACATAGAGATATCAAACCTTCTAATATAATGGTGAATAAGGATGGGAATCCAGTTATCTTGGATTTTGGTATCGCCAAATTACAAGATAATATGGAAGCGTCTTTAACAGGTACAAATGCCTTAATGGGGAGTAGACCATATATGTCTCCAGAGCAGATTAAGAGCGCTAAACATTTAGATCATCGTAGTGATATTTACAGTTTAGGAGTGACATTATATCAATTGCTCACTGGTGAAAATGCTTACGATACAACAACGCTCTCTGAATGGGATGTAATGAATAAGATCGTTACTGAACCACTACCTAGAGCAAGTAGCAAGAATTCAGATGTGACTAGTGGTATTGAAAAAGTAATCGATAAAGCTACAGCGAAAGATGTTACTCAACGTTATCAAAACTGTGTAGAGTTTATTGAAGCGCTTGTCAACTATAAAATGTTAGAGCAAGCAGAAATAGACTATGAAGCGACAGTTTATGAAGAAGCTCTCCCTTCAAAGTCTGTAGAAGACACAATAATTGAAGAGAATTTATCTTCCAATAGCACAACTAGTAACATTGTACAGAGTGATGAAAAAAGCGAAAACAATGTTATTAATGAGGATAAAGAGAGTAAAAATAAACTTCCATTAGTTGCTGCAGGAGTTGTAGGTTTCTGTATTTTATTTGGAGTATTATTTTATTCATTTACCACTGACTCTTCTGATCATTTGGAAGGTGAGAATATAACCCTTTCAGAAGCACCAGCTGTCGAAGAGGAAAATACGAGTGAGGAAGTAATTACTCAAGGTGATAATATCACCAAAAGTGAGATAGATGAAAGTTCAGAGGATGAATCTTGGAGTTTAGCACAAAAGGAAAATAGTATTACTTCTTACAAAAGTTATTTATCATCCTATCCTAATGGAGAATATACAATACAAGCAGAGAAGAAAATAAAGACCTTGCGAGAAGAATCGTTATGGGTTTCTTCAAAAAAGAAAAATACAGTATCAGCTTACGAAAATTATTTGAGTTATTACCCTCAAGGGAAATTTAAAACAAGTGCGAGAAGTAGAATAAATAAGTTAAAAGCAGATGCTAAAGATGCTGAAGAAGTAAAATATTGGAACTTTGTAAAAGAGCAAAATACAATAACTGCTTACAGCACTTATTTAAGCTATTATCCTCAAGGAAAATATAAAGTGGTTGCACAAAAGAAAATTGAGGAACTAAAGACAAATCAGGCCTCATTTGAAGAAAATGATTTATGGGCATCCACAAAGAGACAAAATACAATATCAGCATATGAGTATTATCTTAGATCATATCCTTATGGTGTTTATAAAACAGATGCTGAGCTTTTTATTTCGACTTTAAAAATTGAAAATGAAGAGATAAATAAAGAAGAGGAAGATTTTTGGGCAAAAGCGATAAGAACAAATACAGAATCTTCTTACAGTAATTATTTGCTAAAATACCCCAATGGAAAACATGTAAATGAGGCAAAAGAATTTCTGAAAAAATTCAAAAAAGTCACTTCAATTAGAGGCCATATTACAGACGAATATGGAAATGCATTACCAGGAATTTCTGTGATAGTACAAGGCACTAATAGAGGTGTTGTTTCGGATTATAATGGTAATTATTCTTTGTCTGTAAAAACAGGTGAAACTATTTATTTTTCGTTTATAGGTTATGAAAAAAAGTATTACACCATTGGTACAGCACAAAATATAACAACTGTATTGAAAGCAGCAGAAAGAAAAGGGTTGTTTAAACGTCGAAAATAGATACATGAAGAGATATCTCCAGTTTCAATACTGGTGTATCTCTTTCATTGAAAACTACTTATAGTACATCTTAAATTGAACCTATTATTAATTCAAAAAGAGAACTCTTTTTAACGTAAATTAAATTTTGTATACTTGTGAATCACGCTTCTTTACCGATAATTAGTTCTATAGCAATCAGGATCTAAATACAGAGGCAGATTATTTTTTTTACCTTCTATTCAACAACTTCTACCCTTACCCTAAAATGATAGGAAAGACATTTTTTAACTACAAAATCACCAAGAAAATTGGTGATGGCGGGATGGCCACAGTTTATGAAGCGATACATGAACAATTAGAAACAAAAGCAGCCATCAAAATCTTACATCAGAATTTAACCACTAACGAAAATGTAAGAAAAAGATTTTCCAATGAGGCAAAAGCACTCTATGGATTATCACACCCAAATATTGTAAGACTTTTAAATTATCATGAATCTGAAGAAGAATTAGTCATGATATTGGATTATGTTGACGGTATTGATCTTAAAACCTATATTGAACAGAATCCATCAATTTCAGAATTAGAGAATGCTATTCCTTTCTTTATTCAAATTTTAGCAGCCTTTAATTTTGCCCATCAAAATAATATTATTCACAGAGATATTAAACCGTCTAATATAATGGTTACGTCTAGTGGAAAACCGATAATATTAGATTTTGGTATTGCCAAAGTAGCCGACGATTTACAGATTTCGTTGACAGGTACTAACGCAATGATGGGTAGTAGACCTTATATGAGTCCAGAACAAATTAAAAGTTCTAAGCATATTGATAAAAGGTCGGATGTTTATAGTCTTGGTATCACTCTTTATCAACTCTTAACAAGAGAAAGTGCGTACAATACCAATACACTTTCAGAATATGATTTAATCATGAAGATTGTCAATGAACCACTGCCATTGCCTTCTTCAAAAAACACAAATATTACTCCTGCTTTAGATAAAGTTATTCAGAAAGCGACAGCAAAAGACCCTAACGCTCGTTTTGAATCTTGTGAGGAATTCTCTTATGCTTTAAATAACTTGGATGAATTTAATGATTCAACCATTATAGAAGAAGAACCTAACTTTGAAGAGACTAAAATTGATACAACTCCTGTCAATGAAGTCCCTACAGAAAAGGCTTCAATACCTAAAGAGAATAACCAAAGCTCAGATAATGAAGAAGAACGAAAGAAGAAGATGATCATGTTCGGTGGTGCAGCAGCGGCAGTCGTTCTATTAATTGTTATTCTCACTTTCTCATTATCATCATCAGATGATTCTGTAGTGACAGCAAATGTAGTAGAGGAAACCCCTGAGGAGACATCTATGCAAATCGCAAGTGATAGTTTAGTAGATAGTCTATCTATTGCATCTTTAGAAGAGAACATTGACGAAGAGGCTCCAGAAGAAGAAACTCCTATAGAAGTAGTTCAAGAAGAAGCACCAAAACCTAAGCCACGACCTCAGGTTACAAAGCCTGAACCTGTTCGTAAAAAAGAAGAGCCAGTGGTTGTTCAAGAAGTTGTAGTAGAGGAACCTAAAGAATCGAAACAAGAATTTGAGGTAAGACAAGCAAGACTGGCTGCTATTAGTACTGAACTTACAAAATTGACAAAACTTTATGATTCAGAACAGTATTTCGCAAGAAGTGGTCTAAGAAGAGCGTATAAGTTGGAAGTGAATATGAACATGTATATTAAAGAAGGTAAGCTATTTATACATGAACATTGGGAGAAATGGAAAGCCAATCAATTAAGTACAGCTTATGGTTGGGATAGTGAAGGTGATTACTATGATGATTTTGAATTATCTTCATTAAAACCTCTATCTTCTAATAATTTCGAAAAGTCTAAAGATGGATTTAGAATTAGATCTCTATCATTAAGAGATGGAAATACATCTTACTTTATGTCTTATAATTATGAAACGGTAATACCGTTAGATAGTGAAGGAAATTCAGATTATAATAAAAAAGTGAACATTCCGTTTAATTGGGATAATATTAATGAGTATACAGGAAACGTTGATTATAAATTGACACCTCTTCATCTAGTAGACCTTATTAATGAAGCCATTAAATTATCAGAAGGCAAAAAAGCAGTCTTCTAGTCTATTTTATATAAACAAGTATTATTCTAGCTTTTAGAAATCTTTCTAAGAGCTAGAATAATTTTCAAGACTTCTCTGTGTTATCATCTGTAGAATGAAACTGCCTTATTAATCTTTACCATGAAATATTTAATTTTTTTTAGTGCTTTATTTTTTATTGCACCTACTGTTTATGGCTCAATGTCTGACGAGTTGATACTATCTGATACAACAGTCTATGAAAATCCAGAAGATCCGGCAGGGTATCCAAAGGGTATGGGAGCATTTTACTTGGAAGTACAAAAGCAGATAGATTATCCAATTTCGGCTTTTGAAAGTAAGTTAAATGGGAAGGTGTATATATCATTTGTTGTTGAAAAAGATGGTACGGTATCCAATGTTTTAGTTGAAAGATCTCTAAATGAAGAATGTGATCGAGCAGCGAAAGATATCGTAAAGAAATTAGTTCCATGGATTCCTGCAAAGAATAATGAAAAATTAGTGAGACAAAAAATGATGTTACCTATATCTTTTGACTATAAAGCCAGAAAGAAATTCTTGAATAAGAAATCGTAGCACTGATATAAAATAGATTCTTACCATTTCTGGGTGATTTACTCAGGAGCAAACTTACAATTATGAAAAAAATAATAGTAGTATTATTACTTACAATCCCCTTTGTTAGTTGTACCTATGAAGAAGACAATTCATTGTATTGTGATTGGGTAAAAGTAATTACTCCAGCAGGTGAAACTCGAGTACCAAATTATGGTTATTCGGAAGGAGATATTATTTCAACACCTATTGGACAAGGTACTGTTGTAGGGTGTACCCATGCAGGTTCTACACCAGGTGCAGTTTAATGTTCAATAAAATCATATTTATATAGATATAGGTATTTCAATCTTTCAAATTATTTATCACTCTTTTAACTCAACCCTAACTTAAATCCGTCTTAACATCATGTTGGATTCTGTAATTTTTAACTATCGACTTACCAAAAAAATAGGTGAAGGAGGGATGGCTAAAGTATACTTAGGTATACATGAGCAATTAGAAACCCCAGCAGCTATTAAGGTTTTGGACTCGGCTTTTGTTTCTAATGAAACAGTTCGCCAAAGGTTTATCAATGAAGCCAAGGCACTATATAAATTAAGTCACCCATATATTGTTAGACTTCTCAATTATGAAGATAATGGCAAGCAATTGATCATGATTTTGGATTTTATTGATGGGGTTGATTTAAAAGAACATATTCAACTTCATCCTGAGATAAAATCACCTGATGTAGCAATAACGTTCTTTCAAAAAGTCCTAGAAGCATTCTCTTTTGCCCATGGACAAGGAGTTGTACATAGGGATATTAAGCCATCTAATATAATGGTAAAGAAAGATGAAACTCCTATTATCCTAGATTTTGGTATTGCTAAGCTACAGGATAATTTAGAGCTGTCGTTAACGGGTACAAATGCTTTGATGGGAAGTAGATTGTATATGTCTCCTGAACAGGTAAAAAGTGCGAAGCATTTAGATCACCGCAGTGATATTTATAGTTTAGGAGTGACTTTATATCAATTATTAACGGGCCAGAGGGTTTACGATACCACTACTTTATCAGAGTGGGATGTAATGAATAAAATCGTTTCAGAGCCATTGCCGAGAGCAAGTCAGTTTAATAGCGAAGTAACTCCACGGTTAGAGGCTATAATTGATAAAGCGACCGCTAAAGATTTGGAACAAAGATTTCAGTCATGTGAAGAATTCAGTTCAGCTTTATCTGATGTGGATAATTTTCCATTACCTATTTTAGGTGATGATACGGTGATTGAAACAAATCCCAAAAATAGCGAAGCGACCGTTATTGAAGAACGTCCATCTTTACAAAAGTCAGTAGAAGTAAAAGAAGAGAAGAAGGCTATTCCGGTGACAAAAGGTGATGGAGATAACAATAAAAAGATAATTATCGGTGTAGCAGTAGGTATTATAGTATTACTGTCTACAGTCTTTGTTGTTTTTTATGGAGGAGACGAAACAACACCATCTTCTGAAACTATTTCAGAAGCAGTGCCAGCTAAAACAGAAGAGGCTAAAGTAGAAACAACAAAACCTCAACTTTCCAAAGAAGAGTTATTAAAGCAACAAGATAAAGAGGCGTATGATGCAGCTAGAAAGAAAAATACAGTAAGTGCTTACCAAGCTTATCTTAAAGAATATCCACAAGGAAATTATGTGAAGGATGCAAAAGGTAGAATTAGTGCACTTCGAGCAGCATATGCTAAAGCAAAAGATAAAAAAGCTTGGGATAAGGCTAGAAAAACTAATACAATTTCAGCGTATAAAAGTTATCTAGCCAATTATAAAAAAGGGAAATATAGAACAAATGCTGAACAAGCAATCATAGACCTTGAGATGGCAATAGGTGAAGCTGAAATAGATAATGAACCAGAGGAGGTAGTCGAAGAAATTTTTGAGATTGTTGAAGATCCTGCTGCATACCCTGGGGGTATGGGACAATTTTATAAATGGGTTGGTCAAAATATGAAATACCCATCACAGGCAAAAAGAATGGGAGTAGAGGGTAAAGTATACGTTCAATTTGTAGTAGATAAAGATGGGTCCCTTACTGATGTAAGAGTTGTAAGGGGTATCGGTGCAGGATGTGATGAAGAGGCTGTTAGAGTAATTAGGAAAGCTCCGAAATGGAAACCTGGTACTCAAAGGGGTCGAAAAGTAAAACAGAGAATGGTTTTACCAATAAGCTTTAAATTAGGTTAACATAAAGTATTAAAGAGTAGTGGATTATTTTTCACTACTCTTTTTTAATGTCTAAAAACTCATATTAAAATATTTCTCAAAGGTATTCTGAGATACACCTATCAATTTATAGGCTTTGGCTTTATTCTTATTGACTAAGTGATAGACCTTATGGTAGTGTTGATGAAGAATGAAATCTTGCTTTAATGAGTTGACTTGTTTGTCGATAGCATTGCCAATACGTTGTGGGAGTTCTGCAGGCGTAACAGTTTCCCCTTCTTTATTAAAAACATAGAGTCCCATAATAATATTTTCTAGTTCTCTGATATTTCCAGGGAAATGATAATCCATCATCATTTTCTCCGTTTCTGGAGCGAGCTTCATTACTTTTTTCCTTTTGAAATAGCGTTGCTGTGTTTTTAAGAAGTGCTTAATTAATGCTTTTTTACTTTCCTTTGAAATATCTTTCAATGAGGGTAAGTTGAGTTCTACTACTGATAATCTGTAGAAAAGATCCCAACGAAATGTTCCTTCTTCGCACTTTTTTGATAAGTCTCTATGTGTGGCACAAACTACCCTAACATCTATTTTTTTATCATTGCCGCCAATAGGTGTAATCACTTTTTCTTGTAATACTCTTAGTAGTGTTTGCTGCATTTTGGGAGAAATATCACCGATTTCGTCAAGGAAAATTGTGCCGCCGTTGCATTGCTCAAAGATTCCTTTATGGTTGTCTATAGCCCCTGTAAATGCACCTTTTTTATGCCCGAAGAGTCTACTTTCAAGAAGTTCATCATTTAATGCGGAACAGTTTATAGCTCCAAATTTATTTTCTCTTCTACTGCTAAACAGGTGAATGCTTTTGGCGAGATTTTCTTTACCAGACCCAGTGTCTCCATAAATAAGCGTAGTAACATCTTTACTTTCAGCGACCATTCTTGCTCTAGAGTATACATCTTTTAGATCATCAATAAGCAAGAAATCTTCTTTATGTTCAACACTATTACTGCTCTCAATATATAAAGACTTACGCTCCACATTTTCAGGAATACCTCCCATTTCAAAATACACCTCTTGCAGACTGGTCTTTTCCTCATTTAAAGGCTTCTTAGTTTGAATAAGACGGGTATTTAATTTGATGTTTGGATTTAGGTGAGCGACAATCCAACATGTTTGCATGGCAGGTGTACCGGGTGAGATAAATAAATCTGCTTGGCTGACATCTTCACTTTCTAATCCAATTAAAAACTTTCTGATTTCAGATGAAATCTCAGAGTGATTGATAATGTCTCGGATCATCAATTCTGAGCGAACAATTTTACCTTTATGTTGGGGGAAATCTTCTTGCAGTGTGTTGATTAATAGGTTTTGTCGCACTCTATTTTCATTTCTTGGTGAAGCTATGATTAAGTGGTGCTTGTCATATTTTTCAGACTCAAATACATCTTGATAAAAACTATATGTCGTTCCTTTTTTATTGACTTTTAATTCATGATCTTCAGTATTGATAAAGTCATGTGAAAAAGCGATAAAAGAAATTAAGACCTTCATTTTATATTCAATATTTGAGTGGTAAATTAATTATTGATATGAAAAATAGTTATTTATTGAATTATAGCAAAGGAAATCACTTGGTATTATCTATGCATGTCTTTAGCTAACATACTTAATGATCATCATGAACAAACCTCAGATTATATATAAATTATTCCGTCAGTCAATTTTTGAGATCGAAGCAAAAAAAGAATACCAAAGAGTACGAACAGATCAATTGGTTGGTCTAGCGTATATTTTATTTTTTTTAGAGCTAGAAAGAAGGGATAAAAAGGAAGGTAAGAATAAGTCTGTATCTTTTTCTGGAGATTTTACGGTAAAAGACAGGATTAAAGATTTTCCTTTTTTTGAACTCACTCAGTTGTTGTCCTATATCAAATTGGAGATAACAGGAATTGACGAACTAGATATTTATATGGAGGAAAATGATCTTTATGGAAATGATTATACCCATGTATTAGATAATATCGAATCAGACGATCATTCTATTCTCTCACTTTTCCAATTTACCATTGAAGAATTGATGCATCGAAAGTTTTCTCATGTTAAAGACAAGGAACTTTTCGAGCAAAAAATACTCTCTCAGATAATGTCTACCTCAAAAATTTTTACTGAAGGGGTGGACCATGCTCTATTGATTTCTGAAAATTATTTGAGTGATCATTTACATTTAAGTATACAGTTTAGAAAACTTGTCACAAAAGACCAGCTATTTGGAGAGCTTGTTTTTATGTATACTTTTTTATCCAATGAGCATCACGATTTAAAAAAGGAAAAGAGCGATATATTCAAAACAGAAGAGGAAGATTTAGAAGACGCGATCATCAGTATATATCCTCCTAAAGTAGATGATGAAAATGCAATAGCAGTATCATTGGCCAATGAAAGAGTTCAGCATAAAATATCCTCCGAAAATACGCATTGGTATCTTGTCGATATCGTCTTAAGGTTATTAAAAAATGAAGGGAGGGCTGTAGTGGCTGTGCATTCTTCTTTTCTTGAAAAGCAAGAGTTGAAAAGTTATAAAGAGTATTTCTTGTCGTGTATTTCAGAGTTGGAAATTTATGATCTAGGTGATGAAATACTGAATGGACTAGATACTCTTTTACTCTTCAAAAAAGGAAAGCAGGATATACCCAATGTGCAATTTTCTGCTAAAACAACTGACGATGGCCTACAATCGATTATCGTAAGTAATAGCGAGTTGAAAGAAAATCAGTTCAACCTTTCACCTAGAAGGTATTTGTTGAAAGCTGATGATACAGAGGAAACATACATCACATTGGGAGATGTGCTCACTGTTTTAAACGTTGCTTCAGATACTAGTGATTATACTTCAAAGTTTATCGAACTAACCTCCGATGATCTCAGCGAAAGCTTTTTGAATTATGAAATTGAAATCGATCAGCTAAGAGAAAAGTTTTGGATTGAAAATGAAGGAACCATCGACCAGAGTTGTTTTATCTGTCACTTAAAGCATTTAAAAAATCAACAGTTGCAATATGGTTGGGTGACGCATCAGGAAGAGATTGGAATAATAGCAGATACAAGTCTGACGTATTTTCAGGTAGATGAAAATAAAATTTATGTTCCTTATTTGATTAATGAACTGCATTCGGATTATTTCTTAGAGCAACTGAAGGCCTATGCCAATGGAAATGTAATAAAGGAAATCATAATAGATGATTTCTTGAAAATAAAGATTCCTCTTATCTCAATTCATGATCAGAAATTAAAAGTGGTTGGTTTTAGAGAGGCTTATGTACATTCAAAAGCAAAAGAAATTGGGTTGGAAAAAGCTAATCTAGCTTTGAAGGAAGACTTTTATAAAGAATATAGGTCTCTTCGTCATAATATTGGCCATTTACTTTCTACCATTCAGTCGAGCATTGAGGTGATCGGTAATGTTCTTGAAAATGGAAATTATGATATTGACTTAGCTACTGTGATCAATAAAAAAAGACAGGTAACTTTTGGTGATCAAGTGAATAAAGTAAAGAAAAGTAGTGGCGATATTTATAATTGGCTGAAGAGCTTCGAGGATCAACTTCGACAAGATTATCCATTAGAAAAAGTACCGATACCGGAAGTGATTTCTTTTTTAGAGCGACGTTTCAAAGACCGTAAAGAATTTACGTTTGAGTACGAGAAACCCAAAAAAGATATTGATATCAATATTTATCTCAACAAAGATGCTTTTGTAAAAGTGGTAGATAATGTTGTCCAAAATGCTATTCATCATGGGTTTGTTGACCGTACTAAAAGCTATGCTTTAAAAGCAGAGTTCAACCTAATTCAAAATCAAGAAGGAACGAACCTTTGCTTGGAAATTAGTAATAATGGAGAGCCATTTCCTGATGACTTTGATTTTAATGCTTTGATTGAAAGAGGACAAACGTCGAAACGAAATTCTAATACAGGCCTTGGAGGGAATGATATTTATAGAACAATGAAGGCCATGAAAGGAGAATTTGACTTATATTTAGATAGGAATAGCGAATATTCTGTATGCTATAAGTTATTTTTCTCTTGTGATGTTAGAAATAAAGGTACTATTAGTTGATGATCAACTGGATCAATTAGAATCGTTTATTGTAAATGCTGAAACGAAAGGTCTGGATATTTTCGAAGTAAAAAGCCTGGAAGAAGCCAAAGAAGTGATTTTAAATAAAAAGAATCACTTTGATGCTGTGATCTTGGATGTTCGTTTTTACCTCGAAAAAGGAAGTACTAAAGTAGGGCAAAAGGCCTATCAGGAAGCGGTGTCTTTTTTTACTACCCAAGAGATGAAGTTCTTTACCTTCACTGGTGTAAAAAATCTGGAATATGATGAATCCTTTAGAGAAACATATGGTTTTGATGAGGACGATAGTGAGTTTTTCTTAAAGGGAAAGGACGACAATCGCCTTATAGAACGAATTAAAACCTTTGTACAGGAAGAGGCGGTGAATTGGAAGATTCGCAATGAACATTACGAGCTTTTTAAACTTTGTTCTGATCAATACTTAGGGCAGCATACAGAAAAAGAATTGATCACATTATTATCCATTATTCAGGATGATAGTGAAGTGAATAACAACTTGGAAGTCTACCTATTCAATCCCATCCGAAAGTTATTGGAAGATCTCTTCAAAGTGTTGTATCGAAAAGATTTAATACCCTTGGCCTTAGTACCCAACGGACAAGTGAGGTTAGGCCCCTCGAATAGATTTTGTGCAGGATTCGATGTAGACGGATTCGAGCTAAATCAACCTTATTTTCCAAGATTAATTGCGGATCAAGTGAAGTTTATTTTGGCCGTTACCCAGCCTGCTTCTCATCGATCGAGTTTGGATGGACACTTAGAGTTGAATACTCAAAACTACCTTCTTAAAGGCGTATTGTATCAGCTGTTTGATGTGCTATGTTGGTTTAAGTCTTTTATAGATACCCATCCACAAGCGAATAATTGGAAAGAAGTAGTTTCCCAAAATTATAAAGGGATTATAGAAAAAGATCAATTCGGAAATTACCATTGTGGTGAGTTTCTATTGAATAAACGCTTTGTCTATGATCACAATAAGGAAGGGGACGAAATAGAAGTAACGCAATTTGAAAAAAACACAAGTCCTACTACAAGGAAGAGGTATCCTTATTTTGTGAAGTATTATTTATAATTGAGATTTCACTTACTATGGATGCTAACTAGGAAAGTAGGATGCATTAGTAACTGAAAATTCTCAACAAATGAAGCAAATTAAAACTTTATCATTCTTGCTATTAGTATTTGCTACACAATTTTTTTCATGTGGAGACTATTGTAGTAATGGAACTATCAGAATATATAATTATCACCACAAAGGAGGTAAAGTATATTTTGAGGGAGAAAAGGTAGGAGAAATAGAAGGAGCATTCAACGGTGAACCGGGGATGTTTATTTTAACCATCGAATCAATGGAAGGCTTTGAAATCTGTGGACTTTTAGAAATAGATCGCAGAGGATTTTTTACTTCAGACTACGAGAAAGAAATTTGTCTTAGAGAGTGTGGAGGCTTTGAGCAAGTATTTACCTATTAACTGAATAATATTAATGTTACAGACCGTATCGAAGAAAGTGTTTTTTTTTAGTCTATTACTTTTTCTTGCTAATTATCAAACTTTTGCCCAATCTATCTATCATAAAACGTATGACTTTGGTTACAATGTAGAGTCTGAAGGAAACCTTGTTCTCCATGAAGAAGTAGATACTGCTTCGCTCTCGATTACATTGTTTACGTTTCGTCATGCTTACGATTCAAGTCAATATACATTGATAGGTTCTTGGAAGTTTTATGATGCTTATTCAGGTGACAAAGAATTAGAGGTAACTTTTCTAAACGATAGTTCACAATATGAGCAGCAATTTTATGATGGAATTTTAGCAGAGGAAGGATTGCTAGTCAATAATAAAAAAGTAGGTATATGGAGAAAGTATGAAAAAGCTTATACCACATACGCTGACTATAAGGATGGAAACGAAGAGGTCATAGAAAAGAAATCCTATTCAAAAAATACATCCATTTTGGTCCAACATTATTTTTATAACCAAAAAATTTCAAGAAATGTAGGAGACGAAACTTCGTTTTATGATGATGGGTCTCTGAAATACAAAGCACATTATAACCAAGAAGGTAAAATATTAGGGAAAGCACTTTCTTACTATGAAGATGGAAAACTGAAAACGGAAAAATATACAGAAGGTACTATTCGATATGAGAAAACCTATGATAGGAAGGGACAACTGACCTATTTAGAAGAATTTAATTGGGAGAATCATTGGGAAAAATCGACGGGTTTCTATCAAGGCTCTAACAAAATTAAAGTGATTACAGAACGTAGTCCAGATTATAGAAATAAGGTTATATACTTATATAACAAACAGTCTGAATTACTGAAAAAAGAAGTGGTATCAGATTCACTAATTTCAGTGACTTGGCGTGATGTGGAATATAACTATACTGATCATTCGAAGTATTATCAAATCTTTACTTCTGCTAATGGAAATAGATTATTTGTTATAAACCCTCATTTAATTCCCGCATGTAGGCAATGTGACTTAAAAGTATATCTAATTGTTGATAAGAATAACAAAGTGATAGATCAGCATTATCAGGTAAATGATCAGATCCTTTTAAATGGGGATGATTTTTTGACAGCAGATCTTGATAAACACATTCTGGAAATAGAAACAAATGACAAAGGAGAGGTAGAAAGTGTGATGTATTCGAATAGAACGATGCTACGGTATTACTTTCATATTCAATTTTCAGACAATAAAATCAGTAGAGTGTATAAAACAGATTGGGATCATGTTTTACAATTTGAGCTGACTGTCAATTCTCGAAACAACAAGATCAGAAGAGATTATTATAATGAGGATTATAAATCGATCTACTGGAATTACACTGCGAAAAATCCAATCAAGTACTTTTATGTTGACTTTAAATGTTTGGTTCTGATGGACGAGTATGTTCCTTCTAATCAATTTGAAGATTTGAAGAAACGCATTTTCTATGATGAGAAGGTGATTGACTTCGTGAAGAAAAATTTATACTGCTATAGGTTTCAAAATATGAGTGATCAAGAAAAGGAGACTTATTCTTCAATGCATGTAGTAGTATTCGATGATGACCCTAAAAAAATGAACTATGAAATAATTACATCTCCAACGAACCAACTATTGCCAATTCTAATTTTAGATGAAAAGGAACAGCCTATCTTTGGAATAAAGAACCTTAATTTTTCAGTAGATCAGTTTTTATATTTTTTAAACTCTATTATTGGTGATTAATGCTCAAATATTGATTATTTAAATTTATTATTGAGTTAATTTTTTAATAAAATATTGATTTTCATTGTGTTTTTCTGTTGGTATACTTTATGAATAATGTGTAAGTGAAAATAAATTATTTCACTAATCTCTTTAATCATGAAACTATTACTTTCACTAAGCACATTGCTCTTACTCTCATTGACTACAATAGGAGCTGAAATCGAATGGATCACTATTCAGGAAGCTGAAAAAAGAAATAAAACAGAAGCAAGGCCCATACTTATAGATATTTACACAGATTGGTGTGGCTGGTGTAAAGAATTAGATAAGAAAACGTATGCAGACCCAATTATTATTGATTATATCAATGAACATTATTGGGCGGTGAAATTTAACCCTGAAACCTCCGGAACTTTTACTTTCAACGGTGAAGAATACGGAAAGGATGAACTAGAAGGAACACCTTTTCATGAATTTGAAGTGTTTATTTCTGAAAAGCCTTTATCATACCCGACTACTGCATTTCTAACATCAGATAATCAACAATTTGCTTCATGGGGAGGGTTTTTAGAAAAAGATAAAATGCACTTATTACTGAGTGTTGTTCGCTTAGGGAAAGAAGCAAGCGAAGAAGATGTGGCTGCGTTTCTAGAAAATTATTCATCTCCTTATCCTTCTGAAGCATCGGAATGGGAAGAGGCAGAGGAAGAAACAAATACAGTACAACTCTATGAAGGTGAAGAAATAAATGAGTTGGGTGTTATTCAGAATTTATCACACAAGAGGTATTTCAATCCGAAATTTGAAATGTATGCTCTTGCTGTAGAAGAAGAATACAGTCTTCCTGCTGAAATTATATTAGCGTTAGGTGCTTATTACTCAGATTTTGGTAATAGTGATATGGCAAGATTTACGAATAATCATTTTAGCCTAACGATTTATAAAGATTGGGATTGGGGTACTTATAAAACTGCCGAAGGAACAGTCTACAGAGTATATCCATCCGTTGAGGAAAGCTATAACGACGCTGCTCAATACATTTTAAAAAACTATAGAATACCAAAGAAGTTTTTGAATGCCGATAAAAGTTATGAGGAGTGGACTCAGCTATTGGTAAAAGTGGGTTACATCAACCAAGACGAAATGGCCGAACTGAATGAGATTATTATAAAATATCAACTGGAAAATGTCCAAACAATGTGACATAGTTAGTTGGTGATTAACCGACTCTTTACCCCCAACCTGCCATATACGTTATGGCAGGTACTTCTTTCTTTTCACTCTAATGAATGATATGATGCGTACTCTGTTCTTTCTATTGTTTTTTACTGTTTCTGCTTACTCACAAAATATCGATGTTTACCCCATTAAAGTAACAAGAAACTTCTTAGCCACATGCGGAAATCAAATACCCAAAACAAGTCAGATGTTTTTAGAAAAACAGGTGAAGTTATCCTTGAAAAATAAAGATGGAGAATATCATGCAGAAGTATATCGATTATTGAACAATGGTCAGTATAGGAAGGTGTATGAACTGAAATACGGTAAACTCTTAACTAGTGAAGAGAAGGAATATTATACCCTTCATCAAGGAAAAGGAGCCTTTTTTACAAGCGATAATTACTTTGAAGGTTACCATGATTCTATTATCGAATTCACTATACATCAATTTAAACCAGGATATAGATGCGATTGTCTAGATGAGCCGGTTGTGTTGTTTACCTTTTCAATGTTTGGAAAGTCTATTGTGATGTATGTTAGACAGAAAGAGCTAGAGCAAAATAAATTCTTGATTTAATAAGTAGTGTCTATGAAGTATTTTATGGTAATAGTATTATTGTCTTTCGTTTCAATCGATTCTTTTTGTTTGAGTTATGGATTTGAGCGCCCCATTAACTTTAATAATCCAGAAGAGGTATACTATTATAATTTTTGGAAAGAATTAGCTGAGGGTGAAAATCAATACATTTCTATTGAAGGGCTATTTGATCTTCATCACAACAGAAAAGTAGATCATAAAGAAAGGGAATTTGAAGAGTTAACTTTTCTGATTCCTGTATTGAGAAACAACAATGAACCTTACCCAGAATTTTCTACTACTTTTTTTAATCGAAAGACACAAAGAATTGATATTACTTATAATAGTCAACTTCAAGGAACTGGTGAACCTTATTGGATGAAGGTCGAGATCATTAATTTCAACCTAAATGAATCGAATACTTTATTAGGAATAGAGATAAACGAAACTGTATTTGACTTACAGCAGACCTTTATAGTAAAAAAAATTCAAGACTACACTTCATTAAATATTGATTATATCAAAAGTTGGGAAAAAGAGCGAAAGGCAAAGCAAGCATTACCACCATTCATTCAATTTCTATTTTACAATATGTTAGAAACAGATAAAGATTATGTCTTGTCCTTTATCTACTGTACTGAGTGGGAATTAAAACCAACTGAAGAAGATATCACATGGTATAAAAGATCATTTTCACTTTCAGATCATTTTAAAGTGATATCAAGGCAAGAAAAATCAGATCATTTTTATTTTGTTCAGATGAAAGTACCTAAACATCGGGTTCCAGACCTCCAAATGATTTATTTAGCGGATAGAACTATTGAATTATAATAAACTAAAGGAATTAAACTGAGATTTTAATCGCATCAGTAGATTCCTTTTTTTTAAAACTTAAAATATCAATTTCCCTGATGGAAAGAAAAGGTTTCGTATACGTAGTTGGGAGTGGTTTTATAAAGTTTTTGATTTCAGTTGTCAACGGAAATAAATGTGTTTGATAAAATAATGGAATACTATAGCGTTTACAAGTTTCAATCTGTTGTAAAATATTTTTTAAAGTAAGAAGGATACAGTTACAGTGTTTTCGGTGTGGTTTTAAATGTGATTATTTTAAGATTGTAATTGTCTTTTTCTACGTTGTTTTATTCTAAATTATCACATCTCTAGTATCCTAGTAAAGTTCAATAAATTGGGGGTGTATTGCTAATTTTATATTATTTATGACTTCGTTAATATACTCTGTTTTTGAATTACTTTTTAGTTTGGTAAATAATTGGTAATTAGTGTTTTGTGTTTGAATTTTTAATGTTAAAAATAGAGAAAAATAGTCGATTTTTTATCCTTTTTATTACTGTAGAATTAAAATGTGTTATTATTTAGATCTCTTTGTGTTTTTGGTGATGATTGTCACTATTTAGCTTAAGGTGTAATTATAATTTTGCGATTAATTACATGTTATACTTAAACAAGTGAACTCCGTTTCATTTTAAACGCTATGCAAACAAAACAGCTACCTTTTCTCGTTGTATTGTTGTGTTTCTACTTCTCTCTTAATAATGTATACCCACAACATTCATCGACAAAATTACCAGGATCAGGACTAGTTTTTCATTTATCTTCTGATCTAGACCTAACGGTAAGTGCTGATAGAAAAGTGACTTGGGTCGAACAAGTTCAAAATGTTTCTTTTGTGACTGCAGGAACTACTAACCTTAGAGTAGTTGATGTAAAACATGATGGTATAAATACAGATTTCCATGCCGTAAAATTTATCGGAGGTGGATACTTAAAACCACAGCTCAATAATATTAGATATTCGGGTGTAAAAAGAATATTTATTGTCTATAAATCTACCATGAAACCTTTAAATGATGGTAGTACAGATCTTATGATGCTTTTTGGTGACCGTTTTACTCAAGTAGCTTTAGAAACAAGAAACCAAAAAGTGAATGAAGCAGAATATATTCCTTATACTTTTAGCTTTGATGGTAAAAGCGAGGAAACTGCTCTTGCAAAACATGCTGTCAATTTTAATTCTTTATCGAAAGAGTATCATGATAATTCAGATCCAAGAGATGATGCATGGTCTTTCAATGAATGGGAAATTGTAGAGGTAGAATATAATACACCTCGTGATTTAGTGCATGGAATAAATGGAGATGGTAACTGGAGTAGAATTGAATTAGGTAGACTGGTTCATAATACTACGATGTTCTTCCAAGGAGAAATTGCAGAAATTATTGTTTATGATGATTCATTTATTGATAGACAAAACCTTAAAGAATACATCAAGAATAAATACAAAATTCAGCAGCGTCAATGGTTTACTACTGCATCAGCTAAATCTTGGGACGGTTCAGGCTCATGGTCATTGGACAGTACAAGTTTTACTATAGGTGATGCTCCATATCCTTATCCAGTAGCAGGAGACAAGGCTTATATAATGGAAGAGGATACAATAAACATCATGGGAGACCATGTGAATGTAAGCGAGTTAACTATTGGTGAAAATGCTGTAGTAAATACTCGTGAGTTTAAGTATCATAACTTCCATTCTTTCAAAGGTAAAGGAACGTACATCACTTTCGCAGATGAACTGCCTAACTGTGATTTATTAATGGAGGAACCATTTTATAAAGAAGGTGGAGGTATTTTTCATTTCTCTACTGCTGATGTAAACAACCATGGTAATGTCACTTTCTCAGATGATAGATATGACTCATTAAACTTTAATAGTGTAATTGTCAATGTCGGCTTTTTTGAATTTGACTTTGGTAGATACGTACATGTTTTTGATACAATGAGAGTAAACAACTCTACATTAAAGCTTACTCATAATATGGAAGTGAACTCCAACTTTATTCTGACTTATCCAGCAAAAGTAATGGATGATGGGAATGAAAGAGAGCTAATGCTTAGAGGACACTTTGTGAGCAATGATGGCTGTGTGATTGACATGGAAAATACGTTGGTGAGATTTGAAGGCCAGAACTCAAAAGATGATTTTAATAGTTACTACCAACAATTTCAATTTGGTGGACCTACAAAGGTTAAAAAAGTAAGAATCGATAGACCTAGTGTAAGAGATCAGGTGCAGATTCGATCTTCGAAGGTGAAATATCAATTAGAGTTTAACCCCAACACACCAAACAATGGTATTGATAGTAAAGGAAATTACGACCCGAGTTTATTCCGTATCGAATTAGTCAGAGGTCGTTTGAGATTTTCTGATAACATTAGCCATGAATTGATTACTTCTACTGTTGAAGGAGAACAACCGATTCGAAAAATTTCAGCAGATATGAATATCTGGATTTCAGGAAATAATAATAAGATTAATGTCAATACTAAAGATACAGCTTCGATCATTATTGAAGACGGAGGGTATTTGGTTGCTATGTCTAATGCTGAAACTGAATTCAACAAAACGAATTTAACAGTAAGAGGTCAATTACAGTTAGGTACCTCTAATGGAGGAAATAGTAATGGCTTCTTAACAGTAGGTGGAGATGTTATTTTCGAGGGTAAGAATAGTAAGTTAAACTATCGTTCTGGTGTATTTACTATTCATGGTAATTTGAAGACTACTTCGAAGCTACAAAAGATGCCTGGTATTAGTGATCCTATAATAAAATTCGCAGGTACTAATTTGTCTCATATTTCTGCAGAAGGTTTCGATGCCAACTTTAGATTAGGACAGTTAATTATTGACAAGTCGATCGTTAATCAACCTGGGGTAGTGATAGAAAACCATGAAGTGTATACCAATAATGTCATCTTCAATAAGGGACTACTTGATGCCAATGGTTTCTTAATTTGGGATACAACTACAGGGCAGAAACAAACTTCTGTTATCAATCAAGAAAGCTATATTATTGGTAAGGCTTCCTTTATTGTAGAAGAAGGTGGTAGTGCATATTTTCCAATTGGTGGAATCAATGGGTTTTATTTGGCAGGGATTGGGCCTACTCCTTTGTCTGGTACAAATAGAACAGTAAGAACAGGTGCTCCCTTAATCACATGGGAAGCAATGTATGTCGATGAAGCAATTGGTGGAGATATTCCTAGCCATCAATACTTCAGAAAGTACGAAGAGGGCATGTGGCGTATCAACCCTAATAAGACAACTTCTACAGAGTTAACACTCTTCATGGGGAATATTGATATCGCTAATGAGGAGGGTTTGTCTAACCACCTAAGAGTTTTAACTAGAGATAACTCTTCTTTATTGAATAACTTGGCTTGGCAGCATAAACCTGGCATTGGTGATTCTCCAAAAGAAATTAAAATGGATAATACACTAGGTAGTGAAAACAGGCTATTAGCGATAAAGACAGAAGCGTTTACTTTCACTAATGCTGGTGAAATTCCATTGGACTTTTCAAAAAAAATGTCTGGACTTTCGAATTATGAATTTACACCAGGGTTATCGATAGAGAAAGACTTACCTGTTGAATTGATTGACTTCACAGCTGAAATTAACGCAGGTGTTGTTGAGTTAAATTGGTCGACAGCACAAGAGTTTAATAACGATGGGTTTTATATTGAGAAATCAGTAGACAAACAACATTGGTATGAAGTAGACTTTATTAAAGGTCAAGGTACAACTTCTGTAAGAAACGATTATAGTGCTGTAGATGCATCACCTTATCAAGGGGTTTCTTATTATCGTTTGGTCCAAGTAGATTTAGATGGGAAAATGGAAGTTTTCTCGCCACTAGAAATATCTTTTGGACAATTGGTGGCAGCAGAGTTTTTAATGTACCCGAACCCGAACAATAAGGGAGTACTGAACTTTAAGTTTTATGAAACATCTTCTTCGACTATTCAACTTAATATTTATACACAATTAGGAGAAGTAGTGAATCGTACAAAAGTAGATGCTTTAACTAGCAATAGTTTAAAAATTGATACTTCTCAGTTAGCCTCAGGAGTATATATAGTAGAATATATAAATAAAAAAGATAGACAACTTAAAAAGTTAATTGTCAATTAGATATCGCATTCTGATAGATGTCGATAAAATTAAGTATTCAGAGATAATAGAACTTTAAAGTAGATTCGAAAAGTATTGGGAGTATCCACCTTTTACTTTTCAATCTACTTTTTTCTTTTATCGGAAGGAGTGATTTTGAGTGTAGGTTTCTGTACTAAAAATTTAAAAGTTGATTGTAAAGTCATAACTTTAAATAAGAAACTCGACTTTATTTGAATACTCCATGCAAATCAGACTTTTACCTATCACTGTTCTTTTTCTAATTTCTTTTTATTCCTTTTCTAAAGCTCAAGGTTTACAGTTAAAGCAAAATACTATTGAAAGTAGAACTTTTGCTCTACTCATCGGAACGGATAAATATGATGGGAAACCTGATTGGGTAGACCTTAACAATCCGGTATATGATGCAGAAACTGTTGGAGCTATCTTAGAAGAAGATATGGGGTATAATACTGAAATATTACGAAATCCTACGTCTAATCAGATACTATCGACATTGATACGTTATCATAAAGTATTAAAAGCGAATGATAGATTTTTTCTATTTGTGGCAGGGCATGGAGATTATGATGACCAAATCTTTGATGATGGGTTTATCGTTGCCAAGGATTCAAAGCCATTAGCCGATGATATCAATCGTAAAACCTATATTTCTTACAATACCTTAAACAGTCTGATAAATAAGTTACCAGCAAAACAAGTGTTAGTAGTATTAGATGTTTGTTTTAGTGGTTCTTTTAATGAGAAAATGAAGAACTATAGATCAGCTTATAGATCAAATATTTATGATGAACTGGAAGCAGTACAATTTGCTGAGAGAAAACTAAAGCTAACCACAAGGTCTGTCATTACCTCTGGCGGATTAGAACCTGTATTGGATGGAGTAAAAGGGCATCATTCGCCATTTGCCTATAAATTTATTGAAGCATTAAGAGTACTGCCATCTCAAAAGTCTGTGATTACAGGAAGCGACTTGTATAGTTATGTGTCTAGAATGGAATCTCAACCAGTAGTCGGTCATTTTGGGGATCATGAACCTGGAGCAGATTATATATTAGGGGTGTCTAATTCGAAAGCAGGGATTGTTCTAAAAAAAGAATATACACCAAGTGTGGAAGATTTTCGATCTAGAAGTTCTATACCCACATATGCTTTAGGGAAAGTATACGACCTTTCGAACAATGAATTATTACCAGCTAAATATTATACTCAAATTCTATCAGAACCATCATTTAATGAGTTGCAGGAGAGCATCGGAGTTTATAAAAATTATCCTGAACTCACTTTAAAAGTTGAAAAAGTGAACATCAAAGGGAAAGAATGGTATCGTCTATTAACAGGTGGATA
The DNA here is from genome assembly GCF_012641475.1 of Flammeovirga agarivorans. Taxonomy (NCBI): domain Bacteria; kingdom Pseudomonadati; phylum Bacteroidota; class Cytophagia; order Cytophagales; family Flammeovirgaceae; genus Flammeovirga; species Flammeovirga agarivorans. The sequence goes on along the minus strand of NZ_JABAIL010000012.1, from coordinate 46,377 downwards.
TAACGATCGAAGTTATGCAGATAAGCAATTGCAATCATTAAAGAAGAAGTACCCTCAAGATAAACATATCCAAGGAGCATTTATTAAAAGTAGCCAACTACCCACCAACGATAACATTGAGCTGAATGAGATTTACAATACTGATTTGATACTTCAAGATTTCTCTGGATATGGTATTCAAATATTTTCAGATACATCCTTGGTCTATTCATTAACCAAAGCAAGAGTATATAACGATAAACAGTTGGGAACTCCTTATATCCAGAAATCACATGTAAAGGGTAAAACATATTACAGAGTGATATTAAACCATTATGCAACAAAAGAAGATGCAGTCAAATATCAACAGTATATAAAATCTCATACAGAAGATATCAATCTTAAAGGTGCGTTTTTAAGAACATACTAACTCCTTTTTCTCATAGAAAGAATAAACATAACAATCGATAGAGGTATAAAAATGTAATTGCCCGTTGCACCAGGAGCAGTCTCTTCAGTGATAATTGGTTTCATATACATCATTACTAAACGCATTGCATATTCTATAAAAAGAAAGATATACATAAGCGGAATAAGACTTTTGTAACGGAAGATGATGATAACATAGAATACACCCATTGTGAGTTGTGAAAGCCCCCATAACGCAAAAATAAGAATGACAGTTTGAGCAGCAGGAGTAGAGTAACTATCTAAGGGAATAGTAGCGATACTTTGTGCTCCTCCATCTGTAGCAAACATATGAACCAGCGATCTTCCCACTGTCATTACAGTGATCAAGTAAAAGACATAAAGAGCTAATTTATGTCCTTTATATTCATTATTTATTGTTGCTGGGAGTACTTGATTTATCATTTTATTTTAAGGCTGTTTTTATGAAAACTAGTCGATTTTACTATTAAAATAAGGGTTTTTAAGGTAATATCCTCATTAATGTTTTTGAAAGATCTTCTCCATATTTATAGTACTTTGTTGTTAAGCGTTTAAAAATTGTTGTTGTAGGTGTCTCTTTGAAGATTAAGTAAAATTCGTCCCCATTTATTGAAAGATTATCCTCTAATATTACCGTTAAGAATTTTTTAGAATAAGCCAGGACGGAATTAAATTTCACTTATTATACTATGCGAACAATACAACTAACACTACTTATATCTTTGTGTCTTTACTTTTTTTCTAACACTGTATACTCACAGACTTTGCCAACATCAGGTCTAGTTTTCCACTTAGATTCTGATCAAGGCCTAACGGTAGGAGGAGATGGTAAGGTAACATGGGTAGAACAGATTCAAGGGGCTTCTTTTGTCAGTGATGGAACAACAGACCTTGAAGTAGTCGATGTAAAATACAATGGTCTAAACACAGACTTTTCTGCTGTTAAATTTTCAGATAATGGATATTTAAAGTTGCAATCGAATGTGACTTATTCAGATGTAAAGCGTGTCTTTATCGTTTACAAATCTAGTTTCAAACCTCTGTATAATAATAGCACAGATTTAATGATGCTTTTTGGAGATCGTTATACTCAAGTAGCTTTAGAAACAAGAAGTAGAGTTGTAAATGCAGGATTGGGCAGAGAATATGTACCCTATACTTTTAGTTTAGATGGTAATAGTGAGTGGAATCCAACAGCAAAACATGCTATCAACTTTAATTCCTTATCCGATGAATATCATGATAATACAGATCCAAGAGATGATGCCTGGACCTATAATGAATGGGAAATTGTAGAGGTGGAATACATTACTTCAAGAGATTTAGTGCAAGGAACAAATGGAGACGGAAATTGGAGTAATATTGAGTTAGGTCGTTTAGTTCATAATACAAATATGTTCTTTCAAGGAGAAATTGCAGAGGTTATTGTTTACAATGATTCATTCAGTGAACAAGATGATTTGAAAGACTATATCAAGGATAAATACAAGATCCAACAACGTCAATGGTTTACAACAGCTTCAAGTACATCTTGGGATGGTACCAATGCATGGTCACTAGATAGTACCACGCTTGATGTGGGGAATGCACCCTATTCATACCCTGTAACAGGAGATAAAGCTTTTGTAATGAAAGGGCATACAATAAATATGATTGAAAATCATGTGAATTTAAATGAGTTGATGATTGATGAAAATGCAGTCGTTAATGCTCGTGAGTATATCAACCATAATTTCCATGCGTTCAAAGGTACAGGTACGTATAGAACATATGCCAATGAGTTACCCAATTGTGATTTACTAGGCAATGAAACCTTCTATCTTGAAGGAGGAGGGATTTTCCATTTTTCAGCAGATGACCTTAATAATAATAGTGATGTAGCTTTGTCTGATGATCGTTATAGTACTTTCAATTTTAATAGCCTTATCGTGAATATTGGAGCTTATGAATTTGATTTTGGATCTGATGTACATGTCTATGATACGTTGAAGGTATATAATTCAACGATAAAATTGACGCATGATATGGAGGTGGATTCCAATTTTGTACTCTACTCTTCTTCTAAGATCATTGATGATGGAAATGATAGGGAGTTAATGATCAGAGGGCATTTTAATATTTCTGATGGTTGTGAAGTAGATATAGAAAACACACTAGTAAGATTCGAAGGTGAAGGGTCGAAAGACAATGATAACACCTACTATCAAAGATTTCAGATTGGCGGCCCTACAAAGGTCAAAAAGGTAAGAATAGAAAGACCCGATGTAAAAGATCAAGTACAGATTATATCTACTAATGAAGCCTATCAGTTAGAATTTAACTCTGCCACCCCAAATAATGGTCTTGATGGTGATGGAAATTACGATCCAAGTTTATTCCATATCGAATTGGTAAAAGGTCGATTAAGATTTGCCGATAATGTACAACATGAACTGATTACCTCTACAGTTGGTGGAGAAAACCCTATTCGAAAGATTACTGATGGTATGAATATCTGGATTTCAGGTAGTAATCAAATCAGTGTAAATACAATAGATACAGCATCTCTTATTATCGAAAATGGAGGTTTTATGACTGCCGTTTCAACTTCAGAAATTGCATTAAATAAAACCAATCTAACCATCCAAGGAACATTACAATTAGGAATTTCTAATGGAGGTAGTACTAATGGCTTATTGACTGTAGATGGTAATGTTACTTTTGATGGAAGCAACAGTAAATTTAATTACCGTTCGGGAATCATGACACTGACAGGAAACTTCTTTAAAGGTACAGAGGTCGTAAAAAGATCAGGTGCTAGTGATCCCGTAATAAAATTTTCGGGGACAAGACAGTCTTATATTTCAGCTGACTTTGATACTGATTTTAGAATTGGTCAGTTAATCATCGACAAGTCAGTAGGGGGAAGTCAACCAGGTTTGGTAGTACGAGACTATGAAGTATTTACCAACAATGTCATCTTCAATAATGGATTACTAAATGCAAATGGTCTATTGACTTGGGATACTACTACAGACGAAAAACAATCTTCTGCAATCAGTAAAGACAGCTATATCATAGGTAAAGCATCGTTTATTGTAGATCAAGGAGGTAGTGCTTACTTCCCAATTGGAGGAACAAGTGGATTTTACCTTGCAGGTGTTGGGCCAGCTCCTTTAACCGATTTTAATCGAACTGTTAGTGCTGGTGCAAATCTAATCACATGGCAAGCAATGTATGTAGATGAGGCCATTGGAGGTGATATTCCAAGTGATCAGTATTCTAAAAAGTATGAAGACGGGATGTGGCGTATTAATCCGAATAAGGCAACATCAACAGAAATAACGTTCTTTTTAGAAAATGCAGATATCACAGAGGTAGATGGGGAAGATAAGTCGGATAACCTTAGAGTGCTAACGAGAGATAATTCTTCTTTATCGAATAATATGACTTGGGAGCACAGATCGGGCATTGGTAACCCGCCAAAAGAATTTAAACGAGACGATACTCCGGGCAATGAAGATAAACTATTAGCTATAAAGACAGAGGCTTTTTCTTTTAATGCCGGAGAGATTCCATCAGGAGCCTCAGGGTTAAGAGTGATGTCAGGGCTTTCAAACTATGAGTTTACTCCAGGCCTATCTATCAACGAAGATTTACCAGTCGAATTAATCGATTTTACAGCTGAAGTGAATACTGGTATCGTTGAATTGAAGTGGTCAACGGCTCAAGAGCTAAATAACGATGGTTTCTACATTGAAAAGTCAGTGGATAAAAAACATTGGCATGAAGTAGACTTTATAAAAGGACAAGGGACTACTTCAGTAAGAAATGATTACAGTACAGAAGATACTACACCATTTCAAGGAACTTCTTACTATAGATTGGTACAGCTAGATTTTGATGGAAAAATGGAAGTATTCTCTCCTCAAGAGATCACTATGGGAGAAGAGGCTACTGGAGAGTTTTTAATGTACCCAAATCCCAATAAAGGTATTCTTACTTTTAAGTTTTTCAATACTTCATCCGATGCTATTCAGTTAAATATCTATACACAATTAGGTGAAATAGTAAACCGTATTTTAGTAGATAGCTCATACAACAATAGTTTACGATGGGATACTTCTCAGTTAGCCTCAGGGGTATATATCGTAGAATATATCAATAAAAAAGAAAGACAACTTAAAAAGTTAATTGTCAATTAATCAACTATTTTCAATAAGTATATATCGATTTATTAAACTAAGTACTAACAAACATCTTCTTTATCTAGTAGATTCGAAAAGTATTGGCAGTTACTGTCAACTACTTTTCAATCTACTTTTTTATTTTAAGAGAAATAAATGAGTTTTCAGCACTAACTTAGTGTACATGATATCAGCCAAGACACTCCAAGAACGAATTACTCAGAGACCATCCAAAAGCGGTATTGATGTGAACACAATACTTGAACATTTTGCAATCATCAGTTATAAAGTTCCTATCAGAAAGATTGAACACTTGATTCCAAAGCCATTTAAACTATGGAGTTTTAAAGATGAAGCGGGCGATGAATTTGCTTTGGTAAGTGTAGTTCCTTTCAAAGATGTAGATTTTCATTTTTGTCAACTGTTCCCTTTTTTAAAGTTTAATTTTTTTCAAACCAATTTCAGAACTTATGTGATAGATGAACGAGATGGATCTTATGCGGCGTGGTTTTTTGGAACAACTTTAGGCTCTGTGACACATATACTACCCAAATATTTTTGGAATATGCCTTGGGAGTATGGTAAGTATTCATTAAGTTTTGAAATGGAAGGTGACCGTTACAGAAAGTATCAAGTTGATTTTTCTTCCTCTTTTGGAAAAGGACAAATAGATCTCATTGGAACTACAAAAGAGATGACTTTATTAGAAGGTTTTAAAGACCTCGATGAACAATATTTAATTCTAACTCACCCCGTAAAAGGTTATTACAACTTACCAAAACAGGAGATTGGTACGTATGAGATATGGCATCCAAAGTTTTCATTATATCAGGCAAAACCTCAAAATTTGTACTTTGGATTTCTCGAGAAATTGGTTTTTTTATCACAAAAAGATATGAACAACCCACACTCAGTACTGATTACAAACCAAATTGAATTTGACATTTTCTTACCACCTATTAAATTAAAAATATACTAACAAATTGAACATCTGTTATTTAATAGGTCTATTATCTTTACAAACGTCAACTTTATTATGATGTCAGAATGAATATCCGTACCTTTATAATTGCATAAGGTATTCGTATTTGAATACACATGACTACATATTTATTTTCATTTTTCATCTTGAATTTGTAAAACAGTTTAATTTATTAAATGTTCATTCTTATATAGTAGTTATACTTGGCAATTCACTTTAAAAGATCGAAATGGCAAAATCGCAACAAGCATTTAATAAATTAGAGAAAGAGAAAAAAAAGCAGAAGAAAAGACAAGAAAAGCTAGCCAAAAAAGAAGCCCAAAAAAAGAACAAAGGTAGTGGAGATTTGGAAAGCATGATGGCCTATGTTGATGAATATGGCAATATTGTTGATACTCCACCAGATCCGACAGAAAAGAAAGAAGAAATAAAACTGGAGGATATTCAAATTTCAGTATCTAGAAACAATGAGGCTCCTAGTAAGAAAAAAGGAAGAGTAGATTTCTACAATACTGAAAAGAAATTTGGTTTTATCATTGAAAAAGAAAGAAGAGAAAGGTTATTCTTCCACATCAATGATGTAGATCCAAACTTTGATATTAAAGATAAAGATTTTGTTGAATTCAACGTTATTGATACTCCTAAAGGAAAATCATGTGTTGATATTACCAAGTCATAATATATATAAGAACCACTTTTCAGAACGGAAAGTGGTTTTTTTATTTTCCTTCTTTTCTCATAGCACTTGGAGTCATACCAAATTCATCGACAATGGATTTAGAGAAATGATTCACGTCTGTAAAAGCATATTCGTAAGCAATTTCAGTAAATGTTTTATTGGTGTTAGTAATTAACTCTTTTACCTTAAAGAGTCTTTCATCTTTAAAATATTTGTAGATCGTTTTACCAAAAAGTTCCTTAAATATCTTTCCTAGTTTAGTATGGTTGATTCCATATGTTAACGCTAATTTTTTGATATTAGGGCGTTGTGTAAAATCTTTATTAATATCGTTTCTGATAGAAAAAGCGGCATTTATCTCGAAGTCCGTAAACAGAACATCATCACTCTTTTCATTAAATTGGTACAATGTATTGTGAAGAATCACTTTCAACTCCATCAACTTATGTGTCACAAATTCTTTTCTGAATTGTTCATGGATATTATTGCGTAGTTCTTGTGTAAAGGAACTCTTCCATGCAGTGATATTTTCATTTCCAGAGTGGTAAAAGAAATGGTCTAAAGTATCAATCACTTGTAGTAAATACTCAGAGATATTTCCTTTGTTAAATGCATAGACCATTTGGGTCTTTGTTACTCCTTTCTTAAAGTTGATGGCCATCTTCTGTGTTCCTTTTGCAAAGATAAACCCATTGGGGACACTAATTTCTCTCTCTTCCTCTTCTTTATAGTAAATAACATCTCTCGCGAAAATACTTAGTGTGTAATCGTATTTGGGGTCATGTACAATTTGAAATTGTGTATCTTCTTTTGCTGTATATTCAAAGCCTGTAATTCGATATTGGTCTGTCTCAACAACGATAAATTTTGCAGTAGATAATTCATTATCAATACGCAGTTCAATATCAGATACTTTTTCACCGCCTAATTTTTGTTGTATAAAGTCAATGTATGGAATCTTCGGGCGGTCTTTACCATAAATAGTTTTCATAGTTATTTTTTAGGTGTATTATTTAAAATACACGATTAAAAATAGACTTTTTGAATAAGTACTGACTTTCAGATTTGTATATAGAATTGTTAGCTTTTTTTCATTATAAATTTATACTGAGAGCTAATGATATCTGAGGAAAAAATTCTTATTTTGAACATCATAAATAAGTATTGTGATAAATTGTTTTATCGATATATTAACTCAACTATAAAGTCATAATGATTAAATCTACTAACAAACATTTCGAGATTTTGGACGGTCTCAGAGGTGTAGCAGCAATTATTGTCGTTCTATTTCACATACTGGAAGCATTTGCATTAGGAAACAGACCAGATCAAATAATTAATCATGGTTATTTGGCAGTAGACTTCTTCTTTGTTTTATCAGGTTTTGTGATTGGTTATGCTTACGACAACCGTTGGGATAAAATGACCCTAACAGAATTCTTCAAAAGGAGAATCATCCGATTACAACCCATGGTGATTATCGGTTCTATTATTGGAGCAGTAACACTTTATGCACAAGCATCTCCAGAACTATTTCCATTAATTAACGATGCTCCAATATGGAAAGTATTGGTAGTAATGGTCATTGGGTTTACAATGATTCCTGTAGGTCAATCTATGGATGTTAGAGGTTGGCAAGAGATGTATCCTTTAAATGGACCGGGCTGGACTTTATTCTTCGAATACATTGCCTATACGGTGTATGCTTTTATTCTTAGAAAATTACCGAACATCATATTAATTATTTTGGCAGTTATCGCAGGTGCTTTATTAATGCATTATGCTGTAACAGGAGAAAGAGGCGATATGGCTGGGGGCTGGGCTCTCAATGAAACAGAATTGAAAATTGGTTTTATCCGATTAACATATCCGTTTTTAAGTGGTTTATTATTGTCTAGACTGATGAAACCAACCCATATTAAAAATGCATTTTTATGGTGTAGTTTAATTATGACTGTAGTACTGTCTGTTCCTAGAATTGGAGGAGAACAAATATGGATGAATGGTTTATATGAGGGTTTAGTGATTTTAATAATCTTTCCTCTTATTGTTTACATAGGAGCAAATGGAGAAATTAAGAGCAATAAAACAAAGAAGGTAGCGAAGTTCCTAGGGGATATATCTTATCCTATTTACATCACTCACTATCCTCTAATCTATTTATATACAGCTTGGGTATTCGATGAAGTATTAAAAGGAAAAGCATCTTACGAAATGGCTTTTGTATACGGTGCATTGACATTTATACTTTCGATACTTATCGCTTGGGTAGCTGTGAAGTTCTATGATGAACCACTTAGAAAATGGTGGTCTTCTAAGTGGTTAAAGAGATCATAAAGAAAATAGAAAAACTGGAATCCCCTAAAGATTGAAATAAAGTTCTTTAGGGGATTTTTTTATTGTAAATAGTCTACGATAGCGTAGAAAGCATTTAAATCTATTCTGTTGTTTATGACTTTGATCGTTTAAGTATTCCAATTTTATCTTCACTTTAAGAAGGGACAAAGCACTACAAAAACCCTAACGTTATCTGAAAAAATAAAAATTGAGTCTAAGGCTCTTTAAAAAAGTGATAATGTAGTATCTTATTGTATCACAAAAGATCACTACTTTGAAGGAACTTTTACAATATTGGAATATCAATTTACATGGAGAGATTCAGGATAACATTCTGAAGTTTGATAATCATGTCGGAAAAGGACTTGTCGATTATTACCAGTTTAATGAAAATTTCAAGATGGTAAGAGTGGATGCCATTTTATATCAAAAATTAGAGGGAAGCCCATATGTGTATGATGATGAAGAAGAGTTCATCACAATCATATTCGGAGATGCTTCATCTATTCTTTTCGGAGGCAAAATTAATATTCCATTGAATGGAGCATTGTTCTCGAATAAAAAAAGAAACGTCACTTGGGAGTTAGCTATCGATCAACCCTTACAACTCGTGATTTTAAGAGTAAAGTTCGACTACTTTTATAAGATGATCGGGAAATCCCAAAAACTTGCTAAGTATATCCAGTCTGATAAAGAATATATAGTCTTTGAAGAAATGAGCTTAGCGATCAAAGGCGGGTTCTATAAATTATTGGATATAAAAACTTCAGATTATTTAGACGAGTTATTGTTTTCTTGTACCTATTATTTATTCCATTTATTAATCGATCAATTATCGAAAAAAGATACTTCGAGTGAACATCACGAAACTAGAATTCACTTTCATGGGTTGATACAAGTAAGGGCGATGATATTAGAAAATATAGGTCCTCCAATTGAGGTTGATCGTCTTGCCAAGTTAGCAGGGTTAAGTAGTAGTGGATTGAGGATTCAGTTCAAAAAAACTTTTGGCCAACCAATTTACCAATTTCAGCAACAAGTGAGGTTGGATCAAGCAAAGGACCTTTTAATAGAAGGGAAAAAGACAGTGAGTATGATCTCTGTAGATCTAGGTTTTTCAAATATGAGTCATTTTGCGTCTGTTTTTAAAAAAGCTTTCGGCATTACACCTAAACAGTATCAGAAAAAACAAAAAGAGGAGCTTGAAAACCCTTAAATACACATTGTTATAGCTGTTTTTTCTTTATTTATAAGAATTATTATCTCGAAATACCCTATGTACTTATCAAATACTAAATAGTATTTTATTTAGTTGATAATTGAATAATACTCAGAAAATCAAAAAAAATATTCGACTTATAAGAGTATTTTTTACCCATATTTAGGATAATAAAAAATCATTTATCATATTTGGTCAACCAATAACCAGTAAAGTTAAAATTAGACTTCAATCTAATATTGGCTGGACACAATGACTTCGAATTACTCAATCTAGAGAATCTGAAATGAAAAATTATACTATCACAATTTTTTGCATAGCAGTACTAACAACTCTTGGAGCGATGTCTTTTGACACACTCAAAGAGAACAAAGTGACGACTATTGATGAACTGGAACAACAAATTAATAATGCTGATCCAGGGGATACCATCATTATGGCCTCACAAGTATGGAAGGATGTGAAGATAAAATTTAAAGGTAAGGGTACAGCAGACCAACCTATTGTTTTGACTGTTGAAAAAAGAGGAGAAACAATTCTTGCAGGTAATTCATCTTTAGAGATTGGAGGTGAACACTTGGTGGTAGATGGTTTAGTATTCAGAGAAGGATATGCTAAAGGTAGAGTGGCGATAAAATTTAAAATAAAAGATCAAGTGGCAAAATATTGCCGTATGACCAATGTCGTTGTGGATCATTATAATCCTGCAGATCGTTTCGAAAAAACATCTTGGGTTGAAGTGTATGGTAAAGAAAACGAAATCGATCATTGCTACTTTGGAGGGAAGTTGAATGCAGGTGTACTTATGGCAGTTAAGTTAAACAACTTAGAGTCAAGAGAAAATAAACACCACATTCATCATAATCATTTTGGTTACCGTCCAAAGTTAGGTTCGAATGGAGGAGAGACATTAAGAGTAGGTGTTTCCACTTATTGTAATGAGTCATCACAAACGATTATAGAAAACAACTTGTTTGACAGATGCTCAGGAGAGGTAGAAGTGGTTTCCATAAAATCTTCAGAAAATATCATAAAAGATAATTTATTTGTGGCTTGTGATGGTGTGTTAGCATTAAGACATGGCGATAGAAATGTCGTATCGGGTAATTATTTCTTAGGAGAGGATTCTAAGAATGCAGGTGGAGTAAGAGTAATTAATGGTGGACATACAATTAAGAACAATTACTTCCAAGATTTAAAAGGAAAGAGATTTTTCGGAGCTCTACCGGTAATGAATGGAGTTCCGAACTCTTTACCTAATAGATATATCAGAGCACATAATGTAAATATTGAAGACAACTACTTTTTTAATTGTGACCATATAGAGTTGTGTGTTGGATCAGATAGAGAAAGAACACAAACACCAGATCATATCACTATTCAGAACAATACTTTCTACTATACTGATAAGAAAGAAGTATTTACAGTATTGGATGATATTTCGGGTTTTACTTTTAAAAACAACAAATATAAAAATGATGGCTCTCCTCTTAAATACAACAAAGGAATGAAGCCATTGAAGGAAAGTTTTACAAAAAATGAAGCAGGTCTTTATGAGAGTAAATCATTCCAACCAAAAGTTCCAGTAACAAAAGAGGTGTGTGGACCGAGTTGGTATCAAGCATCTAACACTGTGAAAGCATTAAGTAAAGAACACTATAAAGTAGAGGATTATACTTCATTAGTAGAAGCAGTGGAAAAAGCACAGAATGGAGCAGTAATAGAAATAACATCAGAAAAGATAGTTTTTGAAGATGCTATTCATCTAAAAGTTGAGTTAGCCATAATAAACAAATCAGAAAATAGGGTAAAGCTTTATTATGAGAATAACCCTAAGCAGAAATCATTTTTTGTGATTGAAAACGGTGGAAGCTTGACAATTGAAGGTTTAGATTTGAATGGTAGATCTCAAGTTGGCATTGCAAAAGCTGGGATATCAACATCAAAATCACCAATGATCCAACATTATAATTTAGTGATTGATAACTGTTCCTTCCATCACTTTGAAGCTTCTGATTATTGTGTTTTTAGAGCTTACACAAGCACTTTTGCGGATCAAATTGTAATCAAGAATTCAGAGTTTTACAATATATCAGGTGTTGCATTAAATATTAATGGACAAGCTGAAAACAAGGGTAGATATAGTGCAGAGGAGGTAATTATTGATAATTGTAAGTTTGAAAATGTGATGACCGGAGCAATGGAAATCACAAGATTAGGGAACGATGAGTCGACAACAGGTCCTTATGTTTCACTAACAAATTGCGATTTTATCGATGTTGGAAATAAAGAATTAGGAAGTGCAGTGTTGTTGTGGGGAGTACAGAAATTAAATGTAGATCAACTGTTTTTCTTTAATTCTGGTAGATCAGGTAGAACAATACGCTTTGAAGACCCTAATTGGGCAGTAGCAAATATCAATAATATCTTAAGTATTGAATCGGGAAGGTTCGAATCTTATTACCCAAGATTGGGAGAAAATATAACAACAGTTTCTTCTGAAATGTCGAAAGAACAGGCTTTATCCAAGAAGAAATCGATGCAAATAGGGTTTCAAGAATCTACGAAAAAAGGATCTTAAGAAAAGAAATTAAGCGATACTTTAGAAAGTAACATACATATTTCAACATCATGGAAAAAATACAAAGTCAAGCATTTTTTGTGTCATCAGAAAATGAATGGGAAGAGTTAGGAAATGGAATTAAGCGTCAGATTATTGGTTATGACAATCAATTAATGGCAGTTAAAGTTCTTTTTGAAAAAGGTGCAGTGGGTACACCACATGAGCACTTTCATTCACAAGTAACATATTGCGTATCAGGTTCTTTTAAAATGAGAATTGGTGATCAGGAAAAAGTAATTAATGCAGGAGATGCATTTTACTGTGAGCCACATGTAGAACATGAAGCTTTATGTCTAGAAGATGGTATGTTGATCGATACTTTCGGTCCGGCAAGAATGGATTTCTTAGACGGTTCAAAGCCAGCATACCTTGTAGGTAAATAAGGATAATATTTAGTAAGAATATATCATAGGTCAACAAGTAGTGAGTGTGTCATAAAGCTATCCAATAAACAACTCACTATTAAAATTAGCAGAGAGCAATAAGTTTAATATATCGTTAGTATAATTTCGTTTAGCGTAATTACGGTAAATCGGACTGGAAGCTAACACATTGAAATTGGAGTATTTGATTTCTTTCTCTTTGCAATCTAATTATTGGAAAAACTAACAATAGAATATTGATCAAATCAGAAATTTAGAATTATGGATTTATCAGGAAAAGTGGCCATCATTACAGGTGGTGTGCGTGACATAGGACGTTGCATTTCTTTAGCGATGGCAGATGCTGGAGCGAACTTAGTAATTAACTACTATGATGCAGAGGAAAATGCAGAAGAAAATGCATTAGAAACAGCAAGAATGGCACAGGCAAAAGGAGTTAAAGTAGTAACTGTTGCAGGTGACTTAATGAAACAAGAAGATGTAGACAATGTAGTACAAACTGCGTTAGATACATTTGATGGACAGATAGATATACTGGTAAATGTTGCTGGAGGTATTGTAGGACGTAAGAAAATTGAAGAGCAAGACGAAAACTGGTATAACTTATTGATGGACTTGAACATGAAAACTGTTTGGTCTATGACAAGAGCCGTTCGTCCACATTTAAAAGAAGGTGCTTCTATCGTTAACTTTGCTTCTCAAGCAGGTAGAGATGGAGCAGGAGCAGGAGCTTCATTATATGGTGCATCAAAGGCAGCAGTAATGGGATTCTCAAGAGCAATGGCAAAAGAATTAGGTCCTCATGGTATCCGTTGTAATGCAATTTGCCCAGGTATGATTGCGACAAAATTCCATGATGATCACACACCAGATCAAGCAAGAGTAAATGTAGCAAACGCTACAGCACTTCGTAGAGAAGGAAATGCTGAAGAAGTTGCTGATTTGGTTGTATATTTAGCATCAGGTAAATCGTCATTTATATCAGGAAATAACATTGATATTAATGGAGGTTTAGCATTCTCTTAGTAGAATGTTTACCTATACTCCACCTCCTTTTCGTTTTCGGGTGGAGTATAGCTTCCTTAGTAGTTTTGATCACAATAAAACAGACAACTATGAAATATTTTTTATTGTTATTCTTGTTATGGCAATCACAAGTATTTGCTCAAAAACCGGTTCTAATTCTCAATAGTGGATTTGAAGACGGTTTAAAGAATTGGGAAGTAAAAGGAAAAGTTCAGAAGTCTCAGGACACTCAACAAGGAGTTGGAGCAGCCAAACTAGCAGAAAAAGGAGCAACAATCTCTCAATTTATAAGAGTTACACCAAAGACAGACTATAAACTGACTGTCAGTGTTAAAGGAAAAGCAACCGTTTTTGTTTCCGTAAAAGGGAAAAAAACAGAGGTGACAACAAACAACAAAAAATACGCAAGCACTGAGATTACATTTAATTCTGGTAAAGCAAAAAATATAATCATTGGTGCAGAATATCTTTCTGAACAATCTAGGCTAGATGATTTCAAAATAATAGCGACATCTACTTCAGAGGAATCTCAAACTTTTAATCCAATTATCGTTGTCAATAGTGGTTTCGAAAGTAAGTTTAACTTCTGGGAATCTACAGGAGAAGTTTCTGCTTCGAATGTTGTCAACAGTGGAGTGAAATCTGCTAAAATGGATGGAAAAGCTGAGTTGAGACAGAAAGTAAAAATTTACCCATCGCAAACGTATCGTTTGGATGTAGCTGTAAAAGGTAGAGGACAGATCTTTGCTGAAGTGAAAGGTGAAGAAGTAACCAAGGATTTTGATACGAAAGAGTTTGAGGTCGTTTCTTTAGAATTTTCAGCTTCAGCAAAAGGAAAATATGTGACTATTGGAGGTAGGTATACTGAAAAACAAGTGAGATTCGATGATTTTAAAGTAACGTTATTGAATCAGGAAATCGATCCCAACCATCAGTTTCCATCAGATGTAATTCCATCTTTAACAGACTGGAAAGTGACATTACCTATCGATGGACAAGGAAGGGATAATCAAAAACAGTTTGATGTAGAAACAAGAGTTAAAAATCCTTTGGAGATCGCCGATGGTGCCATTGTAGACTTTGAATACAAGCCCTACTTTTATGCTAAAAATGGAGAAGTATACTTCAGAGCACATTGTGCAGGGGTAACAACAAAAGGATCAAAATATCCACGTTCAGAACTAAGACAACGTTCTGGATATGGTAACTTGTATTGGTCTATGGATCTTCCGCAATACCTAGAGACAGAATTACGAGTTACATCTGTTCCAGTATATAAACCAGAAGTTTGTATCACTCAAATTCATGGTCCAGATGATGAGCCATTAAGAGTACAATACCATACTAGAAAAGGTGTTTATATTGTTTGGAATGAAAACAATAAAGATTACGACAATGCTGTACCTTACAAGTTAGGGGAGCAATTAAAAATAACTGTATCAGTAGATAAGGGATACATTACTTGCCATATTCAAAACTTGGATCAGAATAAAGAATACAAGAAAATATGGAAGTCTATGGATAAGACGGGATACTTTAAAGTAGGTTGCTATACCCAAGCCTCAAAGTTCCAAAGTCAAATCAAGAGTGGAGCAAGAGACGAACCGAAAAATTCGTACGGTGAAGTAGCCGTTAAGTCTATTGTGTTAAAAACCACTTATTCACCCAGCAAATAATAGAAAGGAATAACTTTTGATCCACTAATGTTTTCGTTTTTCCGTAACATTATGAACACTAATTTTTGATTGGATAAGGTCATAAGTTATTCCTACTACCATAGTAGAATGAATTGAAATTACTTCAAATCTAATATTACTACACTTCTTTCATCTGACGATTAACACAAGGAATACTTATTTTAGAATAAAACACGACAATTATTTATTGATTATAGGCTATTTATTGTATCCAATACAAAATAATTGGCAGTAGTACTCTTTCTGTAATTATTTGATTTTCAGTTGAAAAAGTCTTATAAAGGAATTAAAAGTCATCTTCATTAATATTTATTAATAATTATGCGGAAAAATGTTGATAAGTGTAATTTTTTCACTTAAATTGCTGTAAATAATTTTTTGGTTGACCAATATCCAATTTCACTTAAAATATGATGAACATAAGATAAACAAATACTTACATGTCAAAAACATCACTATTTAAATGGTTAACTCCATTAATATTTTTTCTCACAATACTATCAACCTCTTCAGTCTTTGCACAAACAACAATCAGAGGAACAGTAACATCATCTGAAGACCAGCTTCCGATACCAGGTGTATCTGTATTAATAAAAGGAACATCAAAAGGTACAATCACTGACTTTGACGGGAAGTATGCTTTAATGTGTAATCAAGAAGATGTGTTAGTATTTAGATACATCGGTATGGAACAACAAGAAGTTTCAGTAGGTACATTAAGTACTGTCGATGTAATTATGAATGTGTCTACAGAGCAATTAGAAGAAGTTGTGGTTGTAGGTTATGGTACACAAAAGAAATCACATTTAACAGGAGCAATATCAAAAGTAAAAAATGAAAAGTTAGATCAGATTCCAGTATCCAGAGTGGATGAAGCCTTAATCGGTCAGGTATCTGGTGTGAACATTCAAATGACTAACCCACAAGCGGGTTCATCACCAACGATTCAAGTACGTGGTGTAGGATCTATCGGAGCAGATGCATCTCCAGCAGTAGTTGTAGATGGAGTTTTAGTAGATTCAGATTACTTGGCATCATTAGATATGAATGATGTAGCCTCTATTGAAGTATTAAAAGATGCTTCATCTGCAGCAATTTTTGGTTCTCGTGGTGGTAATGGTGTAATAATGATTACGACAAAATCAGGAGAATCAGGAGCAACTAAATTTAACTTTAATTCATTCTACGGTAGAAAATGGTCGATTAGAAGAGAAAACTTCCGTCCAACTGTAGCAGAGACAAAGTTAAAAGCAGAAACATATATCCAGGAAATTGAAAACAACTTCCCAGGATTTGAGGACGATGAGCAGTTATATGCTGTTTACAGAAAAGCGTTAAGCACTGTTGAAAGAATGGAACACATGCAGCGTATTTCTCAAGGTGAAGAAAAAGATTGGCAAGATATCATCTTCGAAGATGGTAATATTCAATCGTACTCTTTGAGTGCTACAGGTGGATCAGAAAACACAAACTATCATATCTCGGGTGCTTACTTGCAAGATGATGGAGTGTTACTTACTGACTCGTACAACAAAATGAACGTACGTTTTAAGTTGAAGAGTAAGTTAAACAAAAGGTTAACTTTAGGAGTAAACTTTAACCCTACAAGAGAGGAAAAGCGTGTATTCCCGACATCAATTCATGAGTCGTTACGTCAGTCTTCTTGGTTGCCGATTGTACACGACGAACATACTATTCAGTTTGTTGATAGAAATAACTTCCCCAATATTGCAGTGGGAGATTATACTCAGGAATCGCATTTTAATAATTATCCTGATCCGGAAGATCCAACAGAGACACTTCCAAATGTTAGTGTAACAAACAACTCTAACCCTTATGCGAATATCGTTGAAAGAAACTACCAAGAGAAGACTTTCAGAATTTATGCTAGTGCTTATTTAAAGTACAAGGTAGCAAAGGGATTAAACTTTAGATCTTCGATTGTATCTAACTACAAAAACAGAGTTAGAGACTATTATGATGGTACTAAGGCGTCAAGAAACGGTGCAGCGGATGCTCGTTTACGTTATAGAACATATAATGACTTAGCATGGATTAATGATAACTACTTTAGTTATAACAGAACATTTGGTGGTTCGCATGATATCAGTGCTACATTGGGTATGTCATTAGAACATAGACAATACGAGTTTACAGAGACCATTGGTACAGGCTTTACCAACGATGCTGTACAAACAATGAATGCAGCTTCTACAATCGCTTACGGTGATCATAATAAAGCAGTACAAACATTACATTCAGTATTCGCCCGTGTTAATTATGCTTTCAAAGACAAGTATCTATTATCACTTTCAGTACGTACTGATGGTAGCTCGAAGTTTGGAGCAAATTACAAATACGGGGTGTTCCCTGCAGCTTCATTCGGTTGGAGAATTACAGAAGAAAACTTTATGAGAGATGTGAACTGGATCTCAGTATTGAAACCAAGAATCTCTTATGGTGTAACTGGTAACAATTCAGGTATCGGATACTACGAAGCTTTAGAGAGAATGTCTCCATCAAGTGCAGTAATTAATGGTACAGTATCTTCTGGATATGCTCCTTCTAACATTGCACAACCTGATTTACGTTGGGAGCAGCAAGTAGAATTGAACCCTGGTTTTGACTTCGGTTTCTTCGGAAATAGAATATTTGGTTCATTAGAATGGTACCGCCGTACATCTTCAGATTTATTACTTACTCAACAAATTCCATCAATTACTGGTTTTGATGAGCGTACAGTAAACTTAGGTAAGGTACAAAACCAAGGTTTTGAAGTAGAACTTAGTGTGAAGCCAATCGTTGCCAATAAGTTCCAATGGACATTAACAGGTAATGCTTCTACAAACGAAAATAAATTAGTTGATTTTGGTGGAGTAGACAGCTTAATCACAATTGTAGATAGTAAGCGTCCTGCAAACTGGATTGCAGTAGAAGGACAACCAATTTCATCTTTCTATGGATATAAAATAGATCATTCAAAAGGTGATAATGGTAAAGTACCTTTCGAATATTTATATGAAGGTTTCTGGCCAATTGGTGGTACTTCGCAAATGGGATATGTTCAAGACTTAAATGAAGATGGTAAAATAGATGAAAATGACCGTACGATCATCGGTAATCCTTACCCTAACTTTATCTGGTCAATCACCAACTCATTCCAAGTAGGTCGATTTGATCTAAGCTTCATGTTCCAAGGATCTATGGGCGGGCAGGTATTGAATATTGACCCTCAATACTACGAATACCAAACAATGCAAGGACAGCGACCAAATACAGCTTTCTTTGATGAAATGGATCAAGTGAGAGAGAGAATCTTAACAGACGACTTTATCGAAGATGCTTCATTTATCTCATTGAGAAATGTAAACGTTGGTTTCTCTTTCCCTGAGAACTGGATTTCAAAAGTTGGTTTAAATAAGGCTAGAATTTACGGATCGGGTACCAACTTGTTATACTTCATGTCTGATGATTATTCATCATTCAACCCTGAAGGTATTCGCGATGAAGGTCCATTGAACTATGGTTACCAAAGAGGTTCTGCACCAATTCCTCGTTCATTTATTATTGGTATTAACGCTGAATTTTAATCCACGTATTTGAGATGAAATATATAATTAAAATATTTTTTACAGTTGTATTCTTATCATTACTATCAAGTTGTAATGATTTCCTAACAGAATACCCCGTATCTGAAGTAGGTGTTGATAACTACTTAAGAAACGATGACGAAGTAGAGACTGCTGTTCTTGGTATTTACAGTGGATTGCAAGATGTAGTACAAGAAGAATATGCTCTTCTTGAGATGAGGTCTGACAACGCTGGTACAAGAAGTGGTGTAGGTGATTGGGCACAATTCGAAACATTTACGGTATTAACTACCAACTCTGTAGTGGCAGCATATTGGAATGCTTGTTATACGACGATCTATCGTTCAAACCTTGTGTTAGCCAATATTGAAAATGTTGCGGATTCTACAAAAAGAGCACAGTTCGAAGGTGAAGCAAGATTTGTTAGAGGCTACATGCATTTTAACTTAGTGAGACTATTTGGTAATGTACCACTAGGTGACCGAATGGTGGCTGAAGGAGATGTTGATGGTTACGTTCAAGTTTCTGAAGAAGAGGTGTACAGCTTAGTAGAATCTGATCTGAAATTTGCGGCAGAGAACTTGCTTTCAAAATCTGATATTGATTTGGGTAGAGCGAATAAAGAATCTGCAGAGATGATGTTGGCACAATACTATCTACAGATTGGAAATTATGATGATGCGAAAGCACTCTTACAAGGGATTATTGATGGAGGTAACTTCAGTTTAACAGCGGAATATGACAATATCTTTTATCAAGAATTAGGTAATGAAATTATCTTTCCGATCTCATTTATTGATGATAATACCGATAATTCTCAAACGTTCTCTTACTACTTCCTATACGAACAAGGATCGCATAACTATGCGACAGATAACATGATCGCACTGTATGAGTCACAGCCTGGTACTTCGGGAGAAGATACTAGATATACGACCAATATTGTAGATCATAGAGGAGAAAGAAAAGGATGTGGTAAATTCTTGACCAACTCTAGTAATATCCGTCTTGCAGGAAATGATTACATCTTGTTACGTTATTCTGATGTGTTATTGCTATACATCGAAGCACTAATCGGTGAAGGTTTCCAAACATCAGATGCAACAGCTTTAGATTATTTCAACACAATTAGAGCAAGAGCAGGTTTGGATCCGATTGCCAATATCACAAAACCAACTTTAGCTACTGAGCGTCGTAAAGAGTTCCTTTATGAAAACAAGCGTTGGTTTGATTTAATCAGAACAGGCGATCTAGAATATACGATTACGAACTTCATGAATGATCAAGGATTAAACTTCGATAAACGTCACTTACTACTTCCAATTCCTCAAAGAGAAATTGATACAAGTAAAGGACAATTATCTCAGAATCCTGGTTACTAATATTTATTACCCATGAAGTCAGAAAATGGCTTCATGGGTAGTACAAAACAACAAGACTTCTATGAAGAGTACTATACATTTTTTTAGCTTCATATGTTTATTTCTACTTTTTAACTGTGCTGTAGATGATAGTGAGTTAGAGATTCCTCCTTTACCTGAAAAGGAAGAAACTGAAACTCCAGAGCCAGAAGTGGAAGACGAAGATACTACGGTAATTGACCTCGAATTATTACAGATTATCGATCAAGGTTTGGAAATGCAAGACTTTCCAGATTGGGAAAAGGTGGGTACAATTAGTAATACTGAAGAGTCTAATGGTGGCAACAATGCCGCCAAAGTAAGTAGTGAAGGAGATCAGCTATCACAACGCATAAAAGTAAATACAAACGTAACTTATGAAGTTTCCGCTTATGTAAAAGGAGGCATCAACTTATTTGTAAATCAAGACAATAGTCTACTAGAAGACACAACGGTTGTTTTTGATGATTATGAAGAACTGAAATTAGTATTTACTTCGACAGAAGAGTACATCACAATAGGAGCAAAGTTTTATGAGCAAGAAGGTCGAATTGATGATTTTTCTATAGCCATTTACTCTGGAGATTCTTCTCCAATCGTAGACCAAAAACCTACAGATGTAATTCCTTCATTGGTAGATTGGAAAGTGACATTACCAGTGGATGAAGATGGAAATGATAATTCAGCAATCGATCATGTAGATAATAGATACAATGATCCTTTAGAAATTAATGATGACGATCTTATTGGTTACGAATATCGTCCGTATTTCTTCGCCGAAAACAACGAAGTAATTTTTAGAGGGCATTGTGCAGGAACAACTACAAAAGGATCAAAATATCCTAGATCTGAACTCAGACAAAGAGTAGGAGGTGGAAATAATTACTGGTCTGTTCATGACGAACAACACCTAAAAACAAAACTTAGAGTTACTCACCTTCCTGTAGTAAAACCTGAAGTTTCTATGGTACAGATTCATGGACCTGAAGATGAACCACTGAGGGTACAATATTCAACTGGATCCAATGGTTTACATATCATTTGGAATGAAGATAATAGAGAACAAACAGAGATAGATTACGAACTGGGTGAGGTTTTAGAAATTGAAGTGATAGTGAACCATGGTGATATCACTTGTAAAATTAAAAACCTCGATAACGGTCAGTCTTATGAAAAAACATGGACATCTATCGATCAGACAGGATATTTTAAAGTAGGATGCTACACACAATCTTCAATTTTCTTGTCTCAGTTCAAGTCTGAATATGACGAAAGCGAACCCTTGGATGCTTACGCAGAAGTAGCGGTTCAATCCATAGAGCTAAAAGAGACTTATTAGAAATAGTATGAAAGAAATTGATTAAATAACATGAAAACATTAAACAACATTTTGATTAGGTTATTCTTATTCTTTGGAGGAATAGGAATGGCTCAGGCACAGCAAACAAGTGTTCCTCATGAAGCTGATGAGAATGGGGTATACATATTTCAAGCCACTCAATATTTCGAAATGGAAGCAGGTACAGATGCTTACGATGGAGAAAATTGGTTGCAAGGAACAGACGAAACAGTAGGTGACTATCTTTACCTAGAAAATACAACTTCTGATAATAGAAACGAGGTTTCTGCAGATAGAGAAATTAGCCCTTCAGTTGTATATAAGATCAATATGCCAGAAGCACAAACGGGTTTTGTGTGGGCATTGATCAACGAGGGATCAAAAGATGGAGGTCGAATTTATGTAAACGTAAATGATCTTGATCTTGATAAAAGAAAAGTAGGAGAATTTGGTAGTGCTGCTAAATCAAGAATTTCTGAAGAAATGGCAGGGCAATGGCAATGGATTTTAATAAATAACCAAGCCAATAGCAGTGTTGTGAAAGCAGGGGAGAATGTTATTGAAGTTTTTAAAGCAAGACCAAACCTTAAGATTGCAAAAATCGCTTTTACACCTAAGCAAGAAATTAATTTAATTATCAATGCTCCAGAAGTAAAAGTAACAGAGAATGATGGTACTAATGTAACGATATCATGGAATGAGCCTACTTTAACAGGAGAATTATATGATTTTACAGAAGAGATCATCACTCCAAAAAGTTTCTTCTATAGAGTAAGTATTGATGGTGAATCACAAGGCGATCAATTAACAACAACAAGTTTATCGATCCCTGTGGCTGATTTAGGAACAGCAAAAGAAATTTCTGTAGAAGCAGGTCACTTATTTAGAAAAAATAGTAGTTCAAATATTAACTCTTACTCTACTCCAACTGTAATTAGTGTAGATGCTTCATCTATGCCAGACAATGGAGGTGAAGACGAAGGTTTACCAATTACGGATACTCCACATGTGGCAGATAAGTTCGGTATTTATATGTTCTCTGCAACAGAAGTAGCAGAAGCAAAAGAAGGTTCAGCTTTCGGTGCTCAAGATTTTACTGGAGAAAAGTGGTTAAAAGGAAATGATCCTGAAGTAGGAGACTATGTATACTTAGAAAATACTACGTCTGATAATAGAAATGAGACTTCTTCAGAAAGATACGCTAGTCCATCGTTAGTATATAAGATCAACATGACTGAAGCACAGACAGGGTATGTTTGGGCATTGGTAAATGAAGGGTCTAAAGATGCAGGACGTATTTACGTAAACGTAAACGATTTGGATCTGGATAAAAGAAGTGCGAACTCTTATGGTAGCGCAGCAAGATCTCGTATCTCAGATGCGATGAAAGGTGAGTGGCAATGGATCGTTTTGAATAACCAAGCGAATAGCGGTGTTGTAAAGGACGGTGAAAATGTGATTGAAATTTTTAAGGCAAGACCGAATATTAAGATTGCAAAGATTGCTTTTACTCCAAGACAAGATATCAACTTAATCTTAGATACTCCGATGCCAAGAGTAACGGCGAATGATGGTACGAATATTACTTTATCATGGGATGATCCAACAATAACAGGTGATTTATACAATAACAGTGATGTTATCTATGATCCTAAGTCATACTTCTACAGAGTTTTATTAGGGGGAGAAGAAGTAGCTGCAGATTTAACAGCAAAGAATATTCAAATTCCTGTAGCAGATTTAACGGAATCGAAAACGTTTTCTTTAGAAGTAGCACATGAGTTTAAAAAGAGTAGTTCTTCTGTTCATAGCACTTATTCTATTCCAGGAGAGATTGATATTGATGCTTCATCTCAACCAAATGATCCAGGTGAAGAGCCAGATTTAGAAGCACCATCAGTACCTACTGATTTAACATCATCAGATGTATCTCAAAATAAATTGACACTATCATGGACAGCTTCAACAGATAATGAAGGAGTATCAGGATATCAAATTATACAAAATGGGCAAGAGTTACCGGAGAAGGTAACAGGTAGTACTTCAGTAACATTATCCAACTTATCTCCAGATACAGAATATACTTTTGTAGTAGTCGCTTACGATGCAGCAGGTAATAAGTCTGCAGCTTCTACAACACACGTTGTAAAAACTGAGGCAGTAGAACAAAACCCTGATGGTGATTACCAAGATTTTATTCATCAATCGGACGAAAATGGAATCTTCTTATTCGAGGCAGTTGAATTCGCATCAAATTTACCGGGTACTGATGAGTTTGAAGGTCAGAAATGGTTAACAGCTACAGATCCTGAAATTGGTAGATATATGTACTTATCTAATACAGATACAACTACAAACTCAAACAAGGTGTCTGAAGATAGAGCAAAAAGTCCAAGATTAATGTATCAGATTAGTATGCCAGAGGTACAAACTGGTTTCATCTGGGCATTGGTACAACAAGGAGCTACCCACTCTGGTAAATTGTATGGTAATGTAAACGGTATTGATGTTGACGAAAGAACAGCAGGTGAATATGGTAGTTCGTTTGGATCTAGAATTTCAGAAGACTTAGTAGGTAAGTGGCAATGGATTCTAGTAGGTTATCAAATCAGAAATAATAATGCAGAGATGCTAAAAGCAGGTATCAATGAGATTGAGTTATTTATGGCTTATCCAGATATCAAAATTGCAAAATTGATGTATGCACCTAAGCAAGAGATCTTACCGATTATTAATCCGGTGAAGGTGAGAATCCAAGCAAATGATGAAACTACAGTAACATTATCTTGGGATGACCCAGTACTTACAGGTGAGTTATATGATTATAACCTTGATATCTTTACTGAAAAAGAATTTACTTACAGAGTTCGTTTAGAAGGATTGGAAGAAGAAGATGTAGTAGGAAACGAGTATGTGATTTCTAAAGAGAATTTGAAGTCTGTAAAAGTGTTTACCATTGAGGCAGGGCACTTATTTAGAAAGAACAGCTCTTCGAATGCTCTCTTCTACTCAATGGAATCTACTGCTTCTGTATCAGCAGACAGTCAGCCCGACTTTGAAGCACCAACTGCACCAACGGATCTAATTGCTTTAGATGTTCAAGGTACAAATGTGGCGTTATCATGGCAACCTTCTACAGATAATGTAGGTGTTTTAGGATACTACATTTACCAAGATGGATTGAAAATTCAGGAAGTAACTTCTACTTCATATAAAGTAGGTGGACTAAGTGTATCAACAGAATATACATTTGAAGTACAGGCATTTGATGCCGCTGGTAATGAATCTGATAAATCTACTGCATTGGTAATTACAACAAACGATGAAGACGAAGTTGTTGGAGATAGACCAAATGTAGTAAAAGATGTAACAGCATCTCAGGTTACAGCAAGTTCATTTACTGTAGGTTGGGCTCCTTCAAATTCATTGAATGGAATTACAGCATATTATGTATTTGTAAGAGTAAAGGGTGAAGAAGAGTTTAAAATGGTAGCTCATTTAAGTGGTGAAGTTTTCTCTTTCAACCTAACAGGCTTAGAAGTAGGAACAGAATACGAAATCGTGGTGAGAGCAGAAGACGGAATGGGATATGTTTCTGAAAACTCTGATGTTATCTCTCAGAAAACTTCTGATGCACCATTATCGCTAGAAGATGGTTTAGCTTCTAAACTAATCCAGAAAGTATATCCGAATCCATCAGTAAGTGATGTAAATATTGAATTTATTTCTGAAGTAAATTACCAAGTGATTGATTTAACAGGACAGACTTTAACATCTGGTACTGCTCAAAAAGTGACTGTTGATTTACCTTCAGGTTCATATATCCTGATTGCTTGGGATAAACATGGCAATAAAGAAGCAACAAAACTCTTGTGCTTCTAAAATAAAGAGAGACATATAATTTGAAGACCGGTGAAACCCCTTTTAAAAGTAATATTAGCTACTTTTAAAAGGGGTTTACTTTTTAGATAGACTCATAAAAAAAGGAATGAAAACCAAAGTCTTCATTCCTTTTTTGTAGATCAAAACTTACTATTATAAATCGAGATCATATTTTTTCTTAGCTGCATCTACAATAGGAGCTAAGTGTTGTTCCATAACTTCTCTAGCTTTAGCAGAGTCGCCGCTTTCGATAGCATTATAGATCTCTCTATGTTCTTCTATCGCTTCTTGTCTACTTTGTTTAGTACAAACTCTCTCTTTTTCAAAGTGGTTAAGAATATCAGGAGTAATGATACTCATTAAACTTTTAAGCGTAGAGTTTTTGGCACATCGACAAAGAGAAAGATGGAAAAGGAAATCCTTTTCAGTGATATCTTCCTGATTTTCCTCTACCGCTTTTTCATAAGCTTCAAGGGTTTTTAATACTTTATCAAGGTCGTCTTTTTCTCTTCTTTTTGCCGCAAGTCCAGCGATTTTAACTTCTAAAAGAACTCGGGTTTCGATTAATGAGAAAAAGTCGTTGTTGTCGATTTCCAACATATTAGAGATAAGTCCTTCGATGGCCTTAGCTCCAAGTCCCACTACTACAGTTCCACTTTGAGGTTGAGTTTTAAGCAGTCCAAAAAACTCCATTTTTTTAAGAGCTTCTCTCACATGACTTCTACCAACACCAAACTGCTCACTTAGTTTTCTTTCTGGGGGTAATGTATCATTAGGTTTTAAAACACCTAATTCAATCATTTCTTTTAGTCTTCGAATAATAATACTTGATGGTTTCTCCACAAGTATTTTTTCCATTTCTATATCCATCTTAATTTATAGTTTCAGACGTAACATTAGAAAAAATATTTGGATCGGATAGTTGAAGCATGAGTACTGTCAATTTGCACTTTTTTAATGTGTCTTGTTTATCGTCCAAATGTAAGTATAATTCATTATTGGCTATTCCTGATTAAGTTTTGATAGAGTGTAAATTTGAAAATCAAATAGCCTTTAATGGAAAGTATATGTAAAACTCAAAAAACGAAGCATTTTATACTTAAATAAAACCTTTCCTTTGAGCCGTAAATGTCCTAATATCACTTTTTCAATTATATAAATTTACGAAAAATTATTTGAAATTGGTATACCAAATATTCGTTTTCGCAAATTTATTATTCAATCAAGCAAGCCTTTTCTTATTTCTATCCCAAAACTAAGTGGTGATATGATATTTTATAAAAACGATAAAATTTATCAATAATATCTTTAGATATAATATAATTTGTTGTTTTTATAAAAGAATTTGTTGATTTACTTACCACATTCACCGTTCAGTTTATTGTAATATTTAATGATTTGAATAAACAATAATTATGAAACGTAGCATTTATCTATCATTTATGGTATTCGTATCTGGTTTAATGAACTTGGCGAATGCACAAAGCAATACAGGCACTGAACAATCCGAAAAAGTGAAGTTATTAACGGAAGCTTATTTATATGGTTATCCTGTACTAACCATGGCAGAAACATTTAGGTCTGTAACAAATACAGAACTTCCAGATCCTATTAAGGGGAAGTCACCAGTGAATCAGGCGGCAACTTTATATCCATTTCCAAAAGCAGGTTTTACAGCCGTAGTGAGACCAAATTTAGATACATATTACAATATGGTCTATGCTAACCTTGAGAATGGCCCACTATATATTCATTTACCTGCAACAAAGAGGTATTATCTAATTCCTATACTTAATGCGTATGGCGATGTAGTTCAGTCTTTAGGATCAAGAACTACCGGACAAGATGATTTAGACATTGTACTTGTAGGACCAGATTTTAATGGTGAGTTACCCAAAGATCTTTTGGTGATCCGTTCAAATACAAACCTTAACTGGATGCTTGGTAGAGTACAAGTTGATAATGATAAAGATGGAAAATCAGAAGTAAAAAACTTTTACAATGAAATGATTGTTCGTCCACTTGCTGAAAGAGGTAATTCAAAATATAAAGCACCAAAAGGAACATATAAACCTGCCAATGAGGTAGTACCTATGAAAGCTGTTGATGATTTAGAAATTACAGCTTTTTATAATAAAATGATGGAATTATTATTAACGAATCCACCTCAAGAAGCTGACAAAGCTTTTATCGAAAAGCTTGCTGAAGTAGGTATTACACCTGGTGGAAATTTTGATATCACAGCATTTACTAGTGAGGAGCAAAAGGCGATAAAAGCTATTCCATCAAATGTTCAAAAATTATTTGCTCACTTAACAGCTCATCCGGATAAGAATTTAGTACAAAATGGGTGGTTTGTAGTGACAAAGGGATTAGGAGAATACGGAACAAACTATGCCTTGAGAGCTTATGTTACTAAAATTGGATTTGGAGCGAATACAGCAGAAGATGCGATTTATCCAAATGCAGCAATAGACGTAGAAGGAAATAAGTTTAATGGATCAAATCAATATATCTTGCATTTTGATGCCGATAAATTACCTCCTGTTAAAGGTTTCTGGTCAATCACAATGTACAATAAAGAAGGCTTTTTGGTAGATAATACCATCGATCGATACAATTTGAGTAATAAAAAGGAACTACAATATAATGAGGATGGTTCTTTGGACATTTATATCCAAGCAACTGCTCCAGAGGGAATGGAGTCCAATTGGTTACCATCTACAACTGCTGGCGTTGAATTCGAATTAACGTTCAGAATGTATTGGCCAAGTGAAGCCATTTTAAATAGAACTTGGGTAATGCCAGGTGTAAAAAAAGTAAACTAAATCACTTGTAGTTATTTGAAAATAAAATGGAGATACTCTTAATGCTTAAAGTATCTCCATTTTTTTATATAAAGCTAACTATAGTAACTAAACTTAATAAAAACATACTGGCCCCAGTTAATTTTAGAGGGTTAGTGGGGAGTCTTCTTTCTTCTAGTAATTTTCCGCCAATCCATCCAACAGAGAATAGAATAATGGACAGTAGAAGCATATGAACTGTAAATAGGTATATCGTAGAATAATGATACTGAATGGTGCCTAAGGAATAGCTATTGACAAAAGATGCAAAGAATAAGCCTATTATTACTAGATAATAATGCCCTTTTGGAAACATATAGATCATCACTCCTAAAAGAAATACACTGCTGATAATTACCCACTGAATAATACCTTCATCTATATTATTTAGAATACCGAAAATGTATCCAAACAAAAAGAAAAAGAAGGATATACTCATGATTAATGGTACATATTTTTTTGGAATCATTAGACGGGAAACTAACCCAATTCCAGCGATGGCAGCAAGGTAATTTGCAGTCATCAGAAAATTTGTAGGTCGCCCTTCAACTCTCAACTTGGCTTGAATGATATCTATGATGATAAACAGAACCAAGAAAACAAGTAGTTGTTTGTAATTTTTTCTATTAGGTTTCATGATGAAGAATGTCAAACGGATATAAGATTGTTGTTGTCGTATTAAATATCTAACCTAAAAACACAGCATCTACAGGAATTGTTTTTAGATCTTTTTGATGATAATAGGGTGTCAGTTACACTATGATGTGGCAAATATAGAGATATAATATTTCTGTGAGTTATTTCTTGTAACATTATTCACATATTAATTGATTGTGCCTTATCAGAAGTCTTGATGATTTTTTGTAAATTATTATAAACGATCATGTTAGATATAGTATGCATAATATTCTGAATTATTGGAGAGAATTAGTTGGAGGTCAACAAAAAGATGGAAAAATCACCATTCCTTCAGAACATGGAGAGGGCACATTGGATGCCTATAAATTATCTTCAAATTTTGATGTAGCAAGGCTATGTTTTAAACTCAACAAGGATATCTCAGGAGCTACTTTTATTATGGAAGATGATGAAGATTTTTATCCTATCATTTTTAGTCATAAGTCTTCTGTAATTTTCGAAGGGAAGTACCAATCGGTCTTAAATGGAGCATTACTCTCTAACAACAAACAGAATATTCGATGGACTTTACCAGCCAACAAAAGAGTTGAAATGGTATTAATTAGGGTACGAAAAAGTTACTTTCGGGAAATTGTAGCAAAATCAGAAGCATTACAGAAAGTTTTCCCGGAAGGAAAAACATTTACTGTATTTGAAGAACTAACTACTTTAATACGGGGAGCGTTTTTTAGAATACTAGAACAGAAAGAGTCACTATTGTTTAGTGAATTTCTTGAGGATTTTGTCAGGTTTATTTTTCACCTTTTGATGGACCAAATTTCCTCAAGAGAAATGATAAAAAACGAAGAATATACTTCAATCAATATTCAACTGGTATTTAAAGCCAGAGATATGATACTTAATAACAATGGTACTCCTTTAGATGTGGATCATATTGCTCGGGAATGTGGGATGAGTAATAGTAATTTAAGGTTACAATTTAAAAGTACTTTTGGTATCCCAATTTATCAATTTCAACAGCAAGTACGTCTTGACTCCGCTAAAGAATTATTAAAAAGAGGTGAAAAGTCTATAAGGATGATTGCAATGGACCTAGGCTTTTCAAACTCCAGTCATTTTGCTTCAGTTTTCAAAAAAGAGGTAGGTACAACACCCAAACAATATCAAAAACAATTACCAGAGTGATCTAACAAAATTTATTGTTTTTCTGACAGAATCTCTTAGTACATCTTTAAAAAGTACCGTTTTTATAATTGTACTTAGCAAAAACAAAGTTGATTATTTTAGTACACTCTCTAAGATCTATAACCTGATACATTAATGATTGATTGACAATAAAAATTAGGTTAGGATGCTATGAACTAATCCAATTAAAATGATACTTCAGTTATTCTAGAACCAACTTGATTTGTGTTAGACGATATCAAAAAATGTTGAGTTGATAAGTCTAATATGATCAATAAAACAAAGAAGTTGTCTTTAATTACTAAGACAACTTCCTTTGTTTTTATAGCTGTGTCATATCAGAAGTTACAGCCAACAAATCCTTTATTTTATTTTTTTGATAAGCATCAGAGTGAGCTTTGTTGTACTTGCCTGCATCATTGTCAAAGTACTCTCCAGAATGTTGGGCATGTTCTTCACTTGTAGCTAAATCGTACAAAATTTGACTCCCTTTATCTGCAGAAGACCAAAATTTACCATATGCTTCTTTTACCATATTTGTATTCAAAAGAGATCCCGGATTGACAGGAATAACAGTAATGTCCTTTTCTTGTCGAGCAAGATCAAAACTCCACATGGTTAGTGCTAGTTTACTTTGTGCATACGTAGAACTTTCGTTTTGCTCTGCTTTTCCTTTTAGTAACTCTAATGATACAGGAGCTTGTGCTGCAGAACTTAAGTTGATGATTCTTGGATGATTACCTTTTTTTAGAATAGGAAGTAATGCATTGGTTAGAATATAAGGTGCGTAGTAATTTACGGCAATTCTTAGATCAATGCCTTGTTGATTATTAGCTGATGTACTTTTAAACACACCTGCATTATTAATAAGTACATCTAAATGATCGAGTTGATTGAGAATGTCATTTGCTAGCGATTGGACCCCTTTAGTATCAGATAAGTCACCAATAAATCCGTTGACATGCTCATTTGTTGATAACTTTTTGATTTCCTCAACAACTACATTCAACTTATCAACATTTCTTCCATGGATATAAACAATATGTCCGTCTTTTGCCAACTGTATTGCAGCAAGTTTTCCAATACCATCGGTACTACCAGTAATAAGAATAGTTTTCTTCATGATTATTTAAATTGATTGATACCATAACCAATTTAATCCAATAATTGTTGATAAACATCAGAGGATGAGTAGAAAAAATGAGAAAGCTATTTTTTTAAAAACAACAATCAGCAAATGCATTTATTTTTTTGAGAACTGCCGTTTCTATTAGTGTACACTACGAAAAAGTACAACATAGCAAATAAAACCTCTAAAGACATTAGATAGATGAAGTAAAGTAGTGTAATAATATCCGTATAGGAAAATAGGTGAGTTAGGTAATTTTCTAACTATAAAAACTGTCTAAATTAAGTGATAGGGTACCGTTTTGGTACCCTTTCTTTTTATCTATACTTTTTAAGTAATCTATCATTTTAGTTAGTAAAGGTATTTTATGATAAACAGGATAGGAGTGTTTATTGTGAGGTGAAATACTGAAAACCAATAAACATTTTTTGCAAAACCACAGCGTTTTTTTGAATACAGTATAGAGACTGAATTCGTTTTTTAATAGGTATAGATATTAATAATAGCTTTAAAATGAAAAAGTCACATATAGCTGCAGTTGCTGTTTTGGTTGTAGCCATACTTTACTTATTTACGCATCATAGTAATGCGAAACAAGATGCAATAATTTCCGAGAAGTTTGGGATGTATATAGTACCAACAGACGGACAAAGTGCTGCAAACATTACTAAAGACCAATCGGAGTGCTACCAATGGGCGGTAAACCAGACAGGTTATGATCCTGCCAATCCACCCCAAATTACACCCACAAAAGCAACCAATAGTGCTGATGGAACGGTAGTAAAAAATACAGCAGTAGGAGCTGGAACAGGAGCTGCAATTGGAGCTGTTGCTGGTGATGCAGGAAAAGGTGCTGCAATAGGTGCTATTGCAGGAACTGTTAGAGGTGCGAAAGTAAAGCACGATCAAAAAAAAGAACAACAAGCTGCTAATAATGCACAAGCTGAGCAACAGTTACAGCAAATGGATGCTCAATTTAAAAAGGCTTTTTCTGCTTGTATGACCGGCAAAGGTTATACAGTGAAATAATGCTATTTCTAAGATAAATCAATACTCAAGAAACTCTTTAAGAGTTACAGTATTATCATTAACCATAAAGTACCTGGCTAATCTTTTTCGTATTAGTCAGGTGGATAATTTTTTTATGAAAAGGCTACTTTTTTTTATTTCTTCAATCAGCCTTGTTATTACTTCATGTCAACTTCAAATTGAAACCCCAATAACAAAGGCTAGTGTTAGCTTACAAGCTACCGGTTTTAAAATGGCGAAACCTATTAAAGGAGCCATTCATCATAATTTAGATAATGTTGATTCTGTTTTTATCGGAGTTCAATCGTTACAATTACAAATTAATGATTCTATTATCGTTTTAGATCAGCATCCAACATGCTATTTGGATCTTTTGAATTTCCACTTTACTGATACCTTACTATGGAGTAATGAGACCGTTCCATATGGGTATTTGGGAGAGAATATATTACTAAAATTAAACCAAAATGATCAAAATGATTTCGTCGTAGAAGCGGATGGAAAACATAAGAGTTTAGAATTACATGATGACCACTTCACCTTTCGATTATTAACTGAAAGTCAACTGGATTATGGAGACAAGTATATCATAAAACTAGATATGATGAACAGTGTACAGATGGAAGAGATCTCTGATGTATCTTATTATTTATTTCAAGGACAAAGAGGAATTCCTGCTTCAGGTACTGCCCGAATCATTAAAACTGAGGATTACAACGAATATTCAAGACGAAACCGACAACAATAAAACCTATTTTCAATCACCTAGACTTCTTTTCAATAATGCTTAACAAAATTCATCTTTTCATTCTTCTGTTGTTCTGGGGAATCATCTCGGTAATGGCAGATAATGTAGTAACAACCGTTCAGGAATTATCTAGTTATCCAACGGATCATGACTTTTATAACTTTGCCAAAGTAGATAGTATCGAGTATTCTTTAAGTACTCCTTACCATACTTTGCATACTCATATAGATAACCTTGATGAAGATAATTATCACCCTGGAGTGGCAGCAATGGCGTTTCCCAAGTATAATTTAACCTTCAAACAACGGAAACAACTGGCCATTGAACTTAAATTGATTTTCTTCCAAAAAGGGATTTTTATTGATAATGAAGATATCCCCTTAACGAAGAATTATATCGATAAAAAATCAAATACGAATAGATATTTTGTTAGTAAGAATCTCCCTAATATTTACCTAGAGAAGCAGGAAAATGGAGAATGGATGTATTCGATCTATTCTACCCAAAGAATCCATACTTTATTTAGAGAGTTATATCCTTCTCTAACCAGTAACTTGGTGCTTTTTGCTTCAAAACCGAAGCAATCATCTTCAAAGTTTTTAGGAGTGAAACTGTGGCAATGGGCATCGTTAGCGGTTTTAATTATCTCTAGTTATTTGTTTTATTACTTTGGAGTATGGTTGACAAATAAGTTTTTAAAAGACTTTTTGGCGAAGATCAATCAAGAAAACTTAGGGAAGTTGATTGTATTAAAGTTGAGAAACCCGATAGCTATGATCATGATTATGGTGATATGGTACTATATGGTTCCTTTTATTTTACTTTCCGAACAAGTGACTTATGTTGCCATGAATATCATAAAGCTTATTTCGAGCTTTTATGTTATCATATTGCTCTTCTACATTGCAGATATTTTCGTAGTTCGTATTCAATACTTTTCACATAAATCAAGTAAAGTAGACAAGAACTTAATTCCGGTGATAAGGGTTTGTTTTCGTATCACTTTTATTGTCATCGGTATATTGTTTGGGTTATCCGTTTTCGGAATAGACGTTTCTAGGTTAATTACCGGTATTTCTTTTGGTGGTGTGGCTTTAGCTTTTGCAGCTCAAGATACGGTAAAAAACTTCTTTGGTTCACTTATGATTTTTGCTGATAAACCTTTTGTCGTAGGAGATTGGGTAAATATCAAAGGACAGGAAGGTATCGTAGAAGAAATTGGCTTTAGAACGACAAGGATCCGTACTTTTCAAGATTCATTATTGAATATCCCTAATGGAACAGTAGTGAATACAGATGTAGATAACTTTGGAAAAAGAGAATATAGACGTTATAAAACGTACCTGTCTTTACCTTACAATACCACTCCAGACAAGATCGAAGAATTTATTAAAGTAGTTAAGGATATTATAAAGCAACACCCTAGAACTAGAAAAGACTTTTACGAAGTGCATATGAACGAATTTTCAGCTAGTTCATTAGATGTATTATTGTATGTTTTCTTTAGTGTAAAGGACTGGTCAGAAGAATTAAATGCAAGAGAAGAACTGATCCTTTCCATTCTTAGAAAGGCAAAAGAGATAGGTGTTGATTTTGCTTTCCCAACACAAACATTATACATGAAAAGAGACGACTAACTAATGTGTTCGTTCTTATTTTCTGAAATATAGCTTTTCAGTTCTCCATTATGAATTGAAAAGCTTTTTTGTGAAATAAAATTAAATCATTCGATTGAATAGTTTTTATATTTATCTTTGAGATTACTGTAATGCTATGAATCTATACTATGAAAAAATTAACATGCTTATTCTGTTTGGTGTTTTTTGTGATAGTGAAGACATCAGGTCAAAGTAAGAAAAGGGACTTTAAATATTCTATTTTAGGTGGACCAGCTTATTCTCCAGATTATGGTTTATTAGTTGGTGGAACTATGTTATGTACTTTTAGAACGAGTAAAACTATCCAGCAACGGTCTGTTGTTCCATTAAGTTTTACCATTTTAGAAGAAGGGCATGATGTTATTATTAAACCTCAGTTATACTTTGCACAAGGAAAAATAAGAGTATTCTCTAATTGGCAATACCTCAATAAGTTCAATCACTTTTATGGTATTGGATACGAAGACAATATTTCAATAAAGAGAGGAGACCATACGACAAGGTTCTTTCAAAATTCCGTAATTATAAGAAACGATATACTTTTTCGGATTAATAAAACACCGTTCTTTTTAGGACCATCTATCGATTATACCAATCGAATACTTACACATGTATCAAAGGGGGTGAGAGAAGATTTAAGCTACATTGAACAAGGAGGTACTGATAAAGGAGCCGTTTTTAATAATGTAGGAATAGGTGTACGGCTTTCTTACGATACCAGAGATATTCCATCTAATGCTTGGTCAGGGATTTATTTTGACTTTTCAATGCGGGTATATGATAAGGCATTATCAAGTTCTAGTGATTGGGATTACATCAAGTTAGAATACAGACAGTACAAAAAATTACCAAGATTAGGAGAAAGAAAGGTATTAGCTTGGACTGCTTACATGAGAACAGCATCAGGGAATATACCATTTACAGAACTATCAACAATAGGTTCTCCATTTGATCTAAGAGGATATTATAAGGGACAATTCAGAGATAAAACTTCAGCTTATGTGATGGTTGAATTTCGGTCTATGGTCAATTCTTCATCAAAGTTTCTCTCAAAGTTTGGCTATGCAGTATGGAGTGGTGTAGGAACCATTGGTCCCGATATTTTTACTCCCAAAGGAGTACTTCCAAACATTGGTTTAGGTTTACGTTTTGAAGTACAACCTCGAATGAATTTTAGAATTGATATTGGACATGACCCTATTCAAAACCAGCAGCTTATATATTTTAATATGACAGAAGCATTTTAATGAAGATGTTTTTAGTATTCATATTTTTATCTAATTTTATCATGTTAATAATCAACTAAGCAAACGTTTTTTTCAATCTATGAAATTTATTTACCTACAATTGGTGTGGCTAGGACTACTATTTTTTTCATTAATAAGTAATGCCCAAGAATCTGAACATATGACAGAAGCCTTTCAAAAAATGAAAGGAGATGTGGTGATTCAATATAGAAAAGTGTTTGATCATGATATTTCAAATTTAAAGAAGAATGATCCCAATTTTACATCAGAAAGAGTGGTTTACTTCAACCGAAAAAAGTTGGTCAGCAAGCTTACTTATGTAAATCCCAAATCAGATTACTTAGAGAGTTTAACTTATGTCGACTTTAAAAGAGAGCAAGTATATTACCTGAAAAGGTATAGACAAACCAAATCCGGAGCAGGCTACTATCAGAGTTTTTCAGAAGACGAAAAATTAAAACCTGCAACTTTAATAGAAGGAGAGTCAAAAGAAATAGCTGGATATAATTGCAAGAAGTATGAAGTAATCATTAAAGGTGAAAAGAAATACTTGTATACAACCGAAAAATTTGGTTTAAAGAATGTCCAGAATTTTGATATTGATAGAATAGAGTTCTTTATGGAATTACCTAAATACTCTAAAAGATATGGTCATTATAAATTAGTGGCAGAGAAAGTTATTTTCACAACTTTGGACAATGCAGCCTATAACATCGAGGATTATTATGTTATTTCTAAAGAGGAGTTTAAAAAGAAAGAACAAGAATCAAAGGATAGAGCAGCACAGATAAAAGATAAAGCTAAGAACGATTTCTTAGGAAATAAGGCCCCAGATATTCGTTGCTCTACAACGGATTTTGATAAAGTGAAGACCAAAGATTATCGAGGTAAAGTGATTGTTTATAACTTTTGGTTTTCGACTTGTAAGTCTTGTATTATGGAGGTACCGAAGTTAAACGAACTTTATAATAAGTATAAGGACAACCCTGATGTTATCTTTTTAGCACTTTCACTTGATCCCGCTTATAAAATTGAAAAGTTCAATCGGAAGTATAATTTCCAGTATCCTCAAGTGGAAGAGGCAAGAGAGTTGGCACATAAATTTGAAGTAGCACTTTATCCAACAAATATTGTTATTGATAAGGATGGTAATTATATCAATTATACAATTGGATATAAAAAAGACATTGTAGATAGGCTATCCTATAGTATCGATAAAGCTTTAGCAAAAGAATATATTCCGCCTGTTGATGATGAAAAACCGGACAAGAATAAAGGAAAGAAGAAAAAGAAATCACTATAAAAAAACACCTTATCGTATAGTTAATATCTATGCGATAAGGTGTTTTTCCTTAAGCTTATCCTTTATTGAAAAGGTATTATTCTAAATGTAGGATAGCTTAGTTTTTATCTTTGTTTCCACCAAGGTGAATAGCAGTACCTAGAGAAAGAGTTGATATTTTTTGGCTGCTAGAAAGGTTAAGTGCTTCCCACTCCATACGGATCTCGAAAGTTTTACCTAAAAGAACGCCAGCACCTACACCCCACATAAATGAAGTATCTTTATAGCTTACCATTTCGCCACCAGTAATTTGGTCTTCATATTTTCCAAAGAATGCACCAGCTTTTGCAAAACCGAAAACAGGTCCAATATGGATAGTACCTTTTAAAGCAGCATCCCAACCAGTGATATTGCTATCGTAAGCATAACCACCTTCGTTACCTTGTACAGTACCTACGCTACGGTAACCACCTTCTAATCCTAAGAATCTATTTCCAATACCACCATATACTTTCCAGCTACCAGTGTTATCGTTTACTTTAAAGTTATCTCCTTCGATGCTTTTTAGGTTATGGTTGATGAATGAGTTACCTCCTGAGGCACCTACGTAAAATTGAGCTTGTGACGATGCCGTGATACATAACAGGGCAAATAAAGTCAGTAATAAACTTTTTTTCATTTGATTATTTGATAAATTGATTATTTTTAAATTACATCTGAGCTTATTAACGTGATGATTATCAGTATTTTTGTTTATAATTTGTTTATGTTTTTTCAAAATCCGATTATATGGTGTTAGAAAGTGCTTACCATCAAAAACAAGAAGCACTAAGCCACAAGAGATCTCAGATGTAACCTTCTAATAAAATCAACTTCAGTATTGGAGAAGAGTCGAAAAAATAATTCCTCTTAATTAAAGCCTGCATTATCTAAATAACTATAAATAAGCCTATTTGCTAATAGAGAATTACTTAAATTTAAACATTTAAAAATTGACAGTAATATTGAATGGAAAAGAAAGAACTATTAGCCAAAAAGTTATTAGCATGGAATATTAAACATTTAATTTCTTCCTCAAAAATTACCAAATATGATATTGCTATATCCTTCGCACCAGAATTTACGATAAAGGTGAATGGAAGAGAGTACGAAGTAAATTATGAATCTTACCTTAATTACCTTCTAGGTTTTAAATCGACAATAGATTCTATTAATTACAATGTGCAAGAATATGTCTGTAATAAAGATAATGTAGTGATAGTGATGGATCCTGCAATTACGAGGCTAGATGGTTCTGAAGATCATTTTTCAACAATGCTAATGTTGAAATTTAATGAAGAAGATAAAATTACGAATTGGCAAGAGGTGTATGTAAAGAAATAAAAGTACTTCAATACCCTGAAAGACAAGAGATGAATATAGGTTTATAAATTTATTCTATATCAGTATAGATATTATCACTTTGACTTATTTTGAGATGCCTATTAAGTTTGTGTCATCAAAAAGGAAATAAAACAATAATTTTATAATCTCATATTATCATATGTCACAAATCGGAAAACAAATCGTAGACTTCAAAGTACAATCATTCCAAAACAACGGATTCGAAGAAGTAACTAAATCAGACGTTTTAGGTAAATGGTCAGTATTCTTCTTCTACCCAGCAGATTTTACTTTCGTATGTCCTACTGAGCTTGAAGATTTAGCCAACTTATACGAGGAGTTCAAAGCAACTGGAACAGAAGTATTTTCAGTATCAACAGATACACACTTCGTACACAAAGCATGGCATGACACTTCAGAGACCATCAAGAAAATCAACTACCCAATGTTAGCAGATCCAACAGGAGTGTTATCAAGAGGTTTTGATGTAATGATCGAAGAAGATGGTATGGCAGAAAGAGGTACTTTCATCGTTAACCCAGAAGGTGAGATCGTATCTTACGAAGTAGTAGCAGGTAACGTAGGTCGTAATGCTGAAGAGTTACTTAGAAAATTAAAAGCTTTACAATTTGTAGCTGCTAACCCATCTGAGGTTTGTCCTGCAAAATGGAAAGAAGGTAATGAGACATTAAAGCCTAGTATTGATTTAGTAGGTTTAATCTAATCATCAGAATATATCCATAAGAATAATAGCCATTGTAGTTTTATTACTGCAATGGCTTTATTCTTTACTGGCGGAAGTTACTTTTATAAGGTATATAAGCTTTTCTTATAAGAAAAAATGATTGATTATAGTTTTTTGTTATAGTGTTATAAAAACAATCAATTTTACAAATACAGAAAGTCGCCGTATGTTTGTATCGTAATCAATCAGAAAGAAAACTTTTAAACTAAACATACATTATGTCACAAATCGGAAAACAAATCGTAGACTTCAAAGTACAATCATTCCAAAACAACGGATTCGAAGAAGTAACTAAATCAGACGTTTTAGGTAAATGGTCAGTATTCTTCTTCTACCCAGCAGATTTTACTTTCGTATGTCCTACTGAGCTTGAAGATTTAGCCAACTTATACGAGGAGTTCAAAGCAACTGGAACAGAAGTATTTTCAGTATCAACAGATACACACTTCGTACACAAAGCATGGCATGACACTTCAGAGACCATCAAGAAAATCAACTACCCAATGTTAGCAGATCCAACAGGAGTGTTATCAAGAGGTTTTGATGTAATGATCGAAGAAGATGGTATGGCAGAAAGAGGTACTTTCATCGTTAACCCAGAAGGTGAGATCGTATCTTACGAAGTAGTAGCAGGTAACGTAGGTCGTAATGCTGAAGAGTTACTTAGAAAATTAAAAGCTTTACAATTTGTAGCTGCTAACCCATCTGAGGTATGTCCTGCAAAATGGAAAGAAGGTAACGAAACATTAAAGCCTAGTATCGATCTAGTAGGTTTAATCTAATATCAAATAGCTTTTCTAATTAATGGAAAAGTACTTTTAATTTACACTCACTCTGATAAATATATTGAAAGCCATCGTGTGTGGTGGCTTTCACTTCCTAACCCCCATTTGAAAAAAGAAACCATCATGTTAGAACAAGCATTAAAAAGTCAAGTAACAGCCCTTTTTGGTAACCTAAAAAGTGAATATACATTAAAGGTAGAAGTAGCAGAAGATCATTCAAGTAAAAATGATTTGGTAACTCTTTTAGAAGATGTTGCTTCAACTTCAGATAAAGTCACTTTAGATGTTCAGAATGGAGAAGGATTATCATTACGAATAGTAAAAGATAACCAACCGTCGAATATTGTTTTTAGAGCAGTACCAACAGGTCATGAGTTTACAACACTTTTAATGGCTGTTTTAAATTTAGAAGGTCTTGGTAAAAACCTTCCTGATGATGGTGTTACAGCTAAAATCAAAAGTATTAGTGAAAAAGTAGTCATCAATAGTTATATCTCTCTGACTTGTACGAACTGCCCAGAAGTAGTTCAGGCACTTAATGTGATGGCTATCTTAAACCCAAATATTGAGCACAATATTATTGATGGTGGTATTAATAAGGAAGAAGTTGAAAAATTAGGTATCCAAGCTGTACCAACTGTATTGGCTAATGGTGAACAACTTCATGTAGGAAGAGCATCATTAGGAGAATTATTAGCAAAATTAGAATCAACAGTAGAAACTAAAGTTGATCCAACACAAGCTATCGAAAAAGAATACGATGTTGTAGTTGTAGGTGGTGGACCTGCAGGTGTAGCTTCGGCAGTATACTCTGCAAGAAAAGGATTTAAAGTAGCAGTAGTTGCAGGTGTAATTGGTGGTCAAGTAAAAGAAACTGTGGGTATCGAAAACATGATTTCAATTACAAAAACGACTGGAGCCGAATTAACTGCCAACCTTTATAGTCATCTTAAAGATTACCCTATCGATATTCTTGAAAACCGTATGGTTGAAAATGTTGAAGTGGTAGATGGTTATAAAAAAGTAACAACTTCTATGGGTGAAGTTTTCACTACTCCTTCTTTAATTATCGCTACAGGTGCAAGTTGGAGAAAACTGGGTGTTCCTGGTGAGACGGAATATATCGGTTCAGGTGTTGCTTTCTGTACTCACTGTGATGCTCCTTATTTTAAAAATAAGAAAGTAGTTGTAGTAGGTGGAGGTAATTCAGGCTTAGAAGCTGCAATTGATTTATCTGCGATTGCTTCAGAAGTAACAGTTTTAGAGTTTATGGATACTTTAAAAGGTGATCAAGTATTACAAGATAAAGTAAATGCTCTACCAAATGTTACTGTGGTGAAAAATGCAGCTACTTCAGAAGTAATTGGTGATGGAAAACAAGTAACGGCACTTCAATATAAAGACAGAGCGACTGAAGAAATTAAATCAATTGAAACCGATGGTGTTTTTGTACAAATTGGTTTAAAAGCAA
The DNA here is from genome assembly GCF_012641475.1 of Flammeovirga agarivorans. NCBI lineage: Bacteria > Pseudomonadati > Bacteroidota > Cytophagia > Cytophagales > Flammeovirgaceae > Flammeovirga > Flammeovirga agarivorans. The sequence continues at coordinate 4,478 of NZ_JABAIL010000012.1, read as the reverse complement.
ATAGTGATGTTTTCAAAGAGATTGTAAAGACAAATAGAATGGGTGAAATCGAGATTGATGCTCACTGTAGAACAACTCAACCAGGTATTTATGCTGCTGGTGATGTATCTATTGTTCCTTACAAACAAATTGTAATTGCAATGGGAGAAGGCTCTAAAGCGGCACTTTCATCTTTTGAAGATAGTATAAAGAACTTACAGACTGTAAATGCTCAAGAATTGGAACTGGCATAAGCAGACAAAATTAGGTTAGATGAATATATAAAAAGGCTGTTGCATTAAATATGTAACAGCCTTTTCTCATATAATACTAAGCACAATAAGTATTAATCAATTTGGAGCATCCTTTTATTACAAATTAATATTATAGATCTTTGGCACCGTACGGATTTATCATCTCTAAAATATACTCATGTACAAAATTCAAAGAATAGATCAGGACCACGCTATCTTGGTAACTGAAGATGAAAGTATTCCTTTATTGAACCATGCTGGAGACCCAATTTTATCCACACCTGAAGAAGTGACTAAAATGTTGATGGATGACTTCAATGAAAGTGATATGTACGATGAAGAAGGACATTTCATTCCGCAAAGAAGTTATATCTATTGTAATTTAAGCTCACTGACTGCACTTAAATTAGAGGATGAAGATGAATTAGAATATGATATATCTGAAGTGATACAATGGGATAGGGCATTCAGATTAAATACAAGTAATACAGAAGAGGTAAAGGCAATTACCGAATTGAAAGAGTATTTAGGAGATGCTTATATTAATTTACCCTTGGCAGAAGACCAGGATATGGAGAATCTTGCTGAAGGAGATAAAATTCCTCAAACAACTATTGAACAAGTAGAATCATTAATGAAACCTTTTAAATTGAAAGAGGTCATGGCATTGGACATGCTCAACGAACACTTTCAATTTACTAGTGTATCTTTAGTGATTATGTGGATTGCTCAGAAGATCGAAACAGAAAAGTTTGTACATTCCATGTTGTTATTATCGGGACATTATGATGCTGAAAATGGAATGGAAGTATTTAAAAGTTTAGATTGGGTAGAAGTATTAATATCCAAAATGAACAGATTTAATGAATACTTACAATCTAAAGATATATAAAACAAAAAGGTCGAAGTGATATCGCTTCGACCTTTTTGTTTATTAAAATCTATCTTTATTCATCATATCCCATAAAATGTCCACCGGCATCAAAAATTATTTCAACTCCGTTCGATACTTTAACTTCTTGAGATACGCCATTGTCTTCCCATTCGACTACATAATTTCCAGGAAAAGTATTTTCAACATATTCAGTAATATTTTCCTCTAAACAACTAGGAGGAATAGGCTGATTATTTAATGCTTCGATCTTATCAATATCTCCCTGACCATTAAATTCTAATTCATACCCAGAATCCAAAGTAACTTCATATCCATCGTCATCAATTTCTGATGAAGTGATTTGAGCATCTGGAAAATGCATTTCTATATAATTATAGATGTTATCTGGAAGATTGGCAGGGTTCACCTCTTGAGCAGTATCACAACCTATAAATAATGATGATATTAAGCAGGTGAATAAAAAGATAAATAAAGTTTTTTTCATGATTTTGTTTTTTTCTAATGTAGCACATTGACTATGAAGAATACGTGGTTGTGATCATTGTTAGATTAACTATTTTACGTTTCTTAACTACTTATTTAATAGATATTTGTGAATAAAATTAAGGGTATAATAATCTGATTAAAAAGTGGTGAATAGTGTCTAAAATGGGAGAGTCTATGTTATTTTTTTCACGTATTATTTTATGTTATCTAAAAAAAAATAACATAAATTGAGTACATCTATCTACTTTCACCCTTTACTGGTTAAAGAATCTACACGACACTATTTAAATATGAACTACTCACACTTATTCATCTTTTTGCTATTTGCTTTTTCGTCTCTTGGTGCAAAAAATTCAAAACTTTCATTGTCATACATATGGGATCGAAACAATTCAATTCAAATCAGTACTATCGACGAGGTACCTTTTAATGACGTTCCAGGTCATCAGATTAATTTAAGTTACAGTCCAACTCCGGTATGGATCAAGGCTGAAATAGAATCAGATGAGGTACGAAGAGAATTTCTGAAATTTAATAAGACACTTGTTGATAGTCTTACTTTCTATCATTATGATGCAAATAATCAACTTGTATCACAGCTTGGCGGAGTGAAAGTAGACAATTCGGAAACAAATGCTTCTGGTTTTTATTTTCCCATAACATTGCACAAAGGCTCTAATGTATTTTATTTCAGAGCAAAAAATAACTACAGTCATATCTATGGAATCACTTTGGTGGATCATATCGAAATAGAAAAGACTGAATTCATTCAAATAACAAAGTATGGAATCCTTTTAGGTATTTTCATTGTCATGGTATTATATAATGTATTCCTATCAGTGAATTTAAAAGATTCGATTTATGGGTATTATGCATTACATGCCTTCTTTGTTTTACTTGGAGCCTTATCATTGGAAGGTTTCTTTACGCTAAAGTATCTAAATATACCAGCAGTACTTCTACCACATATCATTGCTGTCAGCGTTTGTACAGTTAGTGTAATTTCATGTGTTTTCTGTATCAAATTCTTGAAATTGAAACAGACCAGTAAGTTATACTATATGATAATGAGAACGGTAATGATCGTAGATATCGTCATTTTTGTTTTTGTTTGTACACTTCAAGCCATTGGTTTTGATATCACTTATAAGTTTCTAACGATAATGACAACTGTATACTGCTTCTTTGCCTTAGCAACTGGTGTTAAGTCAGTGCAACAAGGTAATTCGGTGGCAAAGTTCTATTTACTAGGATGGACAGTTTACTTTTTAGGTATCATTAGTCAGGCTCTTATCTTCTACGGAATCTTAGTTCAAAATATCGTAACTCAGAATTTCTATTTATTTGCTATCGTAACAGAAGTCTTACTAATGTCTTTTGCTCTTGCAGATCGATATAGACAAATTAAAATAGAGAAGAAGAAGCTTTCACAAACATTGGCGACGAAACAAGACGATTTAGATGTAGTCATTTTAGATAATAAAAGAAGACATACGGTACATCAGAATGTAATGCTACAATTAAAAGAGATCTTGAATAACAAAGAAAATATAGAGAAGGAGGTAAGGTCGATGGTTATGGATCTTTCTCATCAAAATATCTCCGATGAGAAACAACTTCATTTCCAAGATAACATTAGCGAAGTGGATACTTTCTTTATTAAGAAGCTTAAAACAATGCATCCAAATCTTACTCCAGCTGAATTAGAAATTTGTTCTTTATTAAAATTGAATTATTCAACAAAAGAAATTGCAAGTTTTAGAAGTACTTCAGAAGGTGCGGTAAAAGTGAATAAATCTAGGATTAAGAAGAAATTAGGACTAGAAACAACATTAAATGACTACATAATCACAGTGTAGTAACACCTTGTAAAGGCAATGTAACTTATTGTAACCTCCCATTTCCTTGCAATTAGGGAGGATTTTAGTTCCTTTGAAACATGAATTAATCACAACAGTAAATCAAAAGTGATTCATCATAAGATATACTAAGATAGATTTCAGCCATATTTTTTAATTGCTATCAAATGGTCTGAAGCCATCTTAAAAATTTACACAGTAGACAAGAACATGAAGAATTATAATTAAGTAATTTCTCATTGTTAGTAAACCTAACACTAACTATTCTCAGAATATCAAATCGTAATATAATATGTCGTGAAATGGAAGTCTTTAAAAAGGCTTTACATTGAAAAGAAGGAGGCTTTGTTTCCTTCTTTTTTTATTTGTTACTTTTGTGTTACTAATACATATGGGAATGATCGAAAAATTTAGAGACTTTATATTTAGTATATCAAATGAAGATTCTGCTCAAAGTGATTTAGCAAGACATATTATGATAGATACTAATTTTCCATGGGATACTTCAATAGAAGAAATAAAAGGATACTTGGATTTTCATACTTCAATGGGAGGTACAAATGATGTATTCCAAATATTGATAAAGAATTTTGCAAAATATCTTCAGTAACTAATGCTTGATTATGAGAGGGTAAGTTATAGGGATAATAGATATTTGATTTTGTTAAATGTAATTTTAGTGAGATTTTATTGCATTTAAAGAATCTGATATTACCTTTGTACTCGCTTCTGAAACAAAGAAGTGATCTAGACTAAAACGTTGGTCTTTTTAAGCAGAGAGTGGGAGTTGAAAATCTTCAGAAATTAGCTCGAAAAAATAAAATAAAATTTTTTCAAAAAGAGTTTGGAGATTAAAATTTAGTTCTTACCTTTGCACTCGCTTCTCAAACGGAGTAGCACAAAACAAACTGATATACAGTTCATTGAGCAATGGCTCAAACGTTCTTTTAATGTATTGAAAAGTAATTACAAGATCAGCGAAAGCGGATCCATAAAAGACAATTC